>JADLGB010000101.1 GCA_020849535.1 Candidatus Hydrogenedentota bacterium
TTGAAGGGGGTGGCGCGGAGCGCCGGGGGATGTTCTTGATCCTCACGCATAGTAACCGCGGAGTCGCGAAGGTCGCGATTGCGGCTACCCGACGGGATCAAGGTCTGTGGGGAACTGACTGAACTTGTGCCGTTGCTCCTCCGACATCTCGTGGGACTGGTCACGCGCGTGCCAGACCCGATTGAGATGGGCATAGATATGGCCGAGATCTACCGCGAAAGTGGAATCCTCGATTGACCCCGCGCGTGACAGTTCGTCGATGAGCTTACCCAGGTGCTCCCGCGCCTCATCCAGTTCGTATAGTAAGAGTGCCCACGCAACGGGATTGTCGTCCTGGCTAATCATTCGCAACACTCACGTGAGCTTTCATGCTCGTCAAAGTCCCACCTTAGGGGCCGCCGCTTCGTATCACCGCCTACTGCTCATCACGTCGCGCCCCGTGGATTGCCACGGGAACCCCAACCCGATCTTTTGCTAGCATACCACTGCGATTATGCGCGCGGCGGACGAGCGGCGCAATTCGCATGGGGTAGACCATGATTCCATTCTCGACTCTGCTGGTGTTTGTGATGACCTCGGTGCTGTTCACGGTCGCGCCGGGGCCGGATGTGGTGTTTCTGGTCGCCCAGGGCGCCACGCGGGGCCGCAAGGCGGGGCTGTTCACCGCGCTGGGGTTGTCGGCGGGCAACCTCGTGCACACGTTAGGCGCGGCGCTGGGGTTGTCCGTCGTGTTCCGCACGTCCGCGCTGGCGTTTAGCGCCGTGAAGTTCGCGGGCGCGGCGTACCTGCTGTTCCTCGCGTGGAAAACGGTGCGCAAGAAGCCCGCGCGGACCGGCGAGGAAGCGCCCGCGCCGCCACGGGGACATACCCTTTTTGCCCGCGGCTTTCTCATGAACGTGTTGAACCCGAAGGTGGCCCTTTTCTTCCTCGCCTTCCTGCCCCAGTTCGCCTCGCCGGACGCGGGCCCAGTCTGGAGCCAGATGGCGATACTCGGACTCGTTTTCACGGCCCAGGTGGTTGTGGTCTTCGGTGCGATAGGCCTCTGCGCGGGCAGCATCAGCCCCTGGCTCCCACGCGGACGCGACAGCCGCATCGGAAGGGCTCTCGATTGGATCATCGGTGGCGTCTACGCGGCCCTGGCCCTACGCCTCGTGCTCGCGCAGCGGTAACGACACCGGACCAGGTTATCCCTCCCGCGAAGCGGCGTCTTAGTACTGCCTCGCTCTCCGAGCGCGGCAGCACAGCGCTCCCTTTTGCCAATTGTCGGGCCGGACCTCAACGACTCTGGTGCTTCGATGCAAGAAATGCGATGCGGGCATGAAAAGAGACTGGCAAGCCTTTCATTCATCGGCGGCTGGCCGTCTTGTGCTGCCGCGCTCGGAGAGCGAGGCAGTACGGAAGAGGCATATCCCCAGTTGCGCCCCACTTGCCCTTTTGCAGGCCGACCGAATAGAATGACTCCGAGTTAATCGGTCTTAACTCGAGGAGTCTGGCATGCGCATGTTATCTGTCTGTCCAGTGATCTACCCTTCCGCGACGTTCGTCCTCCGGGTTCTTGCCATCCTGCCGCGTGGAGCGCTACTGACCACCCTGGCTCTCTTGTATGTATCCCCTGCCGGGGCGGACGAAGCCGTCGTATTCGATCGTGATATCAAGCCTATCTTCGCGGCATCGTGCTACGGGTGCCATGGCCCCGAAAAACAGAAAGGCGGCCTGCGTCTCGACTCTCAGGAAGCCATTCTGAAAGGTGGCGACAATGGGCCCGTACTCACACCGGGCAACGCGGACGCGAGTCCGCTGTATTGCCTGACGGTTCTGCCTCCGGGTCACGCGGACATCATGCCCGCGAAGGGCGATCCCCTGAAGCCGGAACAAACGGACTTGATCAAACGCTGGATCGCGCAAGGTGCGGTGTTCGCCGTTGCCGATGGTGGGACACCCGCTCCGGCGCCCGCCCCAGCGCCAGCGCCGGCACCAGCGACGGAAGCTCCCAAAGACGCGCCCGCGGACACTGCCGCGCAAGCGGCCCCCGCGGCCAGCGCCGTGCAGGGTCCTTCTCTGCTGGATGAACTGGCCAAGAACGTGCCCCCGCCCGCGGAGGATGCCCTCAACGCCTTGCGTGATGCGGGCGCCGTGGCCATGCCCCTGGCGGCGGAGACGCCGCTGGTCAGCGTGAACCTGCAATACCTGGGCGAGCGCGCCACGGATGAGACTTTGGCACTGCTCGCACCGCTTGCCCAACAGATCACCTGGCTGAACCTCGCGGGCACAGCCGTGACGGACGCCGGCCTTGCGCAGCTTGCGTCAATGCCCAACCTTACCAGCCTCCATCTGGAACGCACGGGAGTGGGGGATGCGGGCCTCGCCAATCTCAAAGGTCTAGCCCACCTCGAATACTTGAATCTCTATGGCACCAAGGTGGGCGACGCGGGCTTGGATAACCTGCAGGCCCTGCAGAATCTGAAGAAGCTCTATCTCTGGAACTCTCAGGTAACCGCCGAGGGTGGTGCGAAGATCCAGGCCTGTTTGCCGCAGTTGACCGTGAACCTCGGCATACCGGCATCTGCTCCGGCCGCTCCCGAGGCAGCGCCCGCCGCCGCGCCCGCCGCCGCGCCCAAGGACCTGGCCTTCCTGTTCGACGCCGAGAGTTGTTGCGCCAAGGCAAAGGCGGAGGGCAAAGCCTGCGACCACCCCTGCTGCGTCGAGGCGGCGGCAAAAGGCGAGGTGTGCCTCAAGTGCAACGCTGGGGCGCAGAAGAAACTGGATCTCGCCAAACAGTTCACCGCTGACAGTTGCTGCGCGAAGGCGTTCGCGGAAGGCAAGTTCTGCGATCACCCGTGTTGTGTGGAAGCTGCGGCAAAGGGGGAAGTCTGCGCGAAGTGCAATCCTCCCGCAAACAAGCCTGACCTTACGGCCTTGTTCGATCCGGAAAGCTGTTGCGCCAAAGCCTGTGCCGCGGGCAAGGCTTGCGATCACCCCTGCTGTGTCGAAGCCGCCGCGAAAGGGGAGGTGTGCTTGAAGTGCAACCCCGGAGCCAAGGCCAAACTGGACGCCGCGGCGGCCCCACCGCAGGAGTCGCCGCCCGCTGCCGAAGCCCCGAAACCAGACGAGACGCCGCCCGCGTCCGAACCTGCCGGTGAACCCGCCAAAGACGCGAAGGTCGCGTCATTACCTCGTACCCTGGAATTCAATCGCCACATCCGCCCCATCCTCTCCGACAACTGCTTCACCTGCCACGGATTTGACAAGAACGCACGCAAGGCCGGCCTGCGTCTCGACGTGCGCGAGGCTGCTCTCGAAGCGAAGGCCTTTGTGCCCGGTCGTAGCGCGGATAGCGAACTGGTCCGCCGCATCTCAGCGACGGACACGGAAGACGTCATGCCGCCCAGCGATTCCGGCCACGCGTTGAAACCAGAACAGATCGCCACGTTGACGCGCTGGATCGACGAAGGCGCCGAGTACCAGCCGCACTGGTCCTACATCCCGGTGATGTGTCCCGAGCCACCATCCGTGACAGATGAAGCGTTGGTGCGCAATCCCATCGACCGGTTCATTCTCGCCAAGCTCGAGGAGAATGGCATGAGTCCGTCGCCGGAAGCGGACCGGACAACGCTGATCCGCCGCGCGAGCTTCGACCTCACGGGCTTGCCCCCCAAGCCCGAAGAGGTGGACGCTTTCGTGAACGACCCGGACCCGCAGGCCTACGAGAAGCTGGTCGATCGCTTGCTCGCATCCCCGCATTTCGGGGAGCGCATGGCCATGCAGTGGCTCGATCTCGTCCGCTACGCCGACACGAACGGCTATCACGGCGACGAACACCGGAATGTGTGGCCGTACCGCGATTACGTCATCAACGCGTTCAACACCAACAAGCCGTTCGACCAGTTCACCATCGAGCAACTTGCGGGCGATCTCCTGCCAAACCCAACCACGGAACAGTTAATCGCTTCGGGCTACAACCGCATGAATCAGCTCACGGCCGAGGGCGGGGCACAGGAAAAGGAGTACCTCGCGAAGTATGCCGCGGACCGCATCCGCACGACCTCTTCCGTCTGGCTCGCCGCGACCATGGGCTGTGCGGAGTGCCATGACCACAAGTTCGATCCCTTTACCACGCGGGACTTTTACAGTTTCTCGGCGTTCTTCGCGGACATCGAAGAGAAGGGTGTGTACACCGCCGGGGAGAAATGGGACCCGTATCTCCCCTTACCCAGTGAGGCGCAAGCAAAGGAGAAGTCCGATCTGGAGACGGCCATCGCGTTACTCCAGCAGACGCTCGACACGCCGACCGAGCCCCTCGCCACGGCACAGCGGGACTGGGAAGGCCGCACGCGCGCGGCCCTCGCCGATGCCGCCAACGACTGGACCACGCTCATGCCGGAGACGCTCGCGTCGTCCGGGGGCTCGACCTTGTCCGTGGGAGAAGGTCTGATCGTCGAGTCCTCTGGCGCGAATCCCGAGCGCGACGAGTATACGCTCACCTTCCGCACCAGCCAGCAACATCTGACCGGTCTTCGATTGGATGTCCTGGCCGATTCCAAAACCGGTGACCTCTCGCGGGGCAATGGCAACTTCGTGCTGACGGGATTCGAAGCGCAGGTCGAGTGCGGCGGCACGTGCGCGCCGCTCACCTTCTCGAAGGCCGTGGCGGACTTTGAACAGAAAGACTTCCCAGTAGCCGCCGCCATCGACGCCGATCCGGCGTCGGGCTGGGCGGTCTCCGGCCACGAAATCAAGGGCGTGAATCGCCAGGCGGTCTTCACCATTGCCGAACCCATTGCGGGCGGTCCTGGCACGGTGCTGGTCGTACGGATGAAGCACGAAAGTCAATTCCTGCAACATAACATCGCCCGTTTTCGTCTGGCCCTGACCACGGTGCCCGAGCCCGCGCTCAGCACGGCGAACGCCCTGCCACGCGACGTATTGGCTGCTCTGACTACCAGTGAAGCGTCACGCTCCGATGAGCAGAAGCTCGCGCTCGCAAAGCACTATCGCTCCGTCGCCCCCGAACTGGATGGGACACGTGCGGAGTTGAAGTCCCGTCAGGAACGGCTCGCGGCGCTCGTCGCGGAGATCCCGACGACCTTGATCACACGCGCCGTCGAACCGCGGACAATCCGTGTCCTGCCGCGCGGCAACTGGCTGGATGAAACCGGCGACATCGTCGAACCCAACACGCCCGCCAGCCTGCCGCCGCTGCACGTGGAAGGTGGCCGCGCCACACGGCTCGACCTTGCGCGTTGGCTCGTGTCGCCGGAGAATCCGCTCACCGCGCGCGTGATTGTAAACCGCTGGTGGGAACAGTTCTTCGGTGTTGGCCTGTCCAAAGTGCTCGATGATCTCGGGTCACGTGGCGAGTGGCCCATGGACCCAGAATTGTTCGATTGGCTGGCTGCGGAGTTCATGAACGGCGGCTGGGATACGAAGCACATGATCCGGCTGATGGTCACCTCGGCCGCGTACCGGCAATCCTCGGCGGTCAGCCCGGAGATGCGCGCAAAGGATCCCTTCAACCGGCTCCTCGCGCGGCAATCGCAGTTTCGGCTCAAGGCCGAGCAGATTCGCGACAACGCGCTTGCGGTCAGCGGCCTCCTTTCCACGAAGATTGGCGGACGCAGTGTGTTTCCCTACCAACCAGATGGTTACTGGGACAACTGCAATACGTTCCGCGGACCGCTCATCTACAAGACCGACCAAGGCGAGGACCAGTATCGGCGCGGGCTCTACACCTACTGGAAACGATCGTTCCTTCATCCCAGCATCCTCGCGTTTGACGCGCCCACGCGCGAGGAATGCACCGCGGAGCGCGTCGTCTCGAACACGCCGATGCAGGCGCTTGTGTTGCTCAATGATCCCACCTACGTGGAAGCAGCAAGGGTATTCGCGACGCGTATCCTGAGGGAGGGAGGCGTCACGGCCGAGGCGCGCATCAATTGGGCATATAAACAGGCGCTGAACCGCCAACCTTCGGATCCGGAACGCATTCTCTTGGCTGATCTTTGCGCCAGGCATATGAAGGAGTACGGCGGCGACCCCGACTCGGCCAGCAAGCTGGTACAGATCGGCCAAGCGCCGATTCCGAAGGATCTGGATACTTCGGAACTGGCCGCGTGGACTTCTGTCGCGCGCGCCATTCTCAATCTGCATGAGACCATCACGCGATCGTGAGAGGAGTACATCGTGAATCCGCTTGAACGTGTGCGCTTAAATGAAACGCGCCGCCAGTTTCTCGGTCGCGCAGCGACCGGAATCGGCACCGTCGCGCTGGCGTCGCTCCTCAATCCGCGGCTTCTCGCGGAGACTCCGGGCGACATGTGGCGAGGCGTAACGAATCCGCCGCCCGTGATTCCGAGGGCGAAGCGTGTCATTCACCTTTGCATGGCGGGTGGGCCTTCGCATCTCGAAACGTTCGACTACAAGCCCAAGCTCGCCGAACTGCATGGCAAGCCCATGCCCGAGTCGTTTACCAAGGGCCAACCCATCGCCCAACTGCAAGGCGCCGAACTGAAGTGTTTCGGCCCGCAGCACGCGTTTCAGCGCTACGGCAAGTCCGGGCAGGAGATCAGTGAGATTCTCCCAAATATCGCGAAGCTGGCCGACGACATCTGCATTATCCGCTCCATGCAGACCGAACAGATCAACCATGACCCCGCGCATACCTTCATGAATACGGGCACCTCGATTTCCGGACGCCCCAGCATGGGCTCGTGGGTGCTCTATGGATTGGGCTGCGAGACGCAGGACCTGCCCGGCTACGTCGTGCTCACGTCCACCGGCGGTGGACAGAACCAGCCGATTTCCGCGCGCCAGTGGCATAGCGGTTTTCTGCCGAGCCGGTTCCAGGGCGTGCAATTTCATTCCAAAGGCGATCCCGTGCTGTATGTGAATAATCCCGGCGGGGTCTCGCGCGAGCAGCAGCACGACGTCGTTTCGACGGTCGAAGCCCTCAACGAGCTTCGCCAAGAGTCCGTCGATGATCCCGAGATCGCGACCCGCATCAGCCAGTACGAAATGGCGTTCAAGATGCAGGCCAGCGTGCCCGGCCTCGTCGACCTGTCCGATGAGCCGCAACACATCCTCGATCTCTACGGCACGAAAGGGGCCGATGGCACGTTCGCATCGAATTGCCTCCTGGCACGGCGGCTCGCGGAACGTGGCGTGCGGTTCATCCAGTTGTATCATCGCGGGTGGGATCATCACGGTGGCGTGAAGGAAGGCACGGCCACGACGGCCAAGCTCGTTGACCAGGCCACCGCTGCCCTCGTGCTCGATCTGAAGCAGCGCGGTATGCTCGAAGATACCCTCATCATCTGGGGAGGCGAATTCGGGCGCACGCCCATGGCCCAGGGCGATGGACGCGATCACCACATCCGCGGCTTTTCCATCTGGATGTGCGGCGGCGGCATCCGCCCTGGCATGACCTACGGCGCAACGGACGAGCTAGGCTATAACGCTGTTGAGAACCCGGTCCACGTCCACGATTTCCACGCGACCATGCTCCACTGCCTCGGTATCGAGCACAAGAAGCTCACCTGCCGCTACCAAGGCAGAGACTTCCGCCTGACGGATGTGTCGGGGAATGTGGTGGCGCCGATTCTGACGTGACACGCCTGTAGGGCCTTGGGAGCCAGGCAAGAGGCAGGCGATGGCGCCTGCCCCACACACGCTTGCCACGCCTTGGTTTCGCGATAACTCTCGCTCTGTCTGATGGGCCCCAAAACGGTCAGAATCCACACCGTTGGTTGAAGACGTGTAGGGCAGGGGACATCCGCGGAAATCGCAGGCAAGCCTGCTCAGTGAAAGCAGCCACGCCGCGGCGTGGCCGCACTCCAAAAAAGCACCACCAGGAGCGCCGGCACCCTTGCCGGCTCTTCGACTTGTCAGGATGGGTGTCTACTTGACCGCACCCGTCACCGCGTCATACTCCCATTGCACTCCGGGGAAGGGATTTGCCGGCAGACCGTGCGTGATTCCCGACGCGATCAACTCGTCCAGCTTCGCGGGCAGCCGTCCTTCCTTCTCCTTGAACTTCTCGATCCACCCGTCCAGCAGGCGGATTCTCGCTTCCTTCTCGGTATCCAGGACGGACGTGCTCAGAACCGTCCCATCCGGCGTGATGACGAACGACCCGCCCAATGGATCCTCGGGCAGTCGTGCCAGAGCGCCGGCGTCGAGCATCGCCTGCAGTGATCCAGGCACTGCACCGGTGCGCGCCGCATACGCTTTCGCGGCTTCCGTCAACGCGTCGCACAGTTGCCGCAGGTCCACTTCGGTGAGCCGCCGCTGCGCCGTGCTGCGCATGCTTTCATCGCCGCTGTGTTGAATGATATCGAGCCACATGCCCCGCTCGACATCGTACATGTTGTGGCGTTGCTGAAGGTTCTTGGCCCAATCGATGACGAACTGCGGCGGCTCGCCCGTGGCCGCGGCCATCGCCATGTACCGGGCGCCGTTGACCTCGTCCTTGCGATTCAAGACATACGTGCGCGCGATCTCGAATGGTAGTTGCCAACTCGTGGGATTGTGCGGAATGCCGCTCTTCAGCAAGTTGATGCTCGCGTCGTCGTCGTGCTTGAGCATCGCCAGGAACACGCCACCCCACTGATAGACATCCGTGAAGTAGGGGTCGAGCCGCGTGATCGTCCTGAGCATGTGATCCAGCCAGACGAACTTGAAATCGCCCCTGAACTGTTCCGCCGTATACTGGATGCACTGGATCCACAGCAGATCCGCCACGACGCCGCTCATCCCCGCCGTGAACCCGTCCAGCAGCTTCTCGTTGGGCAGGTACAGAAGCTCTTCATCGAATGCGCGGTCGCGCATGGCGTCCATCTGCCGTTGCGCCAGGATAAGACTCGGAAAGGCCAGACCCAGCGTGATGAACGCTATGACGATCTTGCGCCGCATCATACGTCCTTGTCTTCAAAGGCGAGCGAGGCCAGCACGAGCAACATGATGGTGTACACCGAGCCATATGCCATGGCCCACAGCACGTAGGCCGGTGCGACCTCCACTCCGTTGGCCGCTTCCGACCGGATATTGAAGTTGGAGAGATTGGGAATGACGTAGTAGACGCACGCAAGCACGAACTCCGTCCACGTCCCGTGGAAGTGCTCCGGCAGGTCGATCAGGATGGTCGTTGCGTGGCCCACGACAAACGCCGAGAAGACGATGAGCGCACCTAATATGGGGCTCGTGACCGAAGACATCAACACGGCCAGGGATGTTATCAGCAGTAGCTCCCAGTAAATGAGCAGCACCGCCAGGAAGAACGTCGTGTCCACGCTGCCTCCCAGGGAGAGCACGTACGCCGCGGTCACGAGCGTCATCACCACGGTCACAATGGCCAGCAGCAGCGCCATCCCCAGGTACTTACCGATGACAAACTCCCAGCGCGCCATGGGGCGGCAGATGATGGTGTAGATGGTGCGCTTGTCGATCTCCTTGTACACGAGGCTTGTGCCCACGAAGATCGCGATGAGCACCCCAAAGATGGACACCGCCGCCAGCGAGATGTCCTTTACGATCTTGACGTCCTGGCCGATGCTGATCCACCCCAGTGCCTTGGAACCCAGGATGGTCGAAGCCGCGAAGAAGAGCAGAACGTAGAGAACCTTGTCGCGGACTGCCTCGCGAAACGTGTTCTGGGCTACGGCCAGGATTCTCACGGGCTCACCTCCTGCGCCTTCACGAAGTGGTCCTCAAGCGATTCCTTGAGTTGGGTGAACTCCACAAGGGAGCCCCCCTTGGCCAGGGCTACCCTCACGGCTTCATTCGCGGTCTGCACGTCTTGCAGCGTCAGGTGATGGCCGGCTTCGGATACCCGTGTCGAAAGCGCCTTGGACTCCAACTCCGCCACAACGTCCGCGGCCAGACCGGTGACTATCACCTCGACGGGGCTGTCTTGCTTGCCGAGGAGCTCGTCAATACGCCCTTGGCTGGTCAGTTTTCCCTTGACGAGGATACCCACCCGGTCACAGATCTGCTCGACGTCCCCCAACACGTGCGAGCTGAAAAAGATTGTCTTCTTCTCGTCCCGCATGCGGAGAATGAGTTCACGGATGGACCTGCGCCCGAGCGGGTCGAGTCCGCTCATGGGTTCGTCGAGGATGAGAACCTTGGGATCTCCCACGAGGGCGACAGCGAAACCGAGACGCTGCCGCATCCCCTTCGAGAACTCCCGCACGCGTTGGCTGGCGATGTCGCGCAGGTCGAGCAGATCCGAAAGCTTGTCCCACTCAGCCGTCCGCTCGCGGGTTCCCAGTCCGTGCAGCCGGCCATAGAAATCGAGGGTTTCCCTCGGAGTGAGATACTCGTAGAAATAGGGGTTTTCGGGCAGGTAGCCGATGTGGCGCCGCGCTTGGCGTTTGCGCACACTGTCACCGAAGATGTACGCCTCCCCGTGGGTCTGACGCACCAATCCAGAGAGGATTTTGATTGTCGTGGTTTTGCCCGCACCATTGCGGCCCAGAAACCCGAAGACCTCGTTCTCCTGTACGGCCAGGCTCAGTCCATCCAGGGAGGGCGGCAAGGCCCTCAACAGCGAGGAGCGGTACGTCTTGCCCAAATCCTGTGTGGCGATCGCGTCCATCCGGCGTCACATCCCCGCTCCGCTCCACGGTGCGAACTAGACTCATCCTCAGTACCCACTATATATGGGCAGAGTTTATCCAAAAAGTCAATAGCTTGTGCCTGCCGTCCCCGTCCCCGGGAGCCATCCGCCAGCTCCTGCGTTCTGTCAAGTCACCTCGAAGTGCGGATGTCGCCGCATGAACTCCCGTCGGCGAGCATGCGCTGGGGCGGTCTCCCTGTCGTGTGGAAGACCGCCCCAGCATGCCATTGCGACTCGTTCTGCCGCCTCTACGACATATCAGAAGTCCTTCAGGTCGTCTTCATCCAAAGGAATGATCTCCTCCGGAGACGCCTTGGTGGGCTGTGCCGCTTTCTTGGGAGCTTCTTTTGGCTTGTCCGCGGCCGCGTGGTGGGTCAATTGCTTGACGGTCCGCCGGTCCGCATGGAACGCAGGCTTCTGCAGCGGTGGATTCTTGCGGCCTGCCCGAGTCTTGGGCGGAGCCGCCGTTTCCATCCCCGACACATTGGCGCCCACCAGCGCGGCGAGTTGCTGGACCACGCCGCCCACTTCGCGGGCCTGCGCGTTCAACTCCTCACTCGCCGAAGCCGACTCTTCCGAACTGGCGGCATTCGCCTGGACGGCCCGATCCATTTGCGACACGGCCGTGTTCAATTGATCGATGCCCGACGTCTGCTCTCTGCACGCCGCGCTGACTTCGGCGATCAACTGGGCTACGTTGCGCGCGCCCTCGTCGATGCGCTCGAGCATGTGCGCCACTTCATTCACCACGTGCACGCCGTTTTCCGCGTCCGTGCGCGATCCCTCAATCAAAACCGCCGTGCTTTTGGACGCTTCGGCGCTGCGCTGGGCCAGCGCACGAACTTCCTCGGCCACCACGGCGAATCCTTTGCCCGCCTCCCCGGCGCGTGCCGCTTCCACGGCGGCGTTCAGGGCCAGGAGGTTGGTTTGGAACGCGATCTCGTCGATCGTCTTCAGGATCTTGGCCGTCTCGTCCGCGGAGGTCCGAATCTTGCCCATGGCGTCCGACATGCGTTTCATCGCTTGCTGCGCTTCTTCCACGGCCTTTCGCGAGTCGTTGGACATCGTGTTCGCCTGATTCGCGTTATCGGCGTTGTGGTGCGTCATGGACGTCAGCTCTTCCAACGACGCGGAACTCTCTTCCAACGAGGCCGCCTGCTCGCTCGTGGATTCCGCAAGCTCCTGGCTGACCGTGGCGATCTGATCGGATGCCGCGGTCAACTGGGTTGAGCCTTCGCCCAACTGGGTGATGGCGTGGTTGATCGGTTTGCTGATGCTCCGCGCAATGAAGAAGGCCAGGAACATGCCAATCACGACACCTGCGATCGACAAGATCAGCGCCATCCATTCCGTGCGCGCGATGATAGCTTCCTTGGCCGTGTTCAGTTTCGACTGAATCCCATCAGGTCCGCTGATGGTATTCAGTATCGAGGTGGCGCATTCCTGCATGACGACTTCTGCATTGGCCTGATCGGTAAGCCCCTTCTTGTACGCATCGCCGGCGTTTGCATACTCATCGATGAAGCCCATGATCGTGCCCGCCGCGGATTCCAGCGCGGCCTCACCCGCGACAAGCGACTGCCATTTCGTGATTGCTTCGCGCATCGCCGTCAGTTGCTTCTCGTAGTTGTCGATCTGTTCCTGCTTGCCCGTGGCGATCAAGTACACTGCCTGCACGCGCAGGAGAAGAAAATTCTCTACGATGTCGTTCTCCAACCCCAATCCAATCGCCGACCACTTCGACAAGGCGGCCACATCGCCGGCGGTCTGTGCGGCTGCGATACCGGGTTCGATCACGTCCGTCATGGCTTGTCCAATACTGGCCGTGACGTCGACTCCGATCCGTTTCCATTCATCAAACGCGCTGCTGCGCGCAGTTTGGGCCTTCTCCACAGTCTCAAATGCCGCAAGGTACTTGTCGCATTCGACTCGGGCTCCCGCCACCTGTTCGGCCGCAGCCTTGCTCAAAGCGCTGTTGGTCTCGAGACTCTCCAGCACGTTGACCAGCTCTGTGCGGCTATCCTTAAACAGTTCGGCCGCGTTCTTTTCCTGGCCTTCTTTCTTGTCGAAACCGAATTTCGCGAAGTCCCGGCGGTGGAACCCGCACGCATCCAAGGCAGTCACGGCCTTGTATCCCAGGTCCGACAGTTTCACCTGGACGTCGACCCCGCGAACGCCATACCACCCGCTGAAGCCAAGTGCGGCGGCGAGCACCACCAATACGCTGAATCCTAGAAGGATTCTCGCTGAAAGCGTCAAACTCCTGGACATTTCTCATACCTCCATCCGGCTACGCCGTATCTTGCCCCCCGGCCTCCGGTCGCAACCGGCCAACTAGTTGTATCGCAAATCGGGCGAGCCAAACGTCAGCCCGCACTCGAAGAAGAAGTAATCCGCATCGTCCGTATCCGTTCCCGCGTTGAATTCCAGGCCGTTTCGGCTGTTGAAATTGCCATCTTGGAGTCCGTCGCCGACGAAGAGCCGTTCCCAGCCTACGCGGAAGAACAGATCCTCGCTGTAGTTGTAACGAAGCCAGAGGTACAGGCGGGTGCCCAGATAGTCGTCCGACTCCTCGGTCCAGAAACTGAGCGCGGGCGCGAGCGGTACGCGGAATCGCCCGACCGTTACCGTCTGCGGATTGTCGAAGACCTCATTCGCGCCAAAATACGCCGCGTTGAAGTGGACGGTAAGCTTGTCGGTGGGATGCGCCTCGACACCGGCCCGGATCTGGTGGAAGTTGGAAAGCTCTTGCTGGACGTCCAAGAGCCACGAATAGACCGAATACGAGAAGAGGCGGTTGAAGGACACGCTCGCCTCGGGCCGGTAGAAGGGATTGATATACTCGCCGAAGGTCAGGTCTCGATTGTCTTCACCCGTGAAGTACGCTCCGCCGAGGAACAAACGCGGCGCCCACGGGACATCCGGGAAGCTATACCCCAACTCCAGATCGCTACCCCAATTGTCATACTCCGCGCCATCGTCGCCGTAGATCTGGCTCACCGGCTTGAACCCGAAGCCAACGGCATCCGCTTCCCCGAACTGATAGGCCAGCTCGAGGTCATAGTCGAAGTCCGCGTACTTGCCCCACAACCGTGTGCCCACCGTGTAGAGGTTGGTCACATCGTAATCATCCAGATTGAACAGGTCTTCGAGGCGTTCAATGGGAGCCGCGAAGTTGGTGTCGTTCAGGCTGCGGGCATCCCGGATCCACATCCAGTACAAGGATGCCTTGAGGTGCTCCAGACCCCGGTAGGTCGCATATACGCCCGAAAAATCGACGTCGCCGTCCTGCTCGGCGATTCCAGACTCGGCCAGCTTGGTATACCAGGCGTCGACTACGAAGTCTTCCACATCGTACGTCAGGCGCACGCCGTCATAGGACATACCAAGCGTGGAGGCGATGCTGTCGCTGACCAGCCAAGCCTTGCCGAACTTGAGAGGCTGCCTGCCGATGCGCAGTGTGAGGGGTTGCCCCAGGATATCCCCGACGTCGATCCAGGACTGCAAGACCTCGACGTCATTCTGCGTTGCGGCCCTCGAGTCTATCCCGGTCACGTAGTTCGATCGGAAATCCTCGCCCCAAAGGTCGAAGCTCTCCAACTCCACATACGCGGACACATGATCCGTGAAATCCGCCAGGACGCCGATTTTCGTCTTCTGCTCGATAATCTGCAGGTCGGTTTCTTTGCTGTCCCAATCGAACCGGCTTTCCAGCCCGAACGGTCCAATGGGTCTGCGCGGAACAAAGAACTCGGGAATGCGGACCTCGCGGGGCCCGCCTGCCGCCCCCACATAGGTGTTGGTCCAGTACCGGCCCCGGATGTGAAGCTGGCCTCCCACCTGCACATCCTGCAATTCCGCCAGCGAAGACATGCTGAATACGCTCAGCAACACGATGACCCCAATCCTCGGCATTGCTCGTCTCCTTCGTATGTGCGTCTGTCGCGTTGAGTTACTCTCTCCTGGCGACCTTCCTTCCGCTCGTAACTAACTCTACGACTGAATGCAGGTCGCTCAGCCTGCTTAAGGACGAATACAAGGTGGCGCCGCCCGGTTCCAGTAGCGGTGTCGCGGCCAGGCGTGATGAAGCGTACGCGGACACGGGGCGCCATCTGAGGTGACGTGAAAGGAACGCCTCCAATGAGTCACTGGGAGGCGGTGGAAGCAGAGACAACTGCTCGAATCTGGAAAGGTGGTAGTGGGAGAGACGGATGCTGGTGGAGCACACCCGGCGAATGGCTCTCGCCACGGAGCCGCGAAGAAGCGGTGCTGCAGACCTCCTACGCCCAGGTATTCTCACGCGGCGGATCCCCCACGGAAATAGACTCCCCATGCCACCCTCACTCGCCTGAAGTACCGGATAGTGTACCTAATTAGTTACGCGCTCTTCGTCCCCACTTCAGCGCGCCCAGGCAGCATATTAGCCGCCGCTATCGCGATTTCCCCGAAATTCAATAATATGAATGCATATACTATACCATCATTGTCCCGCTCTGTCCAGCCTTTTTTCTATATGTCCCAATTTTCACAGTTGAACTCCCCTCTGTTCAGGCCCCAGAATAGCCAACCTTGGGCTCCCAATCTCACGAGGTGAGAAGTGTTTGACTTCACCGGAAGGGGCATGCCATGTTTTCGGCAATTGATGCATTCATAATCCGGGTCGGTGGTGATTAGGCTGGTGCTTCCAGCCGTGAAAGGAAACACATGAAACCCGTACTCCGTAATAGTTCTCGCCTCGGCAGCGCATTACTTCTCGCGATGGTCCTCCTTGCCTCGGGTTGCGCTCACCTGATCGGAGCGCCGGGCAGCAAAGAGACCGCGCTGGATCGCTATGTAGCCAAGCCTGACCCAAGTTACGCATATTCGGTCCTGAGCGCGACAAAAGGCGAGGGATACACGAGTTTCGTGGTTGACATGACCTCCCAGACCTGGCGCAAGCCGGAGGAAGTGGACCGCACGGTTTGGAAGCACTGGCTCGTGATCGCGAAACCCGACACCGTGAAGACCGATGTCGCTCTGCTTTTCATCAATGGAGGCGACAACGGTGGCGCCGCTCCCGAGGGGGCCGACGAGCGTCTCGCCCGCATCGCCATCGCGACGGGTTCGGTCGTGGCGGACCTTCGCATGGTCCCGAACCAGCCCTTGATCTTCGCTGGGGACGGGATTCCCCGGGAAGAAGACGCGATGATCGTCTACACGTGGGACAAGTACCTCCGCACGGGCGACGAAACCTGGCCGGCACGCCTGCCCATGACGAAGAGCGCGGTCCGCGCCATGGACACCGTGACCAGCCTCTTGGCCAGTGACGCGGGCGGCAAGGTCGCGGTGGACCGATTTGTGGTTGCCGGTGGGTCCAAGCGCGGTTGGACGACATGGACAACCGCGGCAGTCGACGAACGGGTGGTCGCCATCTGCCCGATCGTGATCGACATGCTGAATCTTGTGCCATCCTTCATGCACCACTGGGAGGTGTACGGCTTCTGGGCGCCCGCGGTGAACGACTACGTGGAGATGGGCATCATGAATTGGATGGGTACGCCCGAGTATGAAGCCCTCCTCAAGATTGAAGAGCCCTATGAATACCGCTCACGCTTCACCATGCCCAAGCTCATTCTGAATGCCAGCGGCGACCAGTTCTTTCTCCCAGACAGCTCGCAGTTCTACTTCGACGACCTCCCCGGTGAGACGCTGTTGAGGTACGTGCCCAATACCGGCCATTCCATGAAGGATACGGACGCGCTGGAGTCGCTGCTGGCCTTCTACCAGACCGTGATTTCCGATTCCCCCCGGCCCAGATTCTCGTGGACCGTCGAGAAGGACAACTCCATTCGCGTGACCGTGAACGACAAACCGGCCGCGGTGGCCTTGTGGCAGGCCACGAATCCCGACGCTCGCGATTTCCGCGTGGATACGATTGGCAAAGCCTGGACGAGCATGGCCTTGACCGACCAGGGCGGCGGGGTCTACCTCGGCGCTGTGCCCGAGCCCGCAAAGGGTTGGACGGCTTTCTTTGTCGAACTTACCTACCCCACGGAAGGACCGGTTCCTCTCAAGCTTACAACACAGGTCCATGTCGTGCCGGACAAAGTGCCCTTCACCTACACGGCGCCCCAGGAGACACCCAAGGGATTTCTGAGCAAGTGAGGATTGTTTCCTCGCCGGATCGCGGCGACATGACGCGCCGCATTCTGACTGTTTGAAGAGGAACCTCTCATGGAACTGCCGGCTGCCCTTCGTGAAGCACTGCGGCCCCTTTTTGATGCTTTTCCCCTGGAAAGCGCCATGGAATCGCTCGTCGTGACGGCCGCTCCGCCGCAGAACTTCACCGGCCTGGTGGAGGACTTGGTTGGAGTCCCGGTCCTCTCGGCCAGGCCCGCGCTGTGCGCGGGACTGTGGCTCTATGTGGATGACCTGGAGCGGAGCCACGTGCTCAGCCAAGGCATCGACGACAGCACGGGTTCTTTCTGGCACGGGATCATGCACCGCCGCGAGGGCGATTTCAGCAACAGCCATTACTGGTTTCGCCGCGTGGGAACGCACCCCGCCATGAAATCCATACCCGGCTACGACGCGCATGGCTTCATAGACGAAGTAGAGCGGCGGCGTGCCCAGAAGGCGCCCGATCTCGTTGCGCTGCAACGAAAGGAATGGGAGACCCTCTTCACCTGGTGCGCGGAGCGCGACGTGTGAGTTTCGGGCGGTTCATCTGGCGCAACGCGTTCCGCAACAAACGGCGAACAGGGCTGACCATGCTGAGCATTGGCTTCTCGCTGTTCCTGCTGATGGCCCTTCTGACCTTCATGGGCCAACTCCTCAATCCGGTGAGCGAGGCGGACAGTGCCTTGCGTCTCATCGTTTCTCCGGCAACATCCTTGGCAGATCTCATGCCGATCGCTTACCGCGACCGGATCAAGCGCGTGCCGCACGTTGAACACGTCACGACCTTGCAGTGGTTTAATGGCATCTACAAAGACCCAGACTACCAGTTTGCCAATTTCGCGACCGACCCAGAAGAGATCTTTGAAGTCTACGTCGACCAGGAGATCGGGGCGCGGGAAAAGGCGGCATTCATCGCCGAACGCCGCGGGACCGTCGCGAGTACCGCGCTCGCCAATCGATTCAACTGGAAGGTGGGCGACCCCATTACCCTGAAGGGGACCATCTTCCCCGTGGACCTCGACCTCGTCCTCGTGGGCACGTTCACGGATCCGCTTTCCCAGGAGTTGCTGTACTTTCACTACGATTACCTCAACGAGGCCATGGACAACCTCAATCTCATAGGAGCGTTCGCCGTGAGAGGGTCCAGCGTAGACTCCATCCCCGGCATCGCAGAGGCCATTGACAGCCAGTTCCGCAATAGCGCCTCCGAGACCAAGACTGAAACGGAAAAGGCTTTCGTGCTGGGATTCGTCTCCATGTTGGGGAATATCCAGGGTATCATCGCATCGATCGCGGGAGTGGTCGTCTTTACCA
Organism: Candidatus Hydrogenedentota bacterium; assembly: GCA_020849535.1. Lineage (GTDB taxonomy): Bacteria > Hydrogenedentota > Hydrogenedentia > Hydrogenedentales > SLHB01 > JAHDWY01. Next base: position 18,086 of record JADLGB010000101.1, read on the forward strand.
TGCTGCTGGTCGCGGTGAGCACCATGGGGATGGCTGTGCGCGAACGGGCTCGCGAGGTTGCCATCCTCAAGACCATCGGCTATTCGCGTTCCACGATACTTGCCCTGGTTGTGGGGGAAGCGGTCTTTATCGCGCTTGTGGGCGCAGCCCTGGGCGTGACCCTGGGCGAGTCGCTTCGTCTGGTCGACCTCAACATCATGACCCAGGGGTTCATTACGCGCTATAGCCCGGACCCGGAGACCTACGCCGCCGTCTTGGGCACCGGCATCGGCATCGGTCTCATATCAGGCTTCTTCCCCGCGTGGCATTCAGTCAATCTCACGGTAACCTCGGCGATGCGCGGACTGCACTGACGATGCTCATTCCCCTGCGATACAACATCCGCCACCTGGCTACCCGATGGAAAGCGACTGGGTTGACCGCCGGCACCTTCGGACTGGTCGTCGCAACGTTCATCATCTCCATGTCGCTGGCGGAGGGCATCGAGCGGGCCCTCACCAAGACAGGCAATCCGTTGAATGTGATCATCTTGAGGCAGGGAGCCCAGGCGGAAGGCCAGAGTCAATTGACGCGGGAGCAATACCACATTGTGCGTAGCGCGCCGGGCATCGCGCACGCCCCGACTGGCGAGCCTCTGGCCGCACCGGAGATTCTCACGCTGGTCAACCGGCCCCGGAACAACGGAAAGCCCGCCAATGTTCAGATACGAGGCGTAGAGAAGGCATCCTACACCCTGCGTCCGGCAGTTCGCATTGTCGAAGGCCGGGGGTTCCGGCCAGGCATGCGCGAGGCGATCGTTGCCCGCGCCGTGGCGAGCCGGTTCCAGGGATTTGACCTCGGGGACCGGCCGCGGTTGGGACGTGGCGAGTTCACGGTCGTGGGCATCTTTGACGCCGAAGGTACCGCATATGATTCGGAGGTGTGGGCGGACGCCCGCGAAGTCATGCAAGAGTTTGACCGGTTTGATTACAGCACCGCCGTGGTTCGCGCCCTCGACCTCGCAAGCGTTGATGCGTTGCGAGACTATGTTGCTCGCGACCGCCGCCTGAAGCTGATTGCCCAGGACGAAGTGCAATACTACAACGAGCAGACGAAGGCGGCACGGCCCGTCAAGGCGTTTGCGGGCTTCCTTGCCATGACCATGTCGATTGGCGCGTGCTTTGCCGGAATGAACACCATGTACGGCAACGTCGCGAATCGTGTCCGCGAGATAGGCACCCTGCGCATTCTCGGTTTTACGCCGCGTGCAGTGCTGACGAGCTTCCTCATTGAATCAGTGTGTCTTGCATTGATTGGTGGCGCGCTGGGGTGTGTCCTGGCACTGCCCATCAATGGTCTTGCCACCGGCACCACCAATTTCGCATCCTTCAGCGAGATTCTCTTCTACTTCACAATCACGCCCGGCTTGATGCTGAAAGGCCTGGCGTTTGCCGCGTTCATGGGGCTTGCTGGGGGATTCCCGCCGGCGTGGTCGGCGTCAAGGCAACCCGTGCTTGCGGCTCTGCGAGAACTATGAAGAATCACGAGCCATCTTTCCGGGGAGGCCGCTCTCTTCAGGTTTCGTCGATAGCATGTGAGACACAGTCTGCGGTACTCTGCTGTCCCTGCCTCCCAGGCAAGAACAGGGGACCGTGTTGACGTATCGGCGTGGTTCAGGCATCCAGCACGAGTAGATAAGGACCTATGAGTAATTCCTCACTAGATTCCCAACTGGGCAAACTGCACATTGACAAGAGCAGAAAGCGCGTCCGGCGGTCACGTGGCCGTTGGCTTTGGTTGTTTGCGGCCGTGGCTGTGGCGCTCGCATGCTGGGGAACCTATCAAGCCGCGTTTGCCCCCATTCCTGTCCAGACCGCCCGCGTCGAAGTGGAGAGCGCGGAAGCGGGGAGAGGCCCCGCCCTGGTCACGGCGAGTGGTTACGTCGTGCCCCGGCGCAAGGTTGAGGTTAGTTCGAAAATCATGGGTCGTGTCGTGGAAGTGAACGTGCGCCGGGGCGACATCGTAAATGAAGGCGATGTCGTGATGCGTATCGAGGACGCTGATTTTCAGGCGCGCGTGCTGTCATCCGAAGCGCAAGTGGCTTCACTCCGTGCGCGGCTCGCAGAATTGAAAGCGGGCTCCCGTCCACAGGAAATCACCGCTGCGGATGCAGCCCTGGCGTCGGCAGAGGCGACCCTGCGCAATGCCGAAGTCAAACTTCGACGTCAGGAAGCGTTGGCCCAGCGGGGAGCCGTCGCCAAGGAAGATTTGGATCTCGCGCGCACTGCCTACGACGTTGCCAAGGCGGAAGTGGACACGAATCGCAGCAACGCGCAGTTGGTTCGCATCGGCCCACGGCAGGAGCAGATCCAGGCCGCGGAAGCCCAGTTGCGCGTGGCGGAGGCCAATCTCGAATTGGCCAGGACAGAACTCGAGTACACGGTGATTCGCGCCCCTATCACGGGCACCGTTCTCGAGAAGCTCGCGGAGCAAGGCGAGTTGGTGACCAACACCAATTTCGGGGGCACCCGCGGCGCGAAGAGTTCGGTCCTGAGCATGGCGGATCTCGGCGACCTGCAGGTCGAAGTGGACCTGAACGAAATCGAGCTGCCCAAGGTGAAATTGGGGCAGAAGGTCGAAATCCGCCTCGATTTCAGTCCCGAGCGCGCATATGCCGGCGAAGTGGACGAAATTGCGCCGCAGGCTGACCGCCAGAAGGGCACGATCCAGGTCAAGGCGCGTGTCATTGCCCCCGACGAACTCGTCGTGCCCGAGGTCAATGCACGGGTCACCTTCCTCGGCGCCGCGATGCCGGCCGCCTCGTCTGAACCCGGAAGACGGCGCCTTTGGATTCCCCGCTCGGCGATTTACGAGAGTGATGGCGACCCTGCCGTCTACTGCATTGAGGGCGGCAAGGCTGTGTCGCGGCGCGTCACGGCGGGCGTAGAAGGCGAGAGAGGCATTGAAGTGCTGGAGGGTCTCTCCGGAGACGAGACCCTTGTCGCGAATCCACCGGAGTCACTCCGAGACGGTTCAACCGTCATCGCGGCACAGTAGAGCCGCAGAGAGAATCTCCACATGACCGAGCGTTCACACGAGCCCATCGTCCAGGTTCGCAACCTGCGCAAGACCTTCGTGCACGGCGGCGAAGACGTCATTGCGCTGGATGATGTGGACCTTGACGTGGCGGCGGGCGAGTACGTCTCGCTTATGGGTCCTTCCGGCTCGGGCAAATCGACGCTGCTGTATATCCTGGCCGGCATCGACCGTGCCACCAGCGGCGAGTGTTGGGTACTGGATCACAATCTCAGTGAGCTGACCGAGGACGAGTTGTCGGAATGGCGGAACGAGCACATTGGATTCATTTTCCAGTCTTTTAACTTGATCCCCGTGCTTACTGCGTTCGAGAACGTCGAGATGCCCCTGCTGCTGACCGGGCTCAGCAAACGTGAGCGTGCGGAGCACGTGCGCACGGCACTCGAAATCGTCGGTCTTGCGGACCGCATGAGCCATTATCCGCGCCAGCTTTCCGGAGGCCAGGAGCAACGCGTTGCGATTGCGCGCGCCCTGATTACCGACCCAAACATGATCCTCGCCGACGAGCCGACCGGCGACTTGGATGCCCACTCCGCCGAGGAGGTGCTCACCATTCTGCGCAAGCTCAACCAAGACTTCGGAAAGACCGTGATCATGGTCACCCACGATCCGAAGGCTTCTACGTTTGCCACCATTACCCATCACTTGGACAAAGGCAAGCTCCTGCCTTGAATTGACACCCGCCTGGAAACGCCTTTGGACGAGGGATTTGCCCCATCTACCGGCCAATCAGGGGGGCGAGTACGCGCGGGTCAGCTTGAAAAGAAATCGTGATTTGTGGCACGATTAATGCCTGATTGGCTGGCTTGTGCTTGACCGCCTCCTTCTCATGCAGGGAGGTTGCTTTGTGTCCCACTTCCCGCCCGGAAGCATGGGATAGCCGAAAAGGAGTTGCCGAATGGACCTGTTTCCTGCACTTGACCCGATTCCCTTGCCGGCTCCGGTTTGGCTTTTCAAGGCACTTCACACTCTCACCCTGGCGCTCCACTTCATTTCGGTGCATTTCCTGGTCGGAGGGTTGGTCTTGGCCATCGTTTGGGCATTCCTGGGCCGTGCCCGGAATGACAGCACCCTGCTCAACGCGTCGGGCCTGGTCGTGCACCGTTTGCCAATCGTCATGACCTATGTGATCAATCTCGGGGTGCCGCCCCTCCTCTTTACGCAGGTCCTCTACGGACGGGCGCTGTACACAAGCACGGTCCTGATCGGCGTTTGGTGGATCAGTGTTATCGCCTTGCTCATCATCTCCTATTCGTTTCTCTACATCATGTCCGTGCGCGCGGACAGCTCCAAGGCGACCGGCTGGGTTGGGCTTATCGCCTTGGCCGTCGTGTTGAAGATCGGCTTCATCTACACCAACAACATGACCCTGATGCTCCGGCCCGAGGTTTGGGTGTCCATGTACCGGGAAAACCCCTACGGTTTGCAGCTTGCTAACGGCGACCCCACGATCATGCCCCGCTGGTTGTTCATGATGCTCGGTTCCATCGGGGTCACTGGAATCGCGCTGGTGTTCCTCAGCATGAAGAAGGACCTTGATGCACCGGTGACCCAGTTCCTGCGTGCCTGGGGAGGCCGGGTGCTCGCCGCGTTTACCGCAGTTCAGATCCTGCTTGGGGCCTGGGTCGTCCAATCGCAGCCGGATGCCGTCCGGGCCGGCCTGTTTTCCGGTGCATTCTACCCGTCCCTGCTGGCGGTATGGGTCATGACGGCGGTGGCTGTTGCGGGAGTGGGGGTGCTTATCTCCACCAAGGGCTTCACCGGGTGGACGGTTCCTTCCGTGGTTTCCGCCGCGGGGCTGGCCAACATCGCTTCCATGGTTCTGGTGCGCGACGGTATCCGCGATATCAGTCTCGCTGCGAAAGGCTTTGACGTCTGGGCCCAACCGGTCGTCACGAACTGGGGTATTGTCATCGTGTTCGTGTTGTGCCTGGTGCTGGCATTGGGCGTGATGGCATGGCTGGTCTCCGTGGTTGCGAGGGCCAAGCCCATCTCGGAACGGTATGCCTGAACCGTTGCGGCCAACGGGAGTAAATAACGGAGTTGTAGTCCATGGCAAAAACCAACAAGAAGCACGGCCCGGAATCATCGGGTGAGGTGAACGGCACCACCCGGCGGGCTTTTGTGAAGACAGGGTTCACGATCGTCAGCGCGTGCTACGCGGGGGCGATCGGCTATCCCATTTACCGGTACCTGGCGACTCCCGCCAGCCGTGCCGCGGCGCTGGGCGCGATCAAGGAAATGTCGCTGCCCGAACATGACATGCCGCCCGCGGGTTCCGCCTTGCGCTTCATGTTTGGCTCTCGGCCCGCGCTGCTCATTCATCATGCCGACGGCACCAAGGTGTGTTTCGACGCGGTCTGCACGCATCTTGGGTGCACGGTCGAGTTTCAGCCCAGCGAAGCGCGCATTCATTGCGCCTGCCACGGCGGCACCTACGACATGAAGACCGGAAAGAATATCGCGGGGCCTCCTCCGAAGCCCTTGGCGCAATACAACGTGGAGATTGCCAATGGGCAAATCAACATCTCTCGTGCGTGACGCCGCCGAGTCGCGCATGTATGAATGGGTAGACGAACGTCTGGGACTGGACGAGATCATCGAGTTCGCTTCCAAGAAGGATGTGCCCCAGCACCGGCACTCGTTCTGGTATTACTGGGGTGGGATCACCCTGTTCCTGTTCCTCGTGCAACTGGTCAGTGGAATCCTGTTGCTTGTCTATTACCGGCCCGGCGCGGAAGCGTATGACTCGGTCCGTCAGATTACGTATGACATCGAGTTCGGATGGCTGGTACGTTCCGCGCACTCCTGGTCCGCGAATCTCATGGTGCTGGCTGCCTTTGTGCACATGTTCTCCGTGTTCTTCATGAAGGCCTATCGCAAACCACGCGAATTCGGGTGGTGGAGCGGCCTCGCGCTGCTCGGCATGACCATGGTGTTTGGCTTCAGCGGTTACTTGCTGCCGATGGACGAACTGGCATTCTTCGCGACCAAGGTGGGCTTGGAGATTCCCGCCAGCATCCCCGGCGTCGGTGCGGTGATCGTGACGCTCGTTCAGGGAGGCGACAATGTTACGTCCGTGACCATTCAGCGCTTCTTCGCGCTCCACGTCGTAATATTGCCCTTGCTGTTTATCGGCACGCTGGCCTTTCATCTGTGGCTCGTGCAACGGCACGGAAATGCCGTCCCTCCCGGTGAGGAGTCCAAGCCGGAATCCGAGCGCCGCACGATTCCCTTCTTCCCGAACTTCTTCGCCAAAGACCTGGCCATGTGGCTCATGACGTTGAACGTCCTCGCCATCCTGGCTTCGCTTTATCCCTGGCAGTTGGGTGTCCAGGCCGACCCGGCGGCGCCTGCGCCTGAAGGCATTCATCCCGAGTGGTATTTCATGAGCCAGTTCCAGGTACTCAAGGTTTTCGGACGCTGGTTCCCCGGCGTGACGGGCGAGATTGTCGGCATTCTGCTGTTTACGGTGGGCGGGCTCATGTGGGCCTTGATTCCGCTTTACGACAAAGACAACCGATTGGCCATGCGCGCGCGTAACGCCACATGGTTTGGTTTTGCGGCCCTGATAGGTCTGATCGTTCTTACCATCTGGGGCTACGCCGAGGTATAGGAGCATTGCGATGAATTACCCGTTCTGGGTCGTTCCCATCATCGGAAGTGGTTGGGTCATCGGCGGAATCGCCATCATCCACATCCTCATCAGCCATTTCGCGGTCGGCGGCGGACTCTACCTGCCCATGGCCGAGCGCAAAGCCCTCCTGGAAGGCCGCGACGATTGGATGAAGGTTTTGCGCGGTCACGCACGCTTCTTCCTGATCCTCACAGGTGTTTTCGGTGCCGCCACGGGCGTCGGTATCTGGTTCGCCATTGGTCTCGCCAATCCCGAAGGCACCAGCACGCTGATCCACAATTTCGTGTTCGGATGGGCCATCGAGTGGACCTTTTTCCTGGTCGAACTCACCACGGCCGCCGTTTATTACTACACATGGGGCCGCATCCCCGATAAGCTGCACCTCATGGTCGGTTGGGTCTATGCCGCGTTCTCGTTTCTGACGCTGGTCATCATCAACGGCATTCTCACCTTCATGCTCACGCCGGGCGATGCCTGGCTCGCGGTCGCGGGCACCGGCAATGAAGCCAGCCGCTTCTGGCAGGCGTTCTTCAATCCGACCTATTGGCCCAGCCTCGGGCTGCGCACGCTTGTGTGTGTCTCGCTGGCCGGCGTGTGGGCGCTCGTCACGGCGAGCCGAATCGACGGCTTCGAGCAACCTGACCTCAAGAGTTCCGTCATTCGCTGGTCCTCCAAATGGCTTGTGCCCGCGTTCATCCTGATGCCCGTTTTCTTCCTGTGGTACCTCCACATGGTGCCGTTCGAGCAGCGCGGCCTCATCAAACTGGGTATCGCGACCATTGGACAGGGCGTCTTCACCCAAGTGACGCGCGCAACGCTCGTCACGATCATGTCATCTGCGACCATCGCGATCATCGTCTACTTCCTGGCCTTCCGCAATCCGCGGGACTTCACGTTCGGTCATGCGCTCGCCGTGTTGTTCCTGGCCTTGGCGGCCACCGCCTCGACGGAGCAGGCCCGGGAAATGCTCCGCAAACCGTACGTGGTCGGCCAGCACATGTACTCGAACGGAGTACGCAAGAACAGCGACGTGGCCCGCTTCAATAAGGAAGGTTACCTGACGCATTCCGTCTGGGCGACGGAGGAGGATCGGGCCGCCTGGGCACGCATTGATGCACAGAAGACGCCAGAAGGAAAACCCGTTTTCGCCGCGCAGTTGCCCGAATCCGACCAAGCGATTCAACACGCACGAGGTGAACTGATTCTGCGCGGCCAGTGCATGGCGTGTCACACGACAGACGGTTACCGCTCGCTGCGGCGGTTGCTCCAGGAACGCGATCGCGAGGCCATCGGCAATGTGCTGCAAATGCTCCACGAATACAAGGACGACAGCCCATACCGCGCGTACATGCCGCCGCTCGTGGGCACGAGCGCGGAGATCGTCGCGCTCGGCGACTATCTCGATCACCTGGTGAACAGCGGCAAAAAGCAACCCAAGCCAGTGACCGTGGCGGAAGTCCCCCAAGCCGCGCCTGCAACCCCCTGAGGGAGTCGCCGCGTAGGTACTCAAGCGGTGGAATCGTGTTCGTCGTGCTTGACCATGGCGCCTTTGCCGGAGTATCGCACCGTGAATCCCGACAGCAAGACCCTGGCCGTGTGGCAGCATCACTACCAGGATGAGGTGGACGCGGCCTACCTTTATGAGATCCTCGCCAAGGCGGAAAGCGATCCCGGCCGTGCCCGCGTATACGAAAAGCTCGCTCGCGTTGAAGAGCGCCACGTGCAGGTGTGGGCCACGATTTTCCGCGACAACGGACGGGAACCAACTTCCACGGGTCCGTCCATGAAGGCCAAGGTCCGCGCGGCGCTCTCGCGGCGTTTCGGAGGCGGGTGGCTCCTTTCCCAATTGCTGCGGGAAGAAGGCGAAGAGGTGAAAGGCTACCTTGCCTTGCACAGGCACAGCACGCACCGGGACGCGCAAGGTGCCGCCCTCACCCTTGCGAAAGAATCCGCCCAGCATGCGGCTTCGCTGCGCGCACTCACGGGTCAGGAAGGTGAACCTTGGCACCAGCTCGGCTCCGGAAACCTGCTCCGCAACATCGTCTACGGATTCAACGACGGCTTGACCGCCAACTTCGGTCTGGTGGCCGGAATCCTTGGTGCGAATGTCGCGCCCCATATCGTGGTCCTTTCCGGCATGGCTGGCATGATCGCCGACGCGCTATCGATGGGCTCCTCCGGATACCTCGCCGCGAAGAGTGAACGGGAAGTGCACGATCACGAAATCGCCATGGAACGCGAAGAAATCCGGCTCATGCCCGAACTCGAACAGGAAGAACTGGCACTCGTCTACGAAGCGAAAGGGATGAAAGCGGAGGACGCGGAAGTCCTTGCCAAGTCCATCATGCAGGACCCCGAAAGCGCCCTTCGCGAAATGGTTCGCGAAGAGCTGCAGATCGGCGAGCAACACTCCACACCGATGAAAGAAGCCTGGGTCACGGGCACCGCGACGGCGTTCGGCGCGCTCATCCCGGTTGCCCCATTCATGCTGATAAGCGACACCGCCACCGCCGCTTGGATTTCCTTTGCGATTGCGATGACCTCCCACTTTGCCGTCGGCGCGGCACGCAGCCTCTTCACCGGCCGCGGGATCTTGCGTAGCGGCATGGACATGTTCCTCGTGGGCCTTGGCGTCGCCGTGCTCGGCTACTTCTTCGGATTCGCCATCACCGGCGCCATGCCCTGACCGGAGCGGGCAATCGGAAATGGGAGGACAGGCGAGGGCGCCTATCCCACACGACTGTCTCCACTCCATTGTTTGTCAAAACCTCTTGGCGCCTTTGGCAAAGATGGGACCGGCAGACAGGAAGAACGCCTTCATGTAAGGCAGGCGCGTGTGGCACAGCCGCCCTCGGCTGTGTCTTGATTAAGCACAAGAGGACAAGTCGCGTGCCACATTCCAGACCATCTCCAAAAACCGCAGGCAAGCCTGCTTCGTGAAAGCAGCGGCAAGCCGCCGCACTCCAAAGTTGCCCTGAAATGCGTCACATGAATACTACAGAAAGGACATCCATGAAGCCCGTCACCATCTACCACAATCCCCGCTGCTCGAAGAGCCGGGAAACACTCGCCCTGCTCAAAAAGAACAATGTTGAGCCCGAGATTATCGAGTACCTCAGCACGCCTCCCAACAAGGCGCAGTTGCGCCAACTCGCGGGCATGGTGAAAGGCGGCGCGCCGGCCCTGCTCCGCACCAAAGAAGGCCTGTCCAAAACCCTGGGGCTCTCGGCCTCCAGCCCTGCCGCGAAGATCATCGACGCCATTGCCGAGCACCCCATCCTCCTTGAGCGCCCCCTCGTCGTCTGCGGCGACAAAGCCGCCATCGGCCGCCCGCCCGAGGCCGTCTTGGGTATTCTGTAAGCTGCTCGCTGGGGGCATCGCGGAGGTTCTGCAAAACCAGATGCGTTGGGAGTCTGAAATTACCAGCGCCGTACGGGCTGCGCTGTCTATTCCGGCTGAGTTATCGGAAGCGTATGGAAACCGCTGATCGACAGGCAGAAGAGATCGGACGACGGAAGGTCCAGCGCCAGATCCAACTCAAGCAGATCCACCAGTGCGGCAACTACCGCCAGGCCGACTCCGCTGTGGGAAGTATCCGAGCGGGCCGTGTCTTTTCGCCAGAACGGTTCGGCCAGATGCGACAGGTCCGCCTTTCTGAGTTGGGCGTTTGTGTTGGAGATGCGCAATATGGGCGCCGAATCGGCGCCCATGATTTCCACGGTCACGTTCCCTCCGCTGGGGGTGTAGGCTACGGCATTGGACAGTGTGTTTGTCAGAATCGCTAGGAGCAGAGCGCGATCCGTTTCGACTACCGCTTCCGGGGGTAAATCAAATCTCACGTGAAGCAACCGTTTTTCGCACTTCTCTGCCAGAGGCCGCCACGCTTCCTTCAACGCCGTGACCAAATCTACTGGCTCACGGATAACCGTCAGTTGGCTGGATTCGCAGCGGGCGAGGGTCAGCAACGCCGCCACAAGGCGCTCCATCTGCGTTGCGATGGCAAGGGCATCGTGGAGATACGGCGCGCCATTCCCTGTCTGGGATCGCAGCTCGACCTCCGCGAGCGCACGCAGTTCCGCGATGGGCGTGCGCAACTCGTGTGCCACATCGGAAGTGAACCGCCTCTCGCGGCTGAAGGCTGCCTCCAACCGCTCCAGGAGCTCGTTAAGACGTGTCGAAATCGGGATCAATTCCTCAGGTAGTCGCGCCGTTGGGAAGCGGATATTCAGATTCGCTGCGTCAATCGCTGTTGCCTGTTGACCTAGCGCGTCAAGCGGAACCAGGCCACTTTTTACCGTTGCACGCACGACCAGTGCCGCGCCGGCCGACAACAGAATGCCGGTCGCGAATAACCCGCACAGCAGAATATGCAGGACGGTGTCCAGTTCTCTTCGAGAGCGTGCGACGGCAAGCAGAAGGAATTCCTCGCCCCCTCCCGTGTTTCCAAAGTCCGCACGACGGGGTCTGAACGGCAGGGTTACCATCCGGCCATTTCGGCCATCCGGCAGCGTGATGCTCTGATACGCGGGCGCACTACTTTGTGCGCGAGACCATGGCAATGTCGCACTCTCCAGCGACGGAGACTTGGCTATCGCTTCTCCGTCCTCATCCCAGACCTGGTAGTACTCCGGTGTTGCAGACGGTTGAAACTCCGGCATCGCCGCGTCATGAACTGCGAAGCCGTATTCATCGATCGGACCCATGTATTCTCCCGATGCGGCCACGAGAAACTCCGATTCGACGCCGTCGCGGATGCATTCCACTTTGTAGTAAAGGTTGCGCTCCTTCACTACTTCTTCGACTTCAGGGATCGATGCTTCGCCCGCGGCCCGGCGGATAGCGTCCCGCACGGGAGGTGGAAGGCTGGTGATCGCGACCAACCTTCCGTCCACGTCCTCGCCCGTTTGGTTGCTGAGCGCCGCAAAGGCGCGGGCTTTGGCAAGAAGGGTCTCATCGAATTGGCGAGTGAGCGCGGTGCGCACGCCCATATAGAGAATGGCCTCGGATACGAGAAGGATGATGACCAGGCCCTTCGCCATTCCCCTAATCAACTGTCCGCGAATCGAACTCATGATTCCGGCTCGCGCAAGACGTATCCCATGCCGCGCCGAGTCTGAATCAGAGATGGGCTACCGGCGCGATCGATCTTTTTTCGCAACAGACACACCGTCGAATCGACCACATTGCTCATCGGCTCCGCACGCTCATCGTATATGCGACGCTCGATCTCCGTTCGCGTGACCACTTCACCGTGCCGCAAGGCGAGTAACTCAAGCAAGGCATATTCACGTGCGGTCAGGTCGATCGTTATGCCGTTCCGGCTCACGGTGCGCGACGCGGTGTCGATGGCCAAGCCGCCGATGTTCACGCGCCCGCTCTTATCGTGGTACTTCCTGCGGCCCAGCGCCTGTACCCGCGCGAGGAGTTCTTCGAATGCAAAGGGCTTGATGAGATAATCGTCCGCCCCCTGCTGAAAACCATGTACGCGATCGGGCACCGTGTCTTTCGCCGTGAGAATGAGAATATGAGTCTTGTTCCCCGCCATGCGCAGCCGTTGCAGGACCGAAATGCCGTCGAGCTTGGGCAGCATGAGATCGAGCACGATCACATCGTAGTCATTCTCGGTCGCCAGCCAGAGCCCCTCTTCGCCGTCGCTGGCCGTATCCACCGCCCAGCCGGCCAAACGCAGACCCTTGCCTAGATAGGTTTGAAGACGCTGCGAGTCTTCCACCAGCAGAATGCGCATGATTCTCGCCATCCATGTTGTCTAACTGTGCGGAGGGCCCCGTGCAGGACTTAGAGGCCTTCCGCTCAGTCTACAACACCTGACTCGGGAAAGCTGGTTCAGTCGTCATCATCAAGCCGTTGACCATTGGCAAGTATCCGCAGCTCGCGCGTCTTCCCATGTGCCTTCAGTTCGACTTCGTAGAACGTGACGGTCACGAGTTCCGCCTCTTTGATCTCTGCGTTGGGTGCGATCGATGCCAACTGTTCAACGACGGCGGCCGGAAGGGCGGACGGAGCGATTTCCTCTTCTGACTCCAGGACGTCGCCATTCTCCGATATAGTGATGGAATGCTCCGTCCCGTTCTCCGTGAATTCTGCCTCGTACTCCGTTAGTCCCTCTTCGTCTTCACGGGTGACCTTTTCTGGCACTACCGTTCCCAAGATCGCCCGAAGGCCGTCTTGCACCGGCTTCGGAAGTTGGTCCCACGGGACCGCCTGTTCGGACTCCTCTTCCGCTTCGTTCTCGTCGTCTTCTCCTTCATCGTCGTCCGCTTCTTCGGCCTCCGGCCCAAGATACTCGCCCGTCGCGGAAACCTGGAACTCGACTTCTTTGCCGTCTACTTCCTGTTCTACTTCGTACACTACTTGTCCACCCTCCGATTCGCGTTCGATCTTCGCGATCGGATTCTGTCCGGCATGTTGTTCAATCGTGGCCCGCACCGTGGCGGGAACCTGGTCGAGTGAGACTTCCTCTTCCTCCTCCGCGAATACTGCAGAAAGACCGAGTACTCCCATCATTCCGGCCGCCAACGCGAGGGCGGCGATCAGTCCATACGTGATTCTCATCGGCCTAACTCCTCTGTTACGTGCATCCTCCTTCGCATCCCTGAATCGTTCGACCAGGAATCGCCTTGAGTGCACGGGTCATTCGACTATTTCGTCGTGATGCTCACCAGCTCTTCGGTGCGTTCGCCGTCAGCGAGTGCAAAGATGAAGCCGACTCCGGGAGCGTACACCTTCTGCTCCACGGCGTCCGGGTCCAGCGGCGTGAACTCCTCGGTTCGCAGGCAATCTTCGTAGGACTCATAGGGCACCGTGTACGACTCACCCAAGGCGATGACGGTCGCCTTGTCCTCCGCGACGCACGCGTAGTATTCCTGCCGGTACGTCTGGCCTACCCGGGGATCCGCCTTCATAACGATTCCCGGTTTTGCGCAATGGACACCCGCCTCCCAGGACCCGAAGGTGCTGCGCACCATGCCGTCTTCGAACTCCATGGACGCCTCTCCAAAGTACCACACATTTCCATCGACGTCCTGTGCGTACCAGTCGTAGGTATCCTCAACCACTTCGCCTTCGAGCGTCACCGTATCCCGGACCACCGTGCACTCCACACCCAGGATCTCAACCTTGGCGTCTGTCACGGTGACCTCCACCTGCTCCGTCCCTTCTTCCGTTTCCGACTCGTACAGGTAGGTCGTACCCGGCACCAGCGGGAAATAGGGGTTGTCAATGGCATCCACGAAGTCCTCGGGATCGATGTCGGGATTGTATGCCTGGAGCCCGCAGTCGCACTTCTCCGGTGAGTTCATCGGACACCCCGAAATCATCAGCGCCGTCGCCGCCATCACAACCAGTCCGGCTGTGAGCAAAGATTTCGTCCAGCCTCCATTCCAAACCAGTACGTGCATGACCCACCTCCTTGCTAAGACCATTTGACGCCCTGTGTACCCGCTTCAATCAACACCTTGGGTGTTACCATGCCAGACACCACATTACGGGAAGATTACGCGGGGCTCGTCCCGGGTGTGGTGGTTGAACGCCTGGATCTACACAACGCGGCCAAAACCGAAGCGAAGAAGGCTGTCCGCCGATTCAAGAAAAAGATTGACAAGGGTGCACGGGCGTCTCGCCCGTGATTTGAATGTACTTCGAAGCAGAAGTGCGGAGATCGCGAAGGGACACAGAGCACTGAAAGGAAGGCGTCCTCAGTTCTGAAGATGCCAAACGTATGCGGGATGAATATGAACCGATTCCTCCATCGCTGCGGACGTTGCGGGGCTACGCCCCGGCCACCCCTCCGGGGTTCAAGACAACACATCTACCGCCAACTGACGCAAATGCATCGCAAGTTTCGTCAGCCAAGGGATGCAATCTGAATCCGGCACATTGCCGTATGGCAATTTAGCGTAATCGCCGCTTCACATGCCCAACAGCGCCTTCAGGTACGAATTCAGAAACACGCCCTTCGGGTCGAGACGTTTGCGGACTGACTTGAACTTGTCCCATTCCGGGTAGAGTTTGGCCAACTCCTTGGCCTTGAGGCTGTGGAGTTTGCCCCAGTGCGGGCGCCCGTCATAGCGGCGGAAGATGCGTTCGCCGCCATCAAAGTAATCCTGGTACGGCATGCCCTGGAACATGTGCAGCGAGATGCACACCGAATCCCGTCCATAGCAGGGGCTCAACGGGATATCGTCCCCCTTGACGTAGCGGAACTCGATGGGGAAATGCACGGCGATACCCTGCTTCTCGATCCAGGCCTTGAGTTCGCGCATGGCCTCTGCCCCGTGTTCGGCAGGCAGGGCGTACTCCATTTCATTGAATTTCACCGAGCGCTTCGTGGACAGCAGCCGGTGGCCCGAATCGATCTCCTCGCATTCGGTCAGGTGCCGCGCGGCCAGCTTGCTCATGGCCGGGCAGCGGCTGGGCTTGGACCGGCAGCGTCGGCTGATGACTCCGAAGGCCGTATTCTCGAGGAGGGTGTCTGTGTACCATTTCCTCATCGTATGGCGCATGGGCGCGGCGTCGGTCTCGTTCAAGAACTTCAGTTGCACCGTGTCTGTGTGCGGGAAGAGGTAGAACTCGAAATTCCGGTTCGCATGGGCGTAGGCGTCCGCCTTCTCCAGGGTCTCCTCGAATTCCCCCTTCTTGCGCACGTAGGACAGGCGGTAGGCCGGGACCAGCCTCAGGCGTACATCGGTGATGACCCCGAGGGTGCCCAACGAGACCAGGGCGGCCTTAAACACCTCCGGCTCTTGTTCAGCCGAGCACTCCAAGGCCTCACCGGACGCCGTAACCAGCGTCAGTCCAATCACCTGCGTGGACAGACTGCCGAAGGTCAGGCCTGTGCCATGAGTGCCGGTCCCGATGGCGCCTCCGATACTCTGGCGGTTGATATCCCCGAGGTTCTCCATGGAAAGCCCATAGCGCTCGAGCACATCATTCAGCTTCCACAGCTTCGTGCCCGCCCAGGCGTGCGCCTCGCGAGTCCGGGTATCCACCTCCATGAGACCCTTGAGATGGTCCAGGGATATCATGACGTCATTCGTCTTGGCCAGCTCGGTAAAGGAATGGCCGGACCCCACGGGCCGGACGGTCTTGCCTTCCCGTGCGGCATCCCGGATGATGGCGGCGACTTCTTCGGTACTTTTGGGCAGTACATAACGGCCGGGTGTACACTGCACAGACCCCGACCAATTGGTCCAATAATGCTTACTCATAGAATCCTCATGTGACAGGGAACCGGTAAGGATACCGCGTTTTGGGGTTTTGGTTCAAAGAAGGGCCGGCATCCAAACGGGTTTCGGGAATAAGCCATCCGGGGGTCGTGTCCTAATGAGGGGAGCGCTACGATGTCTCCCAATAACCTCAGGAGTCCTAAGTGCCATGCCGTCATGGTTTTCCAAAGTTTTCAAGAGTGAACCCGCCAAGCCTGAACCAGTCCAGGTGCCAGTTCGCGAAGTGCGAAGTGCGGGACTCGACCTTTCCGGGGATAGACCGGTCCCCGAGCCGCATGCGCCGCGCAAGGTGGTCCACGCGCCGATCCTGAAAGACGCGGCCGAACAATCCGGCTGGAGCCCCGAGATCCGCATCAAGGCGCGCGTGGAAAAGGGCAATCGCGCCTGCACCTTTCTTCTGGATCGGCCCGTCCTGGAAGGCCACTCCGCGTGGTTCCCCCACGTAGGGGCGGCCGCGGAGTCTCCATTGGCCCAGGTTCTGTTCGCCATCCCCTCGGTCGATACGGTCTTAATCCACGGGTACACCCTTACGGTTGCACGCAATCCGACCGTCTTCGGCGATTGGGACCAGTTGGCCAAGGAGATCGGCTCCGCGATTAGGGGCCACCTGATCGAGGACAGACCGGTGGTTACCCAGGCCTTTGTCGCCGCGATTCCGCCGGAGGAGACCATCCGCCAGACGATCCAGCGTGTCATTGACACGGAGATCAACCCCGGTATCGCCGCCCATTCGGGCGCCATTCGGCTGGACCGCGTGGAAGGCAATACCGTCTACATTGAGATGATGGGCGGCTGCCAAGGCTGCGCCGCGTCTGACGTGACGCTCCGGCAAGGCGTCCACGAGGCGTTCCGGAGCGCGCTTCCCGGACTGGGCGCGATTCTCGACGTGACCGACCACGCGGCGGGCACGAACCCGTTCTACAATCAATTACCCGCGGGGATGCGTTAGA
Source organism: Candidatus Hydrogenedentota bacterium (assembly GCA_020849535.1). Lineage (GTDB taxonomy): Bacteria > Hydrogenedentota > Hydrogenedentia > Hydrogenedentales > SLHB01 > JAHDWY01. The sequence continues at coordinate 34,993 of JADLGB010000101.1, forward strand.
ATGCCAAGACTTGATACGTTCCAGATTTCTGTGAAGACGGGCGCGCGCGGCGTGGACGCACTCCCGAGATGGATTATCAACGGTTTTTCCGTGGATTTCGAAGATGTGCGTGGGTCGACCCGGTCTGGAGATACCTTCGAAGCCACGGGCAGTCCCGGGAGCTTTCCCCATACCCTGCTCCTGAGAGGCCCTGACGAGGGCGCCTGGGATATCGAGGAGACGCGGATCACGTACTATCCCAATGGCGAAGAGCCGTACACAGTTCGCCTGGGCGCGGTGACACTGGACACGGAGTCCGACCTGAACATCTGGTACGAACGGCCACAGGCGGTCTTTGACCTTTGACCGGGCTGAACGAGGAGCGAACCATGGCGAAGGAACTGGCGGCCAAGACCTGCACCCCGTGCAAGGGCGGCGTACCTCCATTGACTGGAGCGCAGCTTATCGGGCTGTTGAAACTCTTGAACCATGACTGGCGGGTGGTCGACGAGCACCACCTGGAGAAAGAGTACCAGTTTCCCAATTTCGTCGATGCGCTCGCGTTTACGAACAAAGTGGGCGCTATCGCGGAAGAGCAAAACCACCATCCCGACATCCTGACGACGTGGGGCAAAACGAAGGTTACCATCTGGACCCACAAGATCGACGGGTTGACGGAAAGCGATTTCATCTTCGCCGCGAAAGTCGAAGCGGCCAATCTGGGAGCGTAACGGCTTCAGCCGGATTCGAGGATAGATGCCCTGTAGCGATGTCACAGAGTTGATCCAAGTGACGCTCGACAGCGACGAGCGGCTCGCGGACTATTTCTTCTCCAAGCGCACCTGCGGCCAGGGGGTCGGCGCGGGGAATCTGCTGATCAATCTGTTCCGTGGCCGCAGCGTGGACGAAATTCTGGCCATGGATGCCGATCGATTCGTGTCCGAGCATCCCGTTGAAGACGAACTGGAAGAGTTCCTCGGCTTGAAGCACTTTTTCGCGATCCAGTCTGTGCTGGAAGTCTTGACCGGCAAGGAGCCCGGCGGGAAAGGCGATCCCTGCGCGGCAGCCGAAATTGCTTACGAGGACGGCTGTATGGTCATCGAAGGGCAGATTGCGGTGGACCTTGTGACGGACAAGATCAAGGCCTGCGGAAACTGCAGCAAATGCGGCAAGTCCAAAAAGGCGAAGGTCGTGTTCAATTGAACATGTGAGCGCGAAGTATTCGCCATCGTTGTGCTATAATTCGCACAACTATGCCCGTCGTCCCCCAATACGAGACGCGGCGTTCGTCAATCACAACAGTCTTTTCCGAGGAGTGAATTCTCATGGTGCTGCAGGATCGCCGGAAAACCGCGGGCGTCATGGTGGGCCACGTGCAGGTGGGTGGAGGCGCGCCCGTCGTCGTCCAGTCCATGACCAACACCGACACGGAAGACCCGGCCTCCACCGCGCAACAGATCATCGCGCTTGCGGACGCCGGTTCCGAACTGGTCCGTATGACCGTCAACACGCCCGAAGCGGCCGCTGCCGTCGCCGAGATCCGCAAACGCGTGCGCGACGCCGGGTGCATGGCGCCGCTGATCGGCGATTTTCATTTCAATGGGCACAAGCTCCTGACCGAGTACCCGGACTGCGCGGCAGCGCTCGACAAGTACCGCATCAACCCAGGCAACGTCGGGCGCGGCTCGAAGCGGGATGTTCAGTTCTCCACGATCTGCAAGGTCGCGGTGGACCACAACAAGCCCGTCCGCATCGGCGTGAATGTGGGTTCGCTGAATCAGGAACTCGTCATGCGCAAGATGCAGGAGAATACTGACCAGAGCGTGGGCCTCGAATCCGAAGATATCATCAACGAATGTATGGTGATCTCCGCGCTGCAGTCGACGGAACTTGCCCTCGAGTGCGGCCTGCGCAGGGACCAGATCATCATCTCTTGTAAGAGTTCCACACCGCTGCACCTCATTCGCGTCTATCGCGACCTGGCGTCAAAAACCGACCAGCCGCTGCATTTGGGTCTGACCGAGGCGGGCATGGGCACGAAAGGCGTGGCGTGGTCGGCGAGCGCGCTGGGGGTGCTGCTTGCCGAAGGCATCGGCGACACCATCCGCGTGTCGCTCACGCCGCGTCCCGGCGGCGATCGCTGCGAAGAAGTCTACGCGGCGTGCGAAATCCTGCAGTCGTTGGGGTTGCGGGCGTTCGCGCCCAGTATCACGGCCTGTCCGGGTTGCGGCCGCACGACCAGCACGGTGTTTCAGCAGCTCGCCGAGCAGACTCAGCAGTACATCCGCGGCAAGATGCCGGAGTGGAAGCAACGCTACAAGGGATTCGAGGACCTGAAGCTCGCGGTCATGGGGTGCATCGTCAACGGCCCCGGCGAGTCTAAGGCCGCGAACATCGGCATCAGCCTGCCTGGCACAGGTGAGGAGCCGAGCTGCCCGGTCTATATCGACGGTCAGAAGTATAAGACCCTGACCGGTAACCCCAGCCAACTCGCTGCCGAGTTCCGCCAGATCATCGATGACTACGTGTCCGCGAAGTACGGCGAGTCCGCGGAACCGGCGTTGGCGGGCAAGGACTGAGAGCGCCAATCGCTGACGACAGCCCCAGTCATCGGTTTAGAGATAGGTACCCGGCCTGCACCCAATCAAGACACAGGCGAGGGCGCCTGTGCCACACGCGCTTGCCATGCCTTTGCTGGTTCTTACTTTCTTCCATTCCTTAGAGTCCCCGAAGGCTCTAACATTTCCAGGCAAATCGCGAACTAGAGATAGACGTGTGGCACAGGCGCCCTCGCCTGTGTCTCCAATTCTGATTTTCAAGGTGGAATGCTTTGGAGGTGTGTGCAGGACCTTCGCCACACGCCGCAGGCAAGCCTGCTCAGTCAAAGCATCGGCAAGCCACCGCACTCCACATGGTGCTTTGTCAGCGGGTATTGCCGCGGCGCGTCAGCAGAATGCGTGCGGCGATGATTGCCCCCAGCGCAAAGAGTCCGCCCCATAGCATGCGGACATTCGAAGGCATTTCCGTTGCCGGCACGGGGGTCTCAGGCGCTGCGTTGACGCCGCTTTCTACGGATTCCATTGGCGCCTCGGCTGGCGATTGAGCCTGTTCCGCGCTTGCCGCCGCGGGGGACTCTTCAAGGCTGGCTGCCATCTGGCCATCGGCTTGCGTGATCTCCATTTGCTGAGCGGCGGCCTGAGCCCGCTTGCCCGGCCTTGCATGCTTTGACCCGGCGCCTTGCTTGGCGTGATCTCCCAGCAGACGCACCAGTGTTTGCACGGACTCTTTCAGAGCCTGTTTCTCCTCGTTTTCGCCGGTCTCCTCCACGCTTTCAAGAAGCCGTGAAATGAGGTCGCTCTGTGATTCGGCCAGCTCCGGGTGCTGCTCCAGAAACGCCTCGATGGCCGCCAGACGCTCGGAAGGTGTCGCATGTTCACGAATGGCCTGCGCCAACAGGCTCAGCGCCGCGTTGGCCTGATACGCGTCCACGAGGCCCTTCTCCGACTCCGACAATGATTCGCCGGCGGGTACGTGGTTCAGCACCTCTTCATACAAGCGGCGCGCTTCGGCGTCGTCGCCTTCCTGCTCCGCAAGCCGGGCCATGTTGTAAAGACTCTCCAGCACGATCGCCTCATCGCCGGGATAGTCCTCGATCATGCCCTCGTACTGCGTCCGCGCCGCCTCAGGATCCAACTCCATCGCGCGCTGTGCCGACAACTGCCGCACGCGCTTCATGTAGGAACTCGAAGGTTCATACGTGGCGATGATGTTCTGATAGGTGTTGTAGGCCGCTTGCGGATTCGGAGGTTCGCCATTCTCGCTCAAATCGCTCTCGTAAATGAGACCGATCTGCACCTCCAACTGGATGTTGTTCGGCTGTCCGGGATTCGCGTCGATGAGATCGCGATACCGCTGAATCAGCGCCTCCTTGCCTTCCGCGCGGGCGATCTCCGGCCCCAGTTCCTGCAACTCGGCGATCTGTGCCAGATAGGCCGTGCGGTCCGCGGCCGCCTGGCCATTCGCAGAGGCGCTCACCAGCAGTGCGACCGCCAGGAGGCCAACGCTCTGCGAGCTTTGCCTGGTCAACATCACGAAGTAGCGCATATCTCACCACCTATGCTTCACGTACCTTACCGGCGATTCTACCATTCCTGACACGTTGCCTGCCGCTGCAATGACCGTGCGCAGAATCTGCGCCTCAACCACGTGGGATCTTGCGCAATATCTGCGCAGAACGCCGGATAACCCTAAACGTCCAGGCATCTTAAAAGAATGGCACACGCAATGCTTATCCCATGCTGACGGATTTCTCGGGGTGAAGGGGATTACAGCAATGGACCATCCGAACATGAAACGCCGACTCATCCAAGTGGCAAGCCAGCTTCTCGCGGCTGGGGCATGCGCCTTGGTCAGTTCCTGCGCGCACACGACGCCGCGCTGGTCTCCGGCAAACGTGGCGCCTCCAGCATCGTTCGAAAGTGCCCTCACCAAAGTGCCTACTGAGGCCGGCAGCCCCGCGGACACGCCCGCCAGCGATACTCCGGCGGCGGAAGCGCTTCCCGCTGAGATCACACCCGGTTTGAACATAACACTGGACGACGCCATCCAGATGGCATTGAATCAGAACCGTGCGATCGCCGTGGAACGATACTCGCCCGACATCGATCGGACGGCCATCCCGGAGGCGAAGGCCGCTTTCGATCCCGTGCTTACAGTAAACACTTCCTACAGTGAGCAGAATACCCCCGGCGCTGAACAGACCACCACACAGACCACGAGCCTCAGCAGTCTGTTGTCCAGTCTTCAATCCGCCACGCAGAGTGGTACAACGACGAGCGGCACGGAAACGGGGACGACAGGCACAGGCGCCACTTCATCCAGTGCCAGCATTCAGAACCTTATCGTCGATTTCCAAAGCATGTACGAGACTTCCAAAGAAATTCGCCAACTTATCGAAGACTACACGGATACTAATATCAATCATTCCGAGCAATTCGATTCCGTGGTGCAGTTGACCACCTTGCTGCCCACCGGGACCGAGTTCTACGTCAACGCGGGCGTCACGCGGAATCTGGCCTCCTCGGACACCGATTCGCAGTACGCCGGCACGTGGAGCGTCGGTCTGACGCAGCCTTTGCTGCGAGGTCTCGGTCCCGCGGTTAACCTGGTCGCGTTACGCCAGGCCAAGAACTCGGCGGCGATCAGCGAGTACGCGTTTAACGACTACGTCCTGGACGTTGTCCAGCAAGTGATAAATGGGTACTGGGATCTTGCCCTCGCGCAGGAGACGGTGTCCATTCGGGAATTCTCACTGAGCCTGGCCCGGGAACAGTTGAAGCTGAATGAGGCATTCATCGACGTCGGAAAGCTCGCAGGGAGCGCGCGCATCACCGCGCAGGCGGAGGTCGCCTCACAGGAGGCCGACCTGGTTGACGCTCGATCCGATGTGAAGACGAAGAACATCGCGCTCTGGCGTTTGCTGAACGCGCAAAGCGACGAGCCGGTTGAATCGCTCTTCGGCACCATCGATATCCCAAGCATCGATTCTCCAATGGCCAACCCTGATGAGAGCGTTCAATTGGCCCTTATGTACCGGCCCGACCTGGCCCAGGCCCGCCTTAACGTCTCGAACCAAAAGCTGGAAGTTGTCCAGACCAAGAATGGACTGCTGCCGCGCCTGGACGCGTTCGCCTCTTACGGGCGCTTGAGTCAGGGTACGTCGTTGAATCAATGGAACGACGACCTTGGCAGTTCCGACTATGACAACTTTCAGGTAGGGCTGAACTTCGAGATGGCGCTGGGCAACCGCGCCGAAAGGGCTCGCCACACCAGCGCGAAGCTGCGCGTGGGTCAGGCCGAAGATGCCGTGCGCAACATGGAACAAGTCATCGAAACCGATGTCCGGCAGGCCGCGGTGGAAGTGGAGCGCCAATGGAAACGCATCGACGCTTCGCATCAGGAGGTTCTGAGCAGGGAAGAGGAGTATCGTGTGGAGACGGGGCAGTTCAAGCTGGGCCGCTCCACGAATCTGGACGTGCTGCAGGTACAGCGCGACCTCATTCAGGCGAAGTTGGACGAGGCTTCGGCACGGGTCAGCCTCTTGCAGGCGATCGCCGCACTGCACCGTGCGGAGGGCACTTCGCTGGCCCGCAGGGGAATCGCGATCGCGGACGGCAAGGAGACGCAGTCATGAAACGATGGGTGATAGGGGCGGTCGGCGTGGCGGCAGTGGGAGGACTCGCGGCCCTCGCGCTAAGCGCGAGGCACAGCGGCAATGAGGAAGACTCCGGCGAGCCCCGCTACACGCAAGTGAAGGTCGCGCGCGGGCATATTCGCGAAGAGGTGAGTTGCTCCTCCGCCACCGTGGTGTCCAATCTCGACGTGGAGATCAAGTGCAAAGCCAGCGGCGAAATCATCGCCTTGCCGTTCGACATCAGCCAGACCGTTCAGAAAGGAGAACTTCTCGTCGAGTTGGACCCCATCGATGAAGAGCGCAGCGTGAAGCTCGCTCAAGTGCAGTTGCAGGCCTCCGAGGCCAAGCTGGCGCAAGCCGAGCAGAATCTCAAGATATCCATCCAGGAACTGGAGAACGCGCGACGCGAAGCGAGTGCCAATCTCGCCTCCGCCGAGGCCGGTGCCCTGGACAAGCGCGAAAAGGCCGAGCGCATGGCGGCGCTCCTTGAGAAAGAGTATTCCAGCGAAGAAGAGACCGAGACGGCCAAAACGGATGCCGCGCAGGCCGCAGCCTCGTTGGACCTGGCGCGCGTGAGCGTTGCCAACCTCCGCGTGGAAGAGGAGAAGCTGGAACTGCTCCGGCAAGACATCGAACTCGCCAAGGTCGATGTGGAAGCCGACCGCATCTCCTTGCAGAACGCGGAGCAGCGGCTGAAAGAGACGAAGGTCTATGCGCCCATGGCGGGCGTGATCAGTGATCGCATGGTCCAGACCGGTCAGATCATTTCATCACCCACCAATAACGTGAGTGGTGGCACCGAGTTGATGACGCTGTCAGACCTGTCGAGGATCTTCGTACTGGCGTCCATCGATGAAAGCGATATCGGAAAGATCGCCGTGGGCCAGACCGCAACTATCACCGTCGATGCGTTTCCGGATACGCCGTTCAAGGGTGCGGTGGTCCGCGTTGCGACAAAGGGCGCCAACGTGTCCAACGTCGTCACTTTCGAGGTGAAGGTTGAGATCCTCGACGAGGGCAAGGACCGGTTGCGTCCCGAGATGACTGCGGACGTCAACATCCTGTGCGGCGAGAAGGACGATGCGCTGGTCGTGCCGATCGAGGCGGTTCGTGGCGTGGGCATGGAGAAGTACGTCTTGACGCCCGCGCCTGAAGGCCAGGAGCCGGGGCACTTGCCCGTCACGACAGGTCTCTCTGACGATACGAGTATCGAAGTCGAAGGGGAGCTAAAGGAGGGCTTGGTGCTCCTTGTGCCCGAAGACGGACAGGACAGTCAATGGAAACGCGAGACCTCCCGGGGTATGCCGCCCCCGCCGCCCTTCTGATACTGCGTCGTGCCAGACATCGAAACGGATGGGCAAGAGGTGATAGACGTGGAACGTGTAATCGAGATAGAAGGACTTCGCAAGAACTTTCACATGGGCGATACGATCGTCAAGGCCCTTGATGGCGTCACACTGGCCATTGTGAAAGGCGAAAAGGTTGCCATTACGGGTCCAAGCGGCAGCGGCAAGTCCACGCTCATGAATATCATCGGCTGCCTCACGAAGCCGGATGCGGGTGAGTATATCCTCGCGGGTGAGCGGGTTTCGGAACTGCCCGGCAATCGCCTCGCGGCGATTCGCAACCGCTACATCGGTTTTGTGTTCCAGACGTTCAATTTGTTGCCGCGTCTGTCCGCTCTGGAGAACGTCGAACTGCCGCTGCTGTACGCGGGCGCCAAGGACGCACGACAGCGAGCCGAAAGCGCGTTGCACACCGTGGGACTTGAGAATCGCATGTCGCACGACCCCGCACAGCTCTCCGGCGGGCAACGCCAGCGCGTGGCTATCGCGCGCGCCATCGTTACCGATCCATCAATCCTGCTGGCGGACGAGCCGACCGGCAACCTGGACACCAAGACGGGCGAGGAGATTCTCTCTCTGTTCGAGGAGCTTCACGCTCAGGGCCGCACGATCATCATGGTGACGCACGATCCGGACGTGGCCGATGCGTGCGAGCGGCAGATTCACATACGCGATGGCCGTGTTGTCAACGGCGCCATCGAGCGCCGGGGGAACTGACCATGCTTTTCTGGACCACGCTCAAACTGGCGCTGCGGAGTCTGATGGCCAACAAGCTCCGATCGCTGCTGTCCATGCTGGGCATCATTATCGGGGTGGGGGCGGTCATCGCCATGCTCGCGCTGGGCGCGGGCGCGCAGAAGCAGGTCCTCGATCAAGTCACGTCCATGGGGGCCAACCTGATGATGATCATGCCGGGCCAGGGGATGCGTGCTGGGGTGCGCAGTGGCAACCCACAGACACTCACTCTCGACGACGCAACAGCCATTCTGGAGAATGTGGAGCAGATCCACATGGTGTCGCCCGTGGTGCGGGGAAACGCCCAATTCAAATACTACAGCAACAACACCCAGTCGAGCGTGATGGGGGTATCAACGACGTACTTCGAGATTCGCAATTTCAACATCGACAAGGGCCGGACCATCACCTCGGCCGAAATTGACCGGCGCGCCAAAGTAGCGGTGCTTGGCGCCGACACCGTGACAGAGCTGTTCGAAGACATCGAGCCCATCGGCCAGGAAGTCAAGATTGGCGGGATCGCCTTTACCGTCGTGGGGACACTCAAGTCCAAAGGCTCGATGGGGCCGTTCAGTTACGATGACCTCGCCATCATCCCGTATACGACCGCGATGAATCGCGTACTCGGCGTTGACTACCTGGATGAAATCGATGTGCAAATTGAGGAAGGCGCCGACCAGGAAACAGTGCAGGCCGATTTGGAAACGCTCCTGCGTAAGCGCCATAAGATGCGCCAGGACGAGGACGATGATTTCAACGTCCGCAACATGGCGGAGATGGTGGAGACCGCCACGTCGGTCACGCAGACGTTTACCCTTTTGCTGGGCGGTGTAGCCGGGATCTCGCTCGTGGTAGGAGGCATCGGCATCATGAATATCATGCTGGTGACAGTGACGGAGCGCACGCGCGAGATCGGTATCCGCAAGGCTATCGGCGCGAAAGATCGAGACATTCTCGTGCAGTTCCTGCTCGAATCCATCCTGCTGAGCGCCCTTGGAGGACTGGCCGGTGTGGGTCTCGGCGTGGGCAGCGCCTTGGCGACGACCGCCATCAGCGGGTTCGATACGGTCATTCAACCGTTCAGCGTCATCCTCGCACTGTCGTTTGCCGTGACGATCGGCGTCTTCTTCGGCTTCTACCCTGCGCGCCGCGCCGCCCTGCTCGACCCCATCGATGCCCTGAGCTACGAGTAGAGTTCCCCCGCGCGATCCAGCCATGAGTAACCCCGCACGCCAGGCAAAAGACATCCATTGCGAGATTTCTTCACCATTGCTAGAATGGCGGACACAAGGAGTACCCGTTCATGTTTGAAGCCATTGATACCGCGGCGGAAAACCTGCACAACCGCAATGCAGGCTGGGTGACGCGCCGCGACGGCGCCGACTTGCTCGGCAAGGTGGCCTCGCGCGCGCTCGCGGCCCTGCACAAGTCAAAGGACGAGATGGATGTCGATGTGCGGCGCGCGGTAGATGCCGCTCTTGGTCAAGCCAGCGCGGCGCTCGCGGGTGTGCAGCCCGCGCCTCAGGAATCGTCCTTATCGCTTGAGGGATTGGCGCGCGCTCTCGAGAAGTCCGGCGAACGGACTGTGGAAAAGAAGAGCGGCGATGAATATACGGTGACCGTGAAACTCAAAAGTGGGCGCACCCAGATAGTGCGGCTGCGAGCCATCAAACGGCCCGACGGCATCGAACTCATTCAGGTGAGCACGGTCTGCGGCAAGGCCGATGAGCAGGCCTTCGCGTGGGCCTTGCGCGCGAACATGACGCTTGTTCAAGGTTCGGTCGCACTCGCGAAGGAAGACGGCGAGGAGCGCTTCCTGGTGGTCCGCACGTTTCTGGCGGAGCACGTGACGCGCCAGGAGATGAAGGCTGCCGTCAAGGAGTGCGCCTACTACGGTGACTGGATGGAGAACAAGCTTACGGGAAAGGACTCCTTCTGATGAGTGGTCCGGCGGAGAACCGTGAAGCGTTGCTCGATCGGATTCGTGCGGGCGCTTGCGCGGGCGAGCGCCTGGGCGCGGTGGATTTGTCTGGCTGCGACTTGTCCGGCGTGAACCTGCGCGACGCGCGGCTTTCCGGCGCTGTTTTGAAAGGCGCGAATCTGTCGGGTGCAGACCTGCGGGGCGCCTTTTTCGATGGCGCGGATTTGCGCGAGGCCGATTTGTCGAACGCCGACCTCGAGTTTGCCGTGCTCGGCGCGGCGGACCTTTCCGGCGCGGACCTCTCTGGCGCCAATTTGCAGCGTGCCAATCTGGTCGGCACGAAGGCGCACGGCGCTCGCTTTGACGGCGCGCGTATGTACTACTCGCGCCCGGGGAACGCCGACTTCCGCAATGCGAGCCTTCGCGGGAGCGACATTCAACGCGCCATTTTCCGGCGTGCGAATCTGTCGGGCGCGGATTTGCGCGACGCCACCGGCGAGGCGAATTTCGAAAACGCCAGCATGGAGGGAATTCTGCGATGATCGTGCGCCACTTTCTGCTGGATGTGCACGAAGCGAACTCTTTTGTGGTGGCGTGTGAGGAAACGCGGGAAGCCCTCCTTGTCGACGCCGGCGCGTTTGATACGGACGTCGAGGCATTTCTGCGTGGCGAAGGACTCCGCCTCGTCAAAGTCTTCATCACGCACGATCACTTTGACCATACCGGCGGTCTTGCCGAATATGTTAGCCGTTTTGATGCCGAGGTGCTTTGTGGACTCGCCCAAGTGGCCGGATGCAAAGCGACGCGCGTCAAACACGGCGACCACGTGGAAGTGGGACGTCTGCAAGGTACGGTATTGGAAACACCCGGCCACACGCCTGAAGGGCTGAGCCTGGCCTTTCCCGGCCATGTCTTCACCGGAGATGCATTGTTCGCCGGGTCGGTCGGCGGGACGAGTTCCGAACGCGACCGGCTGCGTCAGCTCGACGCCATCCGCAAGCACATCTTCACGCTTCCTCCGCAGACTGAGATACACGTGGGACATGGCCCATCAAGCACCGTGGCCATCGAGAGCCGGTTCAACCCCTTCTTCGTGTGAGGGTCAGCCCCTCCGCGGGCCGCGCCTGCGTTGGTGGGGGCGCTTGCGGTGCGAAGGATTGCGGCGCGGTTCTTCCTTCTTAGCCTCAGCTTGACTGGCCTGCTTGCCTTGGGTTGTTTTCACAGGTACGAAGCGCACCTGCTCTTCCGATGCGGAGTTGAAACTCTCGCAACGCGGGCATTGAGACAGCTCATCGTCAGACTCGTCGAGGTACGTATAGCCGCAGAACGTGCAGCGCCACAGATACTGCTTCCCAAGGAAGCGGTGGGGTCTCCGTACGGTCAGCTCCGTGTAGATCCATCCCGCAATGGCCATCAGCGCGAGCACGCCCGAGTAGAGGAGCAACGCCCATTTCAGTTCGAGGGCTATCATAGGCCTGGGCTCTCGTCTGGAGCGATGAGGAGCGTTCCGTATTGGTCCGACTCGCTGCCGGATTCGAGCGGCGCGAAGCGATACTTGATGAGCGCCTTGCCCGCGCTGGCGATGACGCCCTCCTCGTCCTCCACCGGAGTCATGACCTCGATGACCTCGCCTTCGGCGTTCACCTTGAACATGATGGCGATGGGTTCCGCCAGCGACTTGGGGTCTAGTTTCCACAGCGCATCGATGGGCGGGCTGAAGATCAACTCGCGATTCACCGGTTCGCCCATCCACTCGACGTAAAGCGCCAGGCCGTCCACCGGGCGGGAGATCGGCGCGTTTTCGCCTTGCTGATCCGTGCCGGTATCGTCGAAATCGGCAAGGCGCCGGAGTGCGTCCTGCAATCTGCCCACTTCCGCGCTGAAGCGGGACCATGCATCGGCCGCTCCGCTCATGTCGAATTGTGAGCGGACCTTCAGGCCTTCCTCGCGCACCTGGAGGCGCTCCAGCTCCGCGATTTCAAGGGTGGGCAAGGTGATCTGAGGAAGTTCCGGACCCAAAGGTTCCGGATTGGACAAGGACAGCGACCCCAGTTCCGGGCCGGCCAAGGCGGGCGGTTCAACCGGCCGCAACGTGTCCTCCAGCGATGGCACGCGCAGCAGGTCGCGCGGTCCCCGAATGACGGACTCGTGCGTGACCGGGTCGACGATGTCAAACGTGTAGTAGTCGCTTTCTTCGACCGGAATCCAAATGTAAATGGAGAACACCGTCACCATCGACAAATGGAACAGGGAGGAGATGACCAGCGATATGTTGAAGGTCCTGTCGCGGGCCATGATCGGGGACTCACTTTTCGTCTGAGGGCGGTTCCGCGGCTATACCATAGCGTTCCACGCCGACGCTGGTCGCAATTCCCAAGACGCGAACCAAGCGCCCCGTTTCGATGCGAGCATCGGGCCGGATCAGCACCATGGCCTTGGGATTGGCTGTCATGACCTCCGAGAGTCTGGTGGAGAGGTTTCCCCAGTCCAGGATCTCCTCGTTGTCGAGATAGACGCGGCCTTCGCCGTCCGGCCCGCCCTCGCCGAATTGCAGCGTGATGGAGACGTCCTTCTGCTCCAGCGATTCGGATCCTTCGGCAACCGGAGTTTCGATCTGAATGGAACTCTGCACCACGAACGTGGACGACAACATGAAGAAGATGATCAGGTTGAACACCACGTCAATCAGCGGCGTCAGGTCGAGACTCGCTCGCACCTTCCGTTTCTCTTCGACAGCGGGACGGAACTTCATAGCTTCGGCTCCACCCTAGATTTCGCGTTCGCCGCGGTGTTTGGTCAGGAGTTCCACCAACTCCGAGGAACTGATCTCCATCTCGAGGATCATATTCTCTACGCGGGTCACGAAGTAATTGTAGACCACCAGCGCGGGAATGGCGACGGTCAATCCTGCCGCGGTTGTGATCAGCGCGTTGCCGATACCCTCTGCGAGATCTGACGGATTCACCTGCCCCTGCTTGTGCTGGATGGTGGCAAAGCACTTAATCATCCCTTGCACGGTACCCAGGAGACCCAACAGTGGGGCTACGTTCGCGCACGTCGCCAAGGCCGACATATAGCGTTCCAGGCGGGGAATCTCGAGATGCCCCGCGTCTTCAATCGCTTCCCGGATGTCTTCCTTGCTGCGATTGTGCTTTAACACGCCGGCCTTCATGATGCGCGCGACGGGCGCGTCCGTCTCATCGCAGATGGTGACGGCCTCCTGAATCCGGTTCTGGCGGAGTACCGTGCGCATCGCGTCCATAAACTCGCGCGTGTCGATGGTCGCGCGGCGCAGCGTCCAGAAGCGCTCAAACGCGATAGCGAGGGCGATGATCGAGCACACAATGATGGGATACATCAACACGCCGCCTTCTTGGATGATGTTCATCATGCGGCCGAGAATGGGGTCGTTCACGGATGTAGTGCCTCCAACCTGAAATGGTTTTCACCGGACAGCGCGCTGCGCGCATCGTGCCGCGGGGTCTACTCGCCTCCACGGCAATTTCGCCCGGCAGATCCGGGAATCAGTGTGTCACCAGCGTTCCCATGCCCTTGTCGGTGAAGATCTCGAGCAAGAGGGAGTGGGGGACACGGCCATCGATAATGTGAGTCTTGACCACGCCGTAGTCGAGGGCTTTCAAACAGGCCTCGACCTTGGGAATCATGCCCCCCGCGATAACGCCTTTGCGAGTCAGTTCGATGATCTCCTTGTGGCAAAGCTGATGGATCAGCGAACTCGGATCGCTTGGATCGCGAAGCAGGCCGGGCGTATCCGTCAGGAATACCAGCTTCTCCGCCTGCAATGCGGCCGCGATCTCGCCCGCCGCAGTGTCTGCGTTTACGTTCCACGTGTGCCCTTGCGCGTCGGTCGCAATTGGCGCAATCACGGGGATCATGCCCGCATCACACAAAACATTGATGATTTTATAATGAACGCCGGTGATCTCTCCCACGAACCCGAGATCGCTCCCGTCCTCTGTCTTGATCTTGCGCGCGTGCAAAAGGTTCCCGTCCTTGCCCGACAGGCCCACGGGGTTTCCTCCCGCCTTGCTGATGAGCGTCACGATTTCCTTGTTGATTCGGCCAGCGAGGACCATCTCGACGACGCCAATGGTCTCTTCGTCAGTGACGCGCAGGCCGTTCTGGAACTTGGCCTCGACCCCCAACCGGCTCAGCGTCCGATTGATCTCCGGTCCGCCCCCGTGCACCAGCACCGGATTCATCCCCACGTATTTCATGAGGACGATATCTTCGGTGGTGCTGCGGCGGAGACTCGGGTTTTCCATCGCGGCCCCGCCGTACTTGATGACGACGGTTTTCCCCTCAAACTCCCGGATATACGGGAGGGCCTCCACCAGTACGGCGGCTTTCTGGATGAATTCCTCGAAGGCCTTCAATGGCGTCTCCTCAATCGGTCAGCGGGACCGCACTCACGAACGGTAATCCGCGTTGATATGCACGTACTTGTCGCTGAGGTCGCAGGTCCAGAAGACCGCGTTGCCCGGGCCGTCGCCCACCTTTATGCGTATTCTAAACTCGGGCCGCTTCATCACCGAGGCGGCGTCTTCCTCGCGGTACCCCGTGGACGTTCCTTCCGCAACGAGTTGCACGTCGCCCAGCCACAGGGTTAACTGCGCGGGATCGAAATCGACACCCGCGTATCCCACCGCACAAGCGATGCGCCCCCAGTTGGGGTCTTGCCCAAAGAACGCGGTCTTGCACAATTGCGATTGCGCCACGGCCCGCGCGATGGTTCTCGCGTGTTCGTCCGTTGCGGTCCCGGAGACGGAGATTTCCACAAACTTGGTGGCGCCTTCGCCGTCCTTCACCAGTTCGCGGGCCATCACGATGCACAAGCTCTTCAGCGCCTCGGCAAACACTGCAAACTCCGGCGAGCCCGGTTTAATCTGTCCCACACCCGCCTGGCCATTGGCCAGACACAACACGCAATCGCTCGTGCTCATGTCGTTGTCGATGCAGATGCGATTGAAGGAGGCCTCCACGGCATCCCGCAGTGCTTCCTGCAGTGGGGCCGCAGCGACCGCCGCGTCCGTCGTGATCGCGCATATCATAGTTGCCATGTCCGGCGCGATCATGCCGGATCCCTTCGCAATCGCGCCCAGCCGCACCACGTGCGAACCTAGCGTCACCTCGAGGGCACGCTCCTTTGGCACCGTGTCGGTGGTCATGATCGCGGCGGCGGCATCAGAGCTTCCATCCTTCGACAGGGATTCCAAACAACCCCGGACTCCCACGGCGATTCTGTCCATCGGGAGTGGAACGCCGATGACGCCAGTGCTGCAAATGCAAATCTCCTTGGCAGGCGCCTGAAGGCCTTCTGCAACAAGGTCGGCCGTCGAGCACACATCGGCCACACCCCGCTCGCCGGTCGCGGCGTTGGCATTGCCGCTATTGATGAAGACCGCCTGTGCCTTGCCGGATGCGCACACAATCCCATTCCATACGACGGGCGGCGCCTTCATTAGGTTCTTGGTGAACATCCCCGCCACGGTGGCCGGCACGTCGCTGGCCACGAGGGCGCAGTCCCTCTTCGTGCTGCCGGGCTTGATGCCCGCGGCCACACCCGACGCCCTGAATCCCTTTGGGGCCGTTACGCCCCCATCGATGAAGTTCATGGCGCCATCCCTCCATAGAGCAAGCCCGCCGTTTCCTCCAGGCCGAACATGATGTTCAGGCACTGGACGCCCATGCCCGCGGTGCCGCCCATCAGGTTGTCGATGGCACTCACGAGCAGCAGGTTGCCGGTGCGCTCGTCCATGGCCCAGCCAATATCGCAGAAGTTCGACGCGCGCACATTCTTGACCTCCGGCAGCTCGCCCGAAGGCAACACGCGTACGAACGGCTCGGCTTCGTAACAGCGGTAGGCCGCCGCCGGGTCCACGGCCGCGTCAGGCCGGAAGGTGATCGTCGTCAGGATGCCACGTGTCAACGGCGCCACGTGCGGCGTGAATTGGACCATGGCCCGGTGGCCGATCTCCTGCTCGATTTCGGGGATGTGCTGGTGCACGCCCAACTTGTAGGCCTTCAGATTTTCGTTCATTTCCGGGAAGTGGTACGCCTCGTTCAAGGTGCGTCCCGCGCCGGAAATGCCGGATATGGAATCGATGACGATGGGAATCGATGTGCTTACGTGGTCGAGCAGCGGCCGCAGCGGGAAAATCGCGCTGATGGGATAGCATCCAGGCACGGACACAAGTTGCGTAGTTTTGAGCTTGATCCGGTAAAACGGTGGCAGCCCGTACACGCATTCGGGCAGCAGATGGGTAGCCGTATGCTCGGTCTTATAGTATTTGGCGAACGCCGTTGGATCCTTCAGGCGAAAATCGCCGCCCAAATCCAGCACGCGCGCCCCCGCCTCTCGCAAGTCCGCGCCGATTCTCATGGATTCCCGGCCGGGCACGGCGATGAAGACCGCGTCGCATTTGTCCGTCAACGCCTTCGCGTCAAACGATTCAAACACCACGTCGCTGAGCTTGCGGAAGGCCGGCATGACCGACTCGAGCCGTTCTCCCGCGGCGCTTGTCGAGGCCGCGGCCACCAGCTTGGCGTCCGGGTGCAGGGCCAGCAGCCGGATGAGTTCCCGTCCGCCATAACCCGTGGCTCCTACTATACCTACGCGTATCAAGGCTTCCTCCTGAATAAACGGCGATTATAGTCCGCATGGCTTTCTCATGCAAACGAACCTTTTTATGCCGCACGCCGCATGCGCATTCCTTTCAGATCGCGGGACCCATCGTCCGTTAGAAATCAGGACGCTGGCGGCGTACACTGGGGGTCCGGCCGCTGTGCCGGGCAATGCAGTGCCGCGCGTGCGCGGAAAGAGAGGGAGAGATGATGTCTGGTAGGGTGCTGGCAATCGCGATCATTCTTGGTGCGGGGTTGAATACTATGGGCGGAACGGCATTTGCGCAAGAGCGCCAGATTACGCACGCGCCGCGGAATCACAATCTCGACAACAACGACAACTTCTCGTCCGACGGGCGCTTCCTCTGTTACGACACGCGCGAGACGGTCGGCCCGGGCATCAACAACAGTCTGTCCATCGAAAAGGTGGAGATTGCTACGGAAAAGGAAATCGTGCTGTACGCGCCCGAGGCCGTCACGGGTGAGAATTCCGCTCCGGGCGTGGGTGCTTGCTCCTTCTCCCCGGTTGCGGATCGGGTCGCGTTCATCCATGGGCCTTTACTGAGCGAGGTGAAGGAACGCGGCTACTACGGCAAGCCGAATCGCAACGGGGCAGAAGTGCTCGCCGATGGCAGCCAGGCTCTTTCGTGGTTGGATTTCCGCGATGTCGCCAAGGACCGGGACACCCTGCCGGGCGCCCACCGCGGCGGCACGCATCGTCACGAGTACACCTTGGACGGCAAGCGCATCGGGTTTACCTACGACGATTTCCTCCTGCCTGAGTATGACAGGACAATTGGATACATGGAACCGAGCGAGAAGGCCCCCGGCAACGCCACGCATTTCTTCGCGATCCTGGTTCCGGTCGCCCCTATGGGGAAGTCCAAGGCCGGCGAACTGGAGAAGGCCGCGGGAGATTCCTGGGTTGGCAGGGAGGGCCTGATGCGCGCCTTCATTGGCAAGGTCCGCGCCGCGGATGGCGCGGCCTACGAGGAATCGCTTTATGTGGTGGACGTTCCCCGAAGTGTGGATATCACCACGGCGGATGCCGGTTCGGCGACGCGTTATCCCCAGCCGCCCAAGGGCGTGAAGGTCCGCCGCCTCACCCAAGGCAACGCGGGTGGTATCGTGCGTGGTAGCGTGCAGGGCGACCGCATCGCCTACTACGCCAAAGGGTCCAACGGCAAGTCCCAAATCTTCCTCATTCCCCCCGACGGTTCGGACCAGGCCACGGACCCCGCGAAGCGGCCTGTGCAAGCCACGGACCTTCCCGAGGGCGCGGGTAGCTGCGTGCGGTGGCATCCCTCAGGCAACTCGATCGCGTTCCTGTATCAGGGTGGAATCGCGGTGACCTGTGTGAAGCCGGGCCCGAAGTTCGGGAAGACCGTCTTCGTGACGCCGCGGAATGATGGGCCCGAGCGGCAGGACCTTGTGTGGTCTCCCGATGGCACGATGTTCGCCTTCAGCAAACAGGTGCCGACTCCCGGCGGCGATGGCAAGCCATTCAAGACCTACAAAGGCGAAGACCCCGTTCAGATCTACGTAGTTCCGTTCTCCGATGGCGATGGCATCGCGGATGGCGCGTAGGCAGCAGGCATCACGAAAAACGAGGAGAGTCCTCATGAGTTTCATGAACCGGCGAGAGTTTCTGGGAACCGCATCAAAGACCGCCATGGCCGCGAGCCTTGCGGGCGCATTCTCCGTCAACGCGCAGGGGGCCAACGAGAAGGTCGTGGTCGCCATCATGGGTATCCACGGGCGGGGTAGCTTTCTCGGCCCCGAGTTCGCCAAGCGCGCGGACGTATCCGTTAAGTACCTCGCCGACCCGGACAGCCGGCTCTTTCCGAGGCGCTCCAAGGAGATTGTGGACGTCTGCGGGGCGGAGCCACAGTGCGTGCAGGACTTCCGCCGTGTGTTGGACGATCCGGAAGTCGACGCGATCGTGATGGCCACTCCCAACCACTGGCACGCGCTGGGCACCGTGCTCGCCTGCCAAGCCGGCAAAGACGTGTTCGTGGAAAAGCCCACCTGCCACAACATCTGGGAAGGCCGGAAGATGATCGAGGCCGCCCGCAAATACAAGCGCGTCGTGCAGGTCGGCTACCAGAACCGCAGTGCCGAGTATTGCAGACAGGCTCAGGAATACATCAAATCAGGTGCGCTGGGCGATGTCCATTTCATTCGTGTGCTTAACAGCAAGGTGCGCGGCACGATCGGCAAACGCGACGACGGCACCCCGCCGGAAGGCGTCGATTATGACCTGTGGCTGGGCCCCGCACCGGCGAAGCCATTCAACGAGAATCGCTTCCACTACGCGTGGAACTGGTTCTGGGACCTCGGCGCGGGCGACATCGCGAATGACGGTACGCACCAACTCGACATCGCGCGGTGGATAACGGGCCTCACGTGTCCGAAGTCCGTCTACGCGACGGGCGGCATGCACTTCTTCGATGACGACCAGGAGACGCCCGACACGCATGTCGTCAACTACGACTTCGACGGCATCACCATGGTCTTTGAGCAGGTGCTGTGGGCGCCGTACATGAAGAAGACGCCGATGGAGATCCGCGACCTGGATGTTCTCCCGACATGGCCTTTCAGCGGCACGCGGTTCGAGGTGTACGGCACGAAAGAGTTCATGTACTTCGGGCGGCACGGCGGTGGCTGGCAGACTTACAATGAAGCCGGGGAGATTAGTCGTACGCAACACGGCAACTTTGCCCAGACCGAGCACATCGCAAACTTCATCGATTGCATTCGCTCGCGCGCACTGCCGAACGGGGACATCGCGGAAGGCCATCTCTCCACGAGCCTGAGTCACTACGGCAATGCGGCATACCGCACTGGGCGTAAGCTCTTCATCGACGCCGAGACAGAGACCTTCATCAACGATGACGAAGCCAATGCGATGATCAAACGCGAAGGCCGTGAACCCTGGCGTATGCCGGATCCGGTGTGAGGCGTTAGAAGCAAGACTGCGAACCGGCATCCCCCAGGGCCACGGTATGGACGAGCGTCCCCTCGACATTACGTACCACTTTGTTTTCGACGGCGATCCGCCGGCGGAGAAACGCTGCGTCGTCCGGTTGGACCCGGTCTCCCTGGAGACGGCGCACCGCCTCGACCCGCCTCCTCCAGCGTGGACACAACTCCAGGTGGAGCAGTGCTCCGTCTGTCCTTTGAAGGCAAACGAATCACCCTATTGCCCAGCCGCACTCTCATTCGTGGAGATCATGGATGATTTCGGCGACCTGCTGTCATACGCCGAGGTCCACGTTACCGTGCAGACCCGGGAACGCACGGTAACGCTCACGTGCGCCATTCAGAAGGCGCTCAGTTCGCTCGTGGGTCTGCGGATGGCGACGTGCGGGTGCCCGATCCTCGCGAAGTTCAAACCGATGGCGCGCTTTCATCTGCCCTTCGCGAGCACCGAGGAAACCGTGTTCCGCTCGGTCAGCGCCTATCTTCTGGCGCAATACTTCATGAGGCAGCGCGGGCACGCCGCCGACCTTGACCTCGACGGCCTACGTGCCATGTATGACTTGATTCACGAAGTAAACGTCGGGCTGGCCAACCGGCTCCGCGTGATCCCCTCAGGCGATGCCCACCTCAACGCCATCGTCATTCTCGATCTCCTCACCCATGCCCTCCCGTATTCCATCGAAGACAAGCTGGTCACGATCGAGCACCTCTTCGCGCCCTTTTTGACCGACGATCAGGATGGGGCATGAGCGGGAGTCCGGCTCCAATTCACTCGACTGGATTACGCAGGATGGTTTTCAGTTTCTCGGGTGCGCAGCGGCGGGGGTCGCTCAGGTAGATTTCGTGGTGTTTTCCCCGGCGAGTCTTGCCTTGCTCTTCGATGAATGCGCGCAACAGATCCAGCGTCGGACCTTCCGCATCATAAGGCCCGACGTGCAGCACTTGCGCCGCGAAACCCTCCCGCCAGCGCTCGTACCGGACTTCATCCAGCAAAGGCGATGAACGGCGTTTCTTGAGGTCCTCGCGCGCTCGTTTGATGCGCGCCGGTGTGACCGCCTCAGGTTGCCCAATCATCAGCGTCCAGCACCAGCGTTTCCTGTCGTCCATGTTGAACGCGCTGCCGTCCGCCATCCACCACACGGCTTCCAATGGCATGACCTTGTAGTCTTGCTCGGGGTCTGCCAGTTTGATCTCGAATTTCAGCGTGTACGAAAGACCGTAGAGTGCCTCGACCGCATCGCGAAACCGCGGTTCCGTGTTGGGATTTCCATGGCCGTCGATCATGAGGAAACCCAGTTCCGGCACATCCACGAGGCTGGCCTTCTTTGCGGACGCCTCGTAGAGGAACCCGAGTTCCTTCTTCCAGTCGAGCTTGCTCATCTCACGCCCCTCATTTGGCCGGGTGTGTGTTCGTCATGCCCTACTTTGGCCCGAAATTGCGGAACAGAAACAACCCATCCTTCCCCGGGGCCACGATTTCCTTCCAGCCGTTGCCATCGATATCCTCGACCCAGAGGTAGATGCCCGCGCCGCTCGCTTGGCCCGCGGGGCCGTAGTCCAGTGTGTTGCGCACGAAGTTTCCGCCATTGATCTCATAGTAATAGAGACCGAGCGGGTCATTCGAACCTGGGTCGTTCCCGTTGTGGGCGCGGTAGCGCTTCCCGGTGATCAATTCCACTTCTCCATCATTATCGATGTCCGCCAACTGCATCTCGTGGAACTGTGAACGGTCTGTCTCGATGGCATGCTGCAACCACGAGCGCTTGCCTTCCGCATCCACCTTCTGCTCCCACCAGTGCAGGCCGTAGTCATGTCCCTGGCCGACAATCACATCGTTTGCACCGTCGCCGTTGATATCGTGAACGATCATCGGGCAACTCGCCAGGCCGAATGTGAAATCACGGTGTTCCTGCCACTGGCCCTCATACGGGTTCTCCGGCGCTTCGAGCCAGCCCCAGCTCAGGATGATATCCGCGCGGCCGTCGCCGTTCAGATCGCCGAAGCCAATACCGTGGCCCGCGCCCTCGGGCAGGATCTTCGTCTCCTTGAATTCGCCGGTGCCCTTGCCATTGGCGTCACGAACGAGCTTGAAAATGGAGACGCCCTTGGTATTGGGTATCACTTCGACATCGCCGTCGGCGTCAATGTCGTAGAAGCAAGGGCGCTCGATGTTGCCCGTCTTGGCGATCAGATGGGTTTGCCATTCCACGGGCTGCCCCTTCGGGTTCTCCCGCCAGCTCAGACTCTCGCCCCACCACGCCCCGGTGACGATGTCCATGAACCCATCGCCATTCACATCCATCGGATAATCGGAGAAATCGTCGTAGTAGTCCGTTTCGCGCTTGATCGTGCAGATCTTGTTCTGCTTCTTGAAGTCCGGCCCTTCAAACCAGTACTCCCCGGATACGATGTCGATGACGCCGTCGTTATTCACATCGAAGGTCGAGCATGCCTCGTAGATCACGTCTCCGATCCGTTCGCGTTCGAACCGCAGCGGGCCCGGATTCTCTGCAAATGAAAGGACGGTTGCCGTCATGGCCAGGGTAAGGTGAAGCATGTGCCGGTTCTCCCTCGACGGACGCCTCGAAAGCGTCCCGTGTTGTACTTACTCCCAAACATCCTAGCAAACGGAGCGTCTCCGGCGAAAGCGTGTGATGCGCGTTGAACGCGGGAGACGTACGTGCTATTTTCCGGGGAATCGGCTGGGGGGCCGGAGGAACACGCGCGCCGCCCCAAACCGTTTGGTTGGAGGGTGAACGAATGGTTGCTCGCGGCATTTCACGGCGGCAATTCTTGAGAGCTTCCGCTGCGTCGCTTGGGGCCGGCGCCTGGTCGCTATCTCATTCCACGCATGTTCTTGCAATCCCACGCAAGCCCAGTCCGAATGACCGGATTGTGCTTGGATTCATCGGCGTGGGGGGCATGGGCCGCTCCCATTTCGACCGCCTGCTCGCGCATCCGGAGGTTCTCATCGCGGCCGTTGCCGATCCAGACAGCCAGCGCCAGGAGGACGCCAAGGCCAAAGCCGCCGAATCGAAGACCGCAATCGACACCTATGCCGACTTTCGCGAGCTGCTCGATCGCGATGACATCGATGCCGTGTTCGTCGCGACACCGGATCATTGGCACGCCTTGGCCGCCACCTCCGCCATGCAAGCGGGCAAAGACGTGTATTGCGAGAAGCCCCTAGCCCTAACCATTGCCGAAGGCCGTGCCATTGTCGATACCTCCCGCCGCTACGGCCGGGTCTGCCAGATGGGAACCCAGCAGCGGAGCGACTGGTGGTTTCGCCACGCCTGCGAAGTCGTGCGAAATGGGCGGATCGGTCAGGTCACCAAAGCCGTGTGCTTCTTCGGGTCGAATCCCTACCAAGCCTGGCAACCGGACGAGGACCCCCCCGCGACATTCGATTGGAACCTGTGGTTGGGTCCCGCGCCGTGGCGTCCCTTCAACCGCGCGATCCATCCCTACAATTTCCGCTACTTCCGCGACTACTCGGGCGGCATGCTGACTGACTGGGGCGTGCACCTCTTCGACATCGCCCAATGGGGTCTCGGCAAGGACGCGACCAGTCCGAGGCGTGTCGAGGCGCAGGGCCACATGTACGCCGACAACATGTACGAGTTCCCGAAGGTCATGCAGATTCAGTACGACTACGGCGACGTGCGCCTCGAATGGGTGCAGGGCGCCGATGAAAACGTGGAAGTGGGGCAGGGTTACGGCACCAAGTTTTTCGGAAGCGACGGCGAAGTCTTTGTGAATCGCGGCGGATACCGGCTCCACCCCAAGCCCGGCAAGACCATCGACGAGAACATCGGCGGTGACGATCTCCGGTTGTACGAAAGTCCGGGCCATCATCAAGACTTCTTCAACTGCATGCGAACGCGCACGCTGCCGATCTGCGATGTGGCCACGGGCCACCGTTCGACCTGCATTTCCCATCTCGGCAACATCTCGTTCCGCCTGGGCCGTCCGCTCGAGTACGACCCCGATGCCCAGCGTTTCGTGAACGACGACGCGGCCAACCACATGCTCGAAAAGCCGATGCGTGCCCCGTGGCACCTTTAAGCGGAGTGTTGCGCTCATGAAATCAGGTGTTGTTGCTCTTTCCATTGTACTCATCTCCGCCACGGCTCATGCCGGTATCACAGAATTAGTGGCCGCACTCTCCGACCCGAATGGCGAGGCGCGTCTCGCCGCCATCGAAGCCATCGCTCCGGGCCAGTATGGCGCGGACGCCATCGGGCCCGTTGCGGAACTCCTCAACAACGCCAATCCCGCCATCGCGGGGGATGCGCGCGTCGCGCTGGAACGCGTCGTTGGCCCTTTGACGCAAGAATCCTCGGGGAAGGCGGCAGCGAGCACCGCGCTGTTGTCGGCCCTCTCCACCGTTGAAAACCCCGCGGGCCGGCGCTGGGTCTATTGGCTCATTTCGTATGCGGGCGGCAAAGAAGCCGTGGCGCCGCTTGTCGCTCTGCTTGACAAGGACTCCGAGACATCCCTGGCGCTTTTTGCGCTTCAATCAATCGGAGGACAGGAAGTCGCGGACGTACTGCTGGCGAAGCTGCCGGAAGCGAACGATGAACGCCGCGTCGCCATCATCAATGTGCTTGGCGCCGTTGGCGGCACTTCCACTGTGGCCGCGCTTGCCGAGGAAGCCAAGCGTGACGACCCCGTTGGCTTGGCGGCTATCGAGGCCTTGGGTCGCATCGGCGCCTTGGAATCAGAGCCGGTCCTCTGGGATCGATTGACCCAGCATGCCGAGCCAAAGTCTCTGTCCGCGTACCTGCGTATGGTGGAGAAGCAATCGAACGGCGATGCCCTACCCCTGTATCAGAAGCTCCTGACCTTGAAAGGCGATCCCAAGGCGCGTTGCGCCGCACTGACGGGTGTCGGGAGAACGGGCGACTCCAATGCCGTCGAAACCGTGCTGCCTTATCTCGCTTCGGAACGCTCCGATGTGCACGGTGCGGCCTGCAGTGCGCTCGTGGCGCTTCCCGGCGAACAGGTGGACGCGCACCTGACCAAGCGGCTGGACGATGCCGCGGCGCCCGTGCGCGCGACGATTCTGGGCGTGCTTGCCGCGCGAGACTCTGAAGGTAGCCGTCAGACGGTTGAACGGGGCCTGCAGGATCCCGAAGCGGAAGTGCGTTCAAGCGCATTGTCTATACTCGCCGAGACCGGTGATAAGAAGTATGAACCGGAGTTCCTCCGCCAGGCGAAATCCGGCGAACAAACCATGCGCCCCATCGCGCTGCGCGGCTATCTGAATCTAGCGGATGCCGCTTTCGCAGAGGGAGATGCCACACAGGCTCTCGCCATGTATCACACCGCCCTGGAAATCGCGGACCAGGATGCTGAGCGCAAGAGGGCCTTGCTCGGCCTCGCACGCATTGCGAGTCCGGATACTCTGCCGTATTTGGAGAAGCTGGCAGGCACTGAAGGGGTGAGCGAAGAAGTGGGGCTGTGCGCCTTGGCTATCGCCGACAAAAATCGGGACACCGATCCAGATATGGCGCGCACCATCTACCGCCGCATGGTCGTGGAATCCCCAATCGTCCTGCAGGCGGCGCGCGCTGGGGATGGCCTGCGCGCCATGGGGGACTCGGTGGACGATGTGCCTCGCAATATGGGATTCATCTCCCGCTGGAAGCTGATAGGACCTTTCCCCAGCTCGGACTTCAATGCGGTGTTCCCGCCGGAATCGACCTACGAGCCCGATGCAGAATATGAGGGCGTCGAAGGGGCAAAGCTTCGCTGGACCGATTTGGTCATCGATCACGTACGCGGGATCGTGGAACTCGATCGAATATTGAAACCAAACGAACAGGTTATTGCGTACGCCTATACCGTGCTCGACGTGCCCCAGGCCATGTCCGCCCAACTTTGGCTGGGCAGCGACGACGGCGTGAAGGTGTGGGTGAATGGGGAGGTGGTCCACTCCAACAATGCCAGCCGCCGCGTCAAGATCGACAACGACAAAGTGCCGATCAATCTCGTCGCGGGCCGCAACACTATCCTTCTCAAGATCGTGCAGGGCGGCTCCGGCTGCGGCTTCTGCATCCGAACGATGACCGCGGATGGAAAGCCCCTCGTGTTTCCAACCGCGCTGTAGATTGGGATAGGGGGGGCGGACACTCCCAATCCGCTACGAGTGTGAGTGCCGGATCCTGTGTCCTGGAACTTGAGAATGGCTATCCACCGCTACGTGGCTGCGCCCACCGTATCTGAGTCCTCAGATCCGAGATCTCAGATTTGAGATCTCAGATCTCATGGTGTCCGCCCACGCCCTCATTGGTCAATGGGCTCGCCGCAGTGCGGACAACGCCGTTGCGCCTTGGTCCGCTGGATCTCTTCAACGAAGCCCGCTCCCAAGATGCCCGTGGGCAAGGCGAAGAAGCCTATCCCCAACACCGCCACAGCCGCCGTGACCATTTTCCCTGCCGTTGTCACGGGATACACGTCCCCGTAGCCCACCGTGGTCAGCGTGGCCACCGCCCACCACATCGTTGACGGAATGTCGGGAAACTGTTCCGGCTGTGCCTCGTGCTCAACCTGGTACATCACGGCAGACGCAATGATCAGGAGCAAGCCCATGACGGCCCCTGTCAGCAGCAGCTCCTCCCGTTTCACGCGCAGGACACTCTTCACCACGTGAAGTGCGTGCACGTACCGGCCCACCTTGAGCACCGCGACGATTCGCATGAGGCGCAAGGCGCGCAGATAGCGGAGGTCCAGCCCGCCAAATCCCGCGACGTAAAAGGGCGCGATGGCCGCCAAGTCGATTACCGCCATCGGAGTAATCGCATATCGGAGCCGCCCTACGATGCCGCGGCTGTATCGCGCATCTTCCACGCATGCCCACAGCCGAAGCAGGTACTCGATGGTGAACGCAGCTACGGAGAGTACTTCAAAGATATAGAGAAACCGGCCAAAACGTAGCTCGACGCCATGGACCGTTCCGACAATGACCGCGAGGACGTTTGTCGCGATGAGCGTGACGAGAGCCGCGTTGACGATCCGGCTCAGTCTGCCCTCGCGCTTGTCGTTCCCCAGCAGCTTCCAGATGGCGTTGCGCAATTTCATGAGTCTCACCCCTCTATGAAGTCCCCGAGTGTGCACGGGCGTGCACGCCATGAGCACGATACTCCAACGCGAGTCGCGGGAAAAACGCGACACCCCGTGACCCGAAAGGATGACGAGGTTGCCTCCCTGTGTTTCACTTCCTACGTTTTCGTTATCGCTCCCAACGCGGCATACGCGGATGTATGAAATCACATCGGCCGTGCTTTTGCGGTCAAACCAAGCCGTTATGGTGTAAAGCACTTCAAATGAATAACTTATGATTGGGTGGTCACTCGGCAGCTTTGGTTGGCACACGGGTTGCTTTCCCCAGTCCAGCGAGGCAATCCTCGAAGTGGTCGAGGCGAACCTCTCAAAGAGTTGAAAGCCCATGTTTAGCACAGAACAGTCACATTCGATCTGCGCGGCACGGGCCGCGCGCCATACCGGCGAGGCCGGAATGGGCCTGGGATCTTCCCGCGAAGGGCACCCGAGCAGGGTCCTCGAGCGAGAAAACTCTGGTTTGCCGGAGGACACCAATCCGCTCATGGAGCGGGCCTTGTGTGCCCTGCGGGTGGCCGAACAGGTTCGTTTTGGTTGGGTATAAGGTAGCCCCTCTACAACCTGAGCATTCTGCGAAGGTTTTGGTTGCTGACTCCGCCACCTTGGACTCCGGCCGCGCAACGTGACACTGGCTCCCTCGACCGAATGCTAAGCCCGGAGTGTTCGGAATACACGTTGCGCGGCCTCCCCCCCCTTCTCCCCGAAGGGGGGGCCCTCTTTTCCCTTCTCAATCACCCGCATCCGACTTGACGTCACCACGCGCCTGCGTGACAATGCCCGGAAGGAGGGTACCCGCATGCGTTCGTTCCATGTCTGCATTGGAACATGTCTCGCCATCTTTTTGATGATCGCCCCGTGCCGCGCCCAGGATGGACCAACCCATGAGGAGGCGGCACAAGCACTGCGCAAAGCGGTTGCCTTCTTTCGCGAGCATGTGTCCACAGAAGGCGGCTATCTCTGGCGCTATAGCGCGGACCTCAGCAAACGGGAAGGGGAAGGTGTCGCCGGTCCGCGTACTGCTTGGGTGCAACCGCCTGGCACGCCGGCCGTCGGGGAAGCCTATCTCTTCGCCCACTCCATGACCCACGACGCCTTCTACCTCGACGCGGCAAAGGAAACCGGCTACGCCCTCCTGAAGGGCCAACTGCAATCGGGTGGTTGGGACTACCGCATCGAATTCGACCCGGAGAAGCGCGTCAAGTATGCCTATCGTGCCGACCAGCGAACGGACGGCGAAAAAACCACCACGCTCGACGACAACACCACGCAGTCTGCCCTGCAATTCCTGATGCGGCTGGACCGCGCGCTGAACTTCGAGGATCAATCCATCCACGAAGCCGCGGGCTTTGGATTATACGCGCTGGTCAAGGCGCAGTACCCCAATGGCGCATGGCCCCAGCGTTACCGCGACTTTCCCAATGAGGATGAGTACCCCGTCAAGAAAGCGTCCTACCCTGCGAGCTGGTCGCGCACTTATGTGAAGCACGGCTACTCCGAGTACTACACGCTGAACGACAATACCCTTTCGGATTGCATCGAGACCATGCTGCTTGCCGCCGACATCTATGGAGAGACGCAGCACGCCAGCGCGGCCGCGGAAGGCGGAGACTTCCTCCTTCTGGCCCAGATGCCCGATCCGCAGCCGGCGTGGGCACAGCAGTACGACATGGATATGCATCCCGCCTGGGCACGGAAATTCGAACCGCCTGCTATCACCGGGGGAGAATCGCAGGGAGCCATACGCATGCTGATTCACCTGGCCGCCAGAACGGGCGAGGCGCGCTATCTCGAACCGATTCCACGCGCCCTGGCCTATTTGAAGTCTTCCCTGCGACCGGATGGAAAACTGGCGCGTTTTTATGAACTGCAGACCAACCGCCCGTTGTATTTCACCAAAGACTACCAGTTGACCTACAGCGATGAGGACATGCCCACGCACTATTCCTTTGTGGTTTTATCCAATATCGACGCGCTTGAACATGCGTATCAAGACGCAATCAAGGGCATCTCAGGACCAGCCCGGGACTCCGAAGCGCAAGCAGAACAACCCGCGATTCTGGCTTCCCGCGCCCGTGAAGCCATCGATCTTTTGGACGAACGCGGCGCCTGGGTCGAGGCCGGCACGCTACGCTATCACGAAGGCGACGATACCCGTAAAATCATAGATTGCACGACTTTCGGCAGGCGTGTGCGCGCGTTGGCCGCCTTCCTTGCGCTACCGCGTGAGGTTCAGCATCCGCCCGCGCCTTGAGAGTCCCGCACTGCCTTTCGGCGGCATTCCGAGGGCGGCGTCTTGAGATGGGTTGCATCACATTGAATCCGCCTATCAAGTAGGGTAAACTCGCGGCGGCTATGCGATGTTGCACGTTCCCCGGGTGACTTTAGGGCAAACACACCTGTAAAAGGGAAACATGCGAGGAGCGCGGTTTGGTTGCCGCGTTCATCCCACCGCCCGGCAGGGGGCGAATACAGATCACGGGGTTTTGGGTTATCCCGGTTTGACTTTCCGGTGGAAAGTGGCGCTGGGCGTGAACTTCTCCGCGAGGCACACCGCCATGTTCGCCGGGGAGAGAGGTGCGTAATGAGTCTATTCGGCTTGGCCATCGACACGAAGGCCGTTTGCATTTTCGAGAATGGGGTGTCCAAACATGCGGCGCTCGATCGGCTCGTCGAAGCCATCGCGGCCACTGGGACCGTCCAGGACACCGAAGCGTTCCGAAAGGCAGTCAAGGAACGAGAAGCGGTGATGAGCACGGGGATCGGCGCGGGTGTCGCCATCCCGCACGTCCGCATCGATGCGATTTCCAAAGCCTCCGTGGGTGTGGGCATCTCGCATGAAGGCATCGACTTCAACACTCTCGATAACAAGCCCGTTCACATCGTCGTCCTGTTCGCCATGCCTTCGGGTTCCCAAAAGGAGTATCTCACACTCCTGGCAACCGTCATGACTGCGATGAAGCGGCCGGGCTTTCGGGAACGCCTCATCGAGTGTACAACGCCGGATGATGTCGCCCTCTTATTGAATGCGCCCGTGTAGCCGCCTTTCCGCGGACATTAGCGCAAAACCAAAGCCGAGGGCCGTACTCCGCTCCACCGCGAGCGATCTTCTGTGGCCGCGACGCACAAGCTCATCACACATCGCCTCAGGCAGGCTGTGGACGACTCAAGTCCCGTGGCCTCCACACCTCCCCCGCCCGCCCGTTGACGGGATCGCTCATTGCGCGTACTATGGATACGTAACCATCCGCAGGTGCGGAGAGGGGGTTCATACGGAGAGTGTTGGAAGTTTCTGGAGAAGGGGAAGCTCATGTTGCCTGCCCGTTCTCGAGTCCGTCCGCCCCGTGCTGGCCCCGCGGTGAAGTTATGCCACTCATTGGAGCCTCGGGATGCTGAAAGCGCAGATTGACAAGATCCTGGAGGTCGAGCGCGACGCCAAAGAGCGGATCGCGAAGGCTGAAGGTCAGGCCCGAATGATGATCGAGGAGGCGCGCGCGCACCGCGGCACACTGCTCGAGCAAGCGCGAGCCTCGGCGCTCACCGATGCGGAGGGCCTGGTTCAACGCGCGATCGAAGCCGCCGCGCGCGATAAAGCGCGCATTCTCGAAGACGCCCGCGGCAAAGCTGATGGATACACGGCAGCCGTTCAACGGATTGCCCCCTCCTTCTTCAAGGACGCGGCCCAATCCATCGCGGGGCTGCGCAGATGAGAACGCTCGCGCGATACGCCGAGACGAATGTCGTCACGCGCGCCATGCTTTCCACACTTCTGACGCAACACGACGTTGACGCGCTGGTTCATTCCTCTTCCATTTCCGAGGCTTGGGGTCTCTTGTGCAAAACGGAATTCGGCACGCTACTCCCCGGAGACCTCCTCCACGAACCCCTGGACCTGGAGCTGCGTTTGCGCAATGCCAGCGCGTTGCGGTTTCGGCGATCGATCCGGCGTCTGCACGGCCGCGCCTCCGCGGTTGGCAACTTGCTGCTGTCCCGCTGGGACCTGGACAGCCTTGAACTCGTGTTGCGCCTTTGGCACGGCAAAGAAGGCGCCACGCCGCTGCTAACCTCGCAGCCGCACTTCGTGCATGACATCCCGTTTGCAGCTATAAGCGAAGCGCAAACGATCGAAGAAGTCATTACCGCACTGCGCGGCACGCCTTACGCGGAGCCGATTGCCGCGGCCTCGGCCGCGTACCTGGAGAAGCCGTCGGTATTCTATCTCGAAACGGCGCTCGAGAAAGATCACTATCGCCGGCTGCTCGCCGCAACCGCCGCGCTCGGCGGCGCCGATGCCCGCGTAGGCACCGCTGCCGTGGGCGCGGAAATCGACATGCTCAACCTCGCCTGGATTGCCAGGCGATTGGAGTATCCGCACACCCCGCTTGACGCCGCCGCGTCCGCGCTGATCCCTGGCCCAACGGTGTTGTCGCGGGATCTGACCACTCCGGGCTTGACCGCGGAACACCTGGCGGAACTCGGTGGCAGGCATCTGGAAGCGGTACTGCCGGTCAGCGACGACACGCGATCCGGTTTGCAGCGCATCGTCATGCTCGAGCAGTTGCTCGGCGAAATGGCCGCGGCCACGGCAGTGCGTCAGTTCGCGCAGTACCCTTTTACCATCGGGTGCGTGTACTCCTTCTATATCCTTGTCCGTCTCGAGCTGAAGAACCTCTGCGCCATTTTTGCGGGCAAGGCGACGGGAGTGGGGGAGCGAGACATCCAAGCGCGGGTGCAAGGCGGGAGGTGATTTTTCATGCTGACCGCTGAGAGAATGGATCGCGTGTCGGCCGTGATCTTGCGGAGCGACCTCGACAAGGTGCTCGACGAGATTGCGCGGCTTGGCGTGCTGCATCCCGCTCGCATCGAAGAGACCGAGAGCTGGGCCCAGGACTGGTCAGCGACCGGCGCCGAACAGCTATCCTTCGAGTACGCAAAACGCCGGCAACGTCTTCAGGAGGTGCTGGAAGAAGCTCCCACGCGGCCACCGGAAAGCGCGCCCGCGCGCGCTCCAATCCAGGGATACTCCGAGTTCCAGCAACTCGACACGGCAGTCGCCGCGATCGAAGCGCGCCTCCGCCCCTTGCGCGAAGCCCAGGCCGCCGCCATAACACGGCGCGCGGAACTGACCGCGCTTTCCGAACAACTGGCGTTGTTGCTCCCCGCCGATGTCTCCCTGCATCTTCTGGCACGCTCCACCTTTCTTGCCACGCGAATAGGTTTGCTTGGCGTGAATCGCATCCCGGAGCTTCAAGCAGCCCTCGCGGACGTGCCAGCAATCGTCTATCCCTATCGCATGGGGGAGTCCGCCGGACTGCTCTGCATGGTGCTCCAGCGCGACAAGGCGCTGCTGGAGACTTCTCTGCGCGACGTGGGTTTCCGCGAGGCCGCGATGCCGCAGGATCTCGATTCGGTAACCGCTGAGACCCACGCCTGCATCCAACGGGAACTGGCCACGCTGAAAAGCGAACTCTCGCGCATCGGGGAGGAACTCTCGCGGACCCGCGCCGCGTTACTTCCCGAGGTGCGAACTCTCACACAGCAGATCGACGATTCGCTCACTCTGCTTTCACTCAAGCAGTATTGCCGCGTCTCGGACAAGGCGAGCGTCTTCACTGGATGGGTGCCGAATGTCTTGACAGGGGACTTGGTCTCCGCTTTGCGCGAGAAGACCGGGGGGCGGGCGCTCGTCGAAGTCGTCGATGCGGACAGGCTGGAGACGCCGGACGGCGGAGAGGCGGACGTCCCCGTGTGGTTCCGCCTTCCTGGGTTTCTCACGCCCTACAGCCTGTTGGTTGAAGGTTACGGCGTTCCATCCTACCGGATGCTCGACCCCACGCTTTTCGTGGCGATCTCGTTTCTCATCATGTTCGGGGCTATGTTCGGGGATGTCGGCCATGGACTCGTGCTCGCCGGGGCGGGCCTCTTCATGATCAAGAAGAACACCGCGCTGCGCGATGCGGGCAGGCTCGTACTCTCGTGCGGAGGCGTGTCCATGTTATTTGGACTGCTTTACGGCAGTGTCTTCGGGTTCGAGGAACTTATACCCGCGCTGTGGGTCAAGCCCCTGGAGCACACGAATTCGCTCTTCGCGGCCGCCATCGGCTTTGGCGCGCTGCTCATCAGCATTGGGCTCGTACTGAACATCGCGCACATGATTAGACGCCGTGCGCTGTTCCGTGACTTTTTTGACGTCTCAGGGCCCTTGACCGCCGTGGCCTATTGGGCCGCGGCAGGTATCGCCGTAAAATCGGTGCTTTTTGCCAGCGATTCCTTGGCCTCCGGGCCCCTGCTCTGGTTCGTTTTTTTGCCGTTGGCCGCGTTCTTCGCCAAGGGCCCTGTGCTTGCCCTTGCGGGATTCCAGGACAAGGCCTTCCCGGAAGGCGTGCTTGGCTACGTGATGGAGTGTGCCGTCGAGATTCTCGAAGTCCTCATGGGGTGTCTCGCGAACACAGTGTCGTTTATCCGCGTGGCTGCTTTCGGACTGGCGCACGCCGGGCTCTTCGTGGCGGTATTCAGCATTGCCGACGCTGTCTCCGCCGCGCCAGGCGGCGCCGTCATGTCCTGGATTGTGCTTGTCGTGGGCAATCTCGCCGTGATCGTGTTGGAAGGAATCGTAGTCACTATCCAGGCACTGCGCCTTGAATACTACGAGTTCTTCGGCAAGTTCTTCTCCCGCATGGGAACCAGGTATCAACCGGTGTCGTTCTCGAGTGCCGTCCTGACCAGGACGGATTGAAAGGCGGAAAGCATGTCATATCGAAGTTCACGCATAACCATAGCGACGGTCTTCGCGATTACGCTCATCGCAGCGATACTCCCCGTGATCGTGACCTCCATGGCATGGGCCCAGCCAGAGGAAAGTCCAGCTCAGGCCGCCGATCCCGAGGCGCTCAAGTGGGGCCTGATTGCCGCGGCGGTGAGCGTCTCGTTTGGTTGCCTCGGCGCCGCGGCGGCGGTCGCGTATGTGGGTGCGGCGGCGGTGGCCGCCGTGGCGGAGAAACCCCAACTCGCTGGGAGAACGCTCATCTTCGTGGGCCTGGCGGAAGGGATAGCCATCTACGGCCTCATCATCGCCATCATGATCCTCGGAAAGGTGTGACCGATGGAGTTCTTCGTGATCGGGGATCGCGACACGGTCCTGGGAATGCGGCTCGCGGGCGTCGCGGGTTGCACCGTGACCGATCGAGCCTCGGCCTCGGATGCCCTGCGAGACGCATTGGCACGTGAGAACACGGGCGTCGTGCTCTTGACGGAGCCCATCGCCGCGCAACTGCGCGACGAAGTGGCGTCGCACATGTTCGGGGCCGGGTGGCCAATCCTCTTGGAGATTCCCGATGCGTCGGGGCCCTCTCCCGATCGCCCGAGCGTCGCCGATATTGTCCGCAAGGCCACGGGTATTAGCCTATGAGCGCCGAAATCCCTCATCGTGGTTCCGAGGAGATGGTCAAGAGCATCGCCGCCGATGCGGACGCTCAGATTCAGGCAATACTGGCGCAGGCCAGCGCCGCTGCCGCGACGGAATCGGCCAAGGCCGCGGAGGAGGCGAACGCCATACGCGCGGAGATCCTCGCCAGGACAGACGAGAAGATTGCCAAGCTGAACGCTCGAGAACAGGCACTCGCCAAGGCCGAGGCCAAGCGCATCGAGCTGAGTGCCAGAGAGGCGGCGATTGCGGCAGTCCTCGATCGAATCCAGCAAGAACTATCCGCGTTGCGGGCCGACCAGGAAACGTATAGTCGATCGCTCCAACTGCTCGCGGTGGAGTCCGTCCAGGGAATTGCCGAGCCTCAGGTCAAATTACGGTTCGCCGCGGCGGATCGGGCGCTGGTGAATGGCGCGTTCCTGGACGCCGTGAACGCCGGCGTTCAGGCGCGAATGGGCCACAATTGCGCCGTACACGTTTCGTTCGATCTGATGGACGACAGTGGCGGGTGCACCGCGGAGTCCGTTTCGGGCCACATCATTTTCGACAACACGTTTGCGCGGAGACTGGAGCAGACCAAACGCTCGCTCAGAACCGCCATCGTGCGCGAGGCCGCCAACTACTATGAGTGAGCGCATTGTAGGTACTGTGAAGCGCGTGGTGGGTCCCGTCATCGAGGCTGTTTGCACCGATGACGCGGAAATGCTGGAACTGGTGTACGTCGGCGAACATCGTCTGATCGGCGAAGTCGTTCGCATCCGGCAACGATCCGCTTGGGTGCAGGTCTACGAAGACACCACAGGGCTGCGTCCCGGCGCTCCTGTCTATGGAACCGGCGAACCGCTGTCCGTGGAGTTGGGCCCTGGACTGGTCGGGGGAATCTATGACGGGGTGCAGCGCCCGCTCGACGTGTTGCGCGCACGCACCGGCGACTTCATCTCGAAAGGCGTGCACGCTCCTGCGATTGACCGGGACAAGCGGTGGCATTTTGTCCCCCAGGTGCAGGCGCCGTGTCCCGTTACGGGCGGCATGGTCATCGGCGCCGTGCGCGAAACCGATGCCATTCTCCACAAGATCATGCTTCCGCCTTCGGTCGCAGGCGAGCTGATACACATCGCGACCGAGGGCGACTATCTTGTGGAGGACGTTATTGGCCGCGTACGCACTGTGGAGGGAGAGACCGACGTTACCCTCTTCCAGCGCTGGCCGGTGCGCGTTTCCCGCCCCTACGCGGAACGTCTGCCTCAATCCCAACCCCTCATCACAGGACAGCGCGTGGTGGATACGCTGTTCCCGGTTGCGCGGGGCGGCGTGGTCGTGGTCCCGGGCGGGTTCGGCACCGGGAAAACCATGATCCAGCATGCCCTCGCCAAGTGGTGCGATGCGGACCTTGTCGTTTACATCGGCTGTGGTGAACGCGGCAATGAAATGACCGAAGTGCTTACCGATTTTCCCAAGCTCATCGATCCACGCACCGGCAAGTCGCTCATGGATCGCACGATCCTCATCGCCAACACGTCGAACATGCCGGTGGCTGCCCGCGAGGCGAGCATCTACACCGGCATCACGATTGCCGAGTATTTTCGCGATATGGGCTACAGCGTCGCCGTCATGGCGGATTCCACCTCGCGCTGGGCGGAAGCCCTGCGAGAGTTGTCCGGGCGCATGGAAGAAATGCCGGCCGATGAAGGATTCCCGGCCTATCTGCCCACCCGCCTCGCGGAATTCTACGAACGCGCGGGCATGGTGAAGACGCTTGCGGGCGACGAGGCCTCCATCACCACGATCGGCGCTGTGTCGCCCCCCGGCGGCGACTTTTCGGAACCCGTCACCCAACACACGAAGCGGTTCATCCGCACGTTTTGGGCCCTGGACAAGCAGCTCGCAAACGCGCGCCACTACCCCGCCATCAGTTGGCGAGACAGCTACAGCGAGTACGTCGATGACGTGTCCGAGTGGTGGGAGAAGAAGACCCATGGCGAATGGCGCAGCCTTCGCGCGGGGATTCTCTCTATCATGCAGCGCGAGGCGCGCCTCGAACGCGTGGTGAAGCTGGTTGGGGCCGATGTGCTGCCCGATAGCCAGCGCCTCGTGCTTGACGTCGCGAGTCTGTTCAAGAACGCGTTTCTCCAGCAGAATGCCTATGACAAAGTGGACGCCTTCTGCGTCGCCGAGAAGCAGTATCTGATGCTTAAGATCATCATCGTGTATTACGAACACGCGACCGAGGCGATCGCGCACGGAACCGCGCTGGCCACCCTGAACAAGTTGGACGTGATGCGCGATATGATGCAGATGAAGTTCGAATGTGGCAACGAGGACATCCCGAAACTCCGGGATCTCCTTGCCCGGGTCGAAAGGGCCGTGCGTGAATACTCCAACACCCCAGCCTGAGCGGCCAGATGACAGACTCCTCGACCGGCGTGAATACGTGGGCGTCACTGAGGTGTCGGGTCCCATCGTCGCGTTGAACGGCATTCACAACGTCGGATACAACGAGTTGGTGGAGATCGGCGATGGCCGGGGAAACCTCCGCCTGGGAATGACGCTGGAAGTCTCCGAAGGCGCGGCGATCGCCCAAGTCTTTGAAGGGACGTCCGGCCTGAGGCTGAGCAGCACGCGTGTGCGTTTTCGCGGCGAGCCATTGACCATCACCGTGTCGCCCGAGATTCTCGGGCGGGCCTTTGATGGCCTCGGCCGGCCGGCGGACGGCAGCCCCGAGCCCTCGGGCGAAGAGCGGGATGTCAACGGCCTTCCAGTGAACCCCACCGCGCGAGACTATCCCCGCAAGTTCATCCAAACCGGAATCTCCGCCATCGACGGCATGAACACGCTCGTGCGCGGCCAGAAGCTCCCCATCTTTTCGGGCAGCGGCCTGCCGCACCGGCAGATTGTCGCGCAGATCACGCGACAGGCGAAGATCGTCGGCGAAGACGCGCCGTTCGCGGTGGTGTTCGCGGGGATGGGCATCAAGCACGACGAGGCCATGTTCTACCTGCGAAGCTTCGAGGAGTCGGGAGCCATGGGTCGTGTGGTCGCCTACCTCAGCCTCGCGGACGCGCCATCGGTGGAGCGGCGCATCACGCCGCGCGCCGCGCTTACGGCCGCAGAGTATCTCGCGTTCGATTTGGGTATGCACGTGCTCGTCATCCTCACGGACATGACCAACTACTGCGAAGCCCTGCGCGAAATCTCCACGCAGCGTCAGGAAATCCCCAGCCGGAAGGGTTACCCCGGTTACCTCTATAGCGACCTCGCGAGCATCTACGAACGCGCGGGCATGATCATCGGCCGGCAAGGCTCGATCACCCAGGTGCCGGTCGTGAGCATGCCCAACGACGACATTTCGCATCCCGTGCCCGATCTCTCCGGCTACATCACTGAAGGGCAGATCGTGCTGGAACGCGACCTCGACCAACGCGGCATCTATCCGCCGATCGCAGGCCTTCCCTCGTTGTCGCGCTTGATGAAGGACGGTATCGGCGAAGGCATGACACGCGCCGATCACGCGCACCTGGCGAGCCAACTCTTCGCAGGTTATGCCCAAGTCAAGAACATCCGTGCGCTCGCCTCCGTCATCGGCGAGGAGGAACTTTCAACCCTGGACCAAACCTACCTGCAGTTCGGGGAAACGTTCGAGCGGAAGTTCCTGAGCCAAGGCATCGACGAAGACCGCTCCATCACGCAGACGCTGGATTTGGGCTGGGAGGTGCTTTCGGTACTGCCGCGCGAAGAATTGCACCGGATCACGGAAGAAGAAATCCGCAAGTACTACGGAAAGTGAAATGCCACGATACGAGATAGCGCCCACGCGCACCAACCTCCTCCGGCTGAAGGGAGACCTGGCGTTTGCGCTCGAGGGGTACGAACTCCTTGAACAGAAACGTGAGATACTCATGGCCGAGCTGAAGCGCATCACGGGCTTGGCCGCTGAAGCGCAGCGCAAGGCAGACGAAGAACTGGCCAAGGCCTTCGCCGCGCTGAGAGAAGCGCAGATGGCCACGGGCGCGACGGGCGTTGCGTCGGCCGCCCGCGCCGTCAACACGAAAGCGGAGCTGGTCCTGCGTGAAAGGCACGTCATGGGCGTGGCAATACCGTCGGTGGCGCTGACGCTGATGGAATCGCCTCCGCACTACGGACAGGCGATGACTTCGGTGTGGACTGACGAAGCCTTGCTTCGATTTCGCAACGCGTTGGCGGCGATTGGGGCCCTGGCCGAAGCGCACACCGCGGTCGTACGTCTCGCCCGCGAGATCCAGAAAACAATCCGCCGCGTCAACGCGCTGGAGAAGATTCTCATCCCCGATTACCGTGAAACGAAGAAGTATGTCGAAGACTCTCTCGAGGAGGCCGATCGTGACGCGCTCTCGATTCTCAAGTTGGTCCGGGACCGGCTTGAGAATAAGCCGCTCTAGGACACGGCGGCCTCCGCGATCCAACGGCGTCATTCCGTTGCCCAGCCGCCGGACTCTTTCGCGTTGCACTTCGCCGCGTCCTCTGACATAGTGCTGGCCGTGTCCCTCGTGATATTCATGACAATGGGGAGAGTGGAACATGCGTGTTCTTGTTCTGGGCGGTACGGGTCTTATCAGTACCGCCATCGTCGAACGTCTGCTTCACACGGGCCATGACGTGGTCCTGTTCAATCGTGGCCGGACTCCGGCGCGATTTGCCGGTAACGTGACCCGCATTCAGGGCGACCGCCAGGACTTCGGGGACTTCCAACACAAGGTGACCACTTCCGATTACGACGCAGTCATCGACATGATAACCTTTGATCCGCGCACCGCCGCGCATGCCGTCGAAGTGTTTCAGGGCCGCGTCAGCCAGTATCTCTTTTGCAGCACCGTTTGTGTGTACGGCGGCCCGCTCACCACGATTCCCGCCCACGAGGACGAGCCGCTCCGCCCCGTCAGTGACTATGGGCGCGGCAAGCGCGACGCCGAACAGGTCTTCATGACGGCGTGGGAGCAATCCGAATTCCCGGTCACGATCTTCCGCCCGTCCCACTGCTACGGACCCGGTGCGCCGTTGCTGGATATCTGGGGTTACAACGCGTCTCTCGTGTCGCGGATTCGGGAGGGACGTCCCATCCTCATTCCCGGCGACGGGCGCGGTCTATGGCAACCGGGCTTTGTGGGCGATATGGCCAAGGGATTCGTGGGCGCGGTCGGTTGCGCCGCCTCGCTCGGGATGGCCTACAACATCGTCGGCGACGAGATCATGGATTGGAGAACGTTCCACGAACGGATGGCGCGCGCGATAGGATGCGAGGCCAACCTCGTCTGCATGACCACCTCGCAACTTCTAGCGGGCGCTCCGGACGGTGCCGGTTCGATGCTGGAAGTCAATTTCCAGTATCACGCCGCATACACCAATGAACGACTGAAGGCAGACGTGCCCGATTTTTCCGGCCTTCTTCCGTGGGAGGACGGTGTGCGGCGCACCGTGGAGTGGATGGACTCTGCAGGGGTGCACGAACCCAGCGATTCGCGCCCTTGGATCGATCGCCTCGCGAAAGAAGCCTCGGCATTTGAACGCAAGCTGGCTAAGGGCTAGCCGGCGCGCCTCCCCGTGGGGGCATCTGCGGTTCTTCCGTGCGGGCGGGGTAGTTGCCGATCGGCAGTCCTTCAGGCAGGGGTAACACCCAATCCGGGGTCCTCCATGGGGAAACGCTCTCCCGTGCCAGATTGACGGCCGGATCGATCAGCGGCTGCATCGGCCGACCGTTGAGCGATACGATGCTGCGCACACGAACCTCTGGTTGCTTCACGCCTTGCCCGCGGTGTTTCTCCGCGAGGTAGTGTGCGTACTGCAGGATGAAGTGAGGCCGGGCGATCATCTCCAGGCGCTGGCGGGGCGCCAGGTCCTGCAACTGCTCGCGGTTGCCGATGGTCCACGTCTGACCGGTATCCGGATCGCGCACCTCGAAGACCGTTGACGCGACGCGGTGGCTCATCTTCATGTGCCAGGAGAACGTGTGGCCCTCATCTGTCCAATTGACGTTGCCCTTGTACAAAAAGTGCCGTAGCGGAACGGCGAGTTGGACGACGCCAAACAGGATGAGTCCCGTGAGAATGGCCGCGCGTGCCCACACCCCGGTCGTCCAAACGGGGCGCGGCGCAGGGGGCGGCACGTGAACGTCCACGAATTGCAGCCACCGGCGGGGTGCATCGGGCTCGAAAAAGACAACGGTCGCGGCAAGAGCGAGCCAGGGGAACACATCGATCTTGAACAACCAACTGTTCGTGCAGTGGAAGAACACCAGCATCACGAAGGCAGGCAACCGGGTCTTGCGGTATAGCAGGAGGAATCCTATGCAAAGATCGAATAGCAGCCCGCCATAGGCGAAGAAGTCGACCGCTCCTTCCGTGACCAGCATGGATTCCAGCAAGGTCCCTTCCGCGCGGCGCGAGATCCAGTTGCGCAAGGGTTCGCCGCGAAGCCAATCGCCATTGAGTTTGGCAATGCCTCCATAGAAATACACGACGACAAACTGAAACCGCAGTAGCCAGACGTTCCAGCGCGGAACCCAGCCTTCGCCACGAGGCGGCATGCGCAAGTTGTCCAACGACCAGCACGCATTGGAGCCGGTGACGGTGAAGAAGGCGGCGATGAGGCTTATGAGGTAGAAGTGATTGTTGAAGGTTGATGCATCGATCAACCACAGGTGCGTGTAGGCCACAAAAAAGACCAGCGCCGACACCCGCGTGCGGTATCCAAGCATCAGCCCGAGCGCCGCAAACCCCATGACAATGACCTGGGCGTACATGCCCGCACCCGGCCATGGCCTCACCCACTCCAGATACGGATACGTGAAGTGAAATCGCCCCGGTGCGTACACAGGGTCGATCTGAGGAAACACCCGATAAAACGTTTCGGCCGCCATCAGCGCACCAAACAACATGCGAAAGAGCGCAAGCGCCGCTCCGTCCACCGGATCGAACAGGCCTCTCACAGCGGCGGCCATGCGCCGTCCAGGTCCCGCGGAGGGCGCCTCCGCCGAAACTCCGCTGCAATCCTCCTGCACGCGTTTCACTCCTTTGGTTTCGGTTGTGTCGAGCATGCGGCACGCCGCCATGAGTGGACTTCGGCGCGGACTATATCACGAAGCGCGGCCTGGCTCGAATGCGTGCCTGCGCATGGATTGAAACGCAACGGATGCAACCAGCGACGGACTACCGTGGACAAATAACTTGAAAAACTCCGGCGTCTGTGATACAAAGTAGCCCGACAGTGTGTGAAGGCACTGTCAGTTGCAGGGTTTCGCTTGGCTTCGTAGTACAGACGCTTGATTCGCACAAGCCCTGTTTGCGGCACGTCCCGCAGGGTTTCGCGTATTGACGCAAGGCATTTCCTGCCTCCAACGCTCCGAAGTCCTTCGTCACTCCTCTTCCATGTCCGCGACCATATGGCACAGGGCTTCCGCCTTTGTGCCCAACGACGGTGTGTGTCCTCTACGGAATGCGGAGGCTGTTACATGAGTGCTGTCACTTTCTGCCAGCGGAGACGCTTACGCGGTCCTGCATTTCTGGCGGTGGCTATCGGCGCGTTTGGATTCGCTCTACCCATCCTCGCCCAATCCCTACGTACCGAAGAGAATATGCGCGACGCCATTCAGGGGCGCGAGACTTTTTCCGATCAGGAGCAGGACCTGCTCGACATCAACAACGATGGCAAGATTGATGTCGCTGACATGGTGACGCTTCTAAAGGACATCAACACCCCGGTGGCTCTGTTCAGCGCCCCCGCGACCGTCGTGCGCGAGGGCGATGGCACGGTCAACATCGAAATCACCATGACCAAGCAGTTCACCGGCACGCTCGACGTTGCCGTGAGCGGCACTGCGGCTTCCGGCGCCGATTTCACGTTGGGAGCGCAATCGATCACTGTTAACGGCATCACCGCCACCTTGCCCCTCAACATCACGGACGATACGGAAGTGGAGCCCATCGAGTTCATCGACATCACGCTTCTCACCGGTCAGGGGTACGTGCCGGCGGGCGGTGTGCATTCCGTTCGGCTTCGTGATAACGACAACGTCTGGATCGGGAATCTAGAGTTCCAGGGCGCGCGCTTCGGCATCTCGATGGAGCTGATCCGCCAGGGTGGCACGTTTGTGAGCGGCCGGGTTTTAAGTCCAGGAACCACGATCTTCGAAGGTACGCCTGACGAACGGACCATCTCCGCGACGACCTTCCCCATCGAAGACGGAGGCTACGCACTCACCCTGACCGGCACCACGGCGGCGGTCTTCAAAGCAGTTACGGAAGACTTCTCCATCGACATGCCGATAGATGAGAACACCACGGTCGAGTTCTTGCGCCGGTTCGAATTCGAATCCGACCCAAACCGGGTGTTAGGTCCTGACGAAGCCGCGGACGTCTATCAGCCGGACGCCATGATCGCGGGCATTATGCGGGATATCACGGAACCTCCTCCGGCGTCCAAATCACTCGAGCACCTTGGTCATGTCAGCACGGGCACATTCACGCTGATGCCGCTATTGCAGGTTCCCGTGATTGAACCCGTCTTGTCACCGGAAACGAAGTAAACAGGAGGAACGCTTCGGAATGAATTGTCACATGAAAACGCCGTTGCGATTTCCGGTGATGCTCCGGAAACTCCTGCGAACTGCCTTTGGCGCATGGCTGCTGTCAGCCGGAGCGTTGGCGCAAAACGACTTCAGCCTCGTCACGCCGACGGTCGAATACATTAACGAGTTGGCCAACTCGCCCACTCCGGGCGTGAACCTTCCCAACACCATCACGACAACCGGTGTCATGTTCGGCGGCTCCGTGGGCCCTTACGCGATCCCCAACTCGGGTGACACACCGGTGGTGCCCGGGGCGGGCGATATTCGCATCTCCATGTCGTCGTTCGGCGAGACCTTCGCGCGGACCATTCCGTTCGCCAATTTCGATTCGCAGCTCATCGATCAGGCACGCGGCGAACTCTTCTACAGAGATGCCATTCTTCAGGGCAAAGACCCCCTCGTCACGGCGTTCCGCTTCATCAATCTCCTTTACGACGACAACAGCGGAACGGACGACCCGTTCAGCATCCTCGAAACCACGGTCAACCTCGGCGGCAGCAACGTCGCTAACGTCCTGCTTGGACTGTACAACACGACGATCGACGATTCGGATGGTTTCCTGTCTGAAGGCGAAAGAAGCCTCCTGGCAGAACGGCTGTTGCGTGAGGCGCTGCGCTTTGCTCCCACAAATGACGACATGGCAAACGCCATCCTCGACATCGCCTACGCGCGCGCCGTGGCCAATA
This sequence comes from Candidatus Hydrogenedentota bacterium, assembly GCA_020849535.1. GTDB lineage: Bacteria > Hydrogenedentota > Hydrogenedentia > Hydrogenedentales > SLHB01 > JAHDWY01. The sequence goes on from JADLGB010000101.1 coordinate 78,621, forward strand.
GCATGATTGCCAAGGAATATGTGGTCCTCGCCGCACAGCAGAACATCCTGCCGGCGCCGCCCACGGGCTTCGTCATCGATAACGAGATTCAAAACTACGAAACGGCGCTGGCCTTGACGAAGTCCGCGACCGAGCCCTATTTCGCGCTATTCCAAGACCGCATTGGCGTGAACACCACGCTCGTTGACCCGACCCAGACCGACAACCCCCCCTACGGGTACTACATCTTCCGCAAGTTGGTGCCTCGCCGTCCCTTGTTCGTGGACGGATTTGCGCCGCGCAACCCCGGCACTACCGATCCCAACACAGGCATCTACACGCCCGGCAGCCCCACCGGCGGAACGCTCCTCCCATTGGTGGATCAGAACGGGAATCCGATCTCGTTGGTATTACAAGGGTACAAAGACTGGGCCTTCCTCTGGGACAACCTGCGCGATCAGATGCAGATCACCAAAGACCTCGCGCGTCTTTACGGTCTGCGCGGAGGCATTGACGACGAAGGTAAGCTTGATCGTGACAAAGCGCTTGAACTCATCGACGAAGCGCAGCAGAAAGGGCTCCTCCGGGCGAATGTCCTCCTGGGAATCTTCCCGGACTTCGAGCCGCAACCCGGCGACGCATCGGGTATCGCTGAGTCCATTTCCGGCGCGTATACCTCCATCTCGGAACTGGACTCGGTCCGGGACTTCATCACGGGCAGCAACAATCTGCTCGGATACAGCCCGGATTTCCTGATGCTGGTCCAGAGTTTTGTGGGCTTGGTAGCCACGAACGAGATTTTCGATTCGTTCGACTCCTTCATCGCGTGGCTCACCCAGGACAACTCGCCACTGATAACGGCACTCGAAGACTACAATAACGCCGTTGACAGCTATGACGAATACCGGGGCACCATCGATGAGTTGGCCACGCAGCTCCGGGATTCGACCCTCGGCTACAGAGATCGACTCACGCAGATCACCGGCATCGATCCCGGGCCCGATCCCCGGCAACCCCTTGATCCGCGCTACCTGCACCCCGAAGACAATCAAGGCAGCGAGATCTACCTGCAGATCCTGAGTATCCAGGAGGCACGGCTTCAGATCACACGCAACGGACAGGAGATATCCAATCTCCAACAGCAAATCAGTATCGAGGTGGCGCGCCGCGCGGCGGAAGCCCAGATCAACGCCGACCTCCAAGACCTCATTATCGACTACGGCGATCAGCAAGCCGACCTCACGGAAGAGATCGGCGCCATCAACGCCGCCCAAGCCTTTGCCAACGAGGCGGCGGCGGCGGCGGACGCCTTCGGAAGCCAGCCTGTCAATGTCGCGGGCGGGGTCGTTCACTCCATCAATGCCGTTGCCCAGGCCGGTTTCGAAGTCGGCAAGGCCTTCCTGGAAGGCGACAAGGAGCAATTGGCCGCAAAACAAGAGGCGGAGATCGTCGCCAAGCAAGACCTGCTGCTGGATAACGACAGCAAGGCCCTCATCCAGAATCTCATGCTTGAACAGAGTATTCTCGCGATCGACTCCATCGAAGCGACGCTCCTCCTTGCCCAGGAAATCTCCATATTGGACGGCCTCATCATCGAAAAGGAGCTTAATGAGACGCGCTTGCTCGCGTCCGGCCAGAACCTGGTCAACCGCTACTTCGCCGACCCCGTCCACCGCCTCAGGGTGCAGCGCGACATGCTATATGCGCAACAGAGTTTCCGGGTTGCCCAGAACTGGCTCTTCTACGTGCTGCGCTCGTTCGAGTACAAATGGAATATCCCCTTTATATACTCCGACCCAACGGGAGCTTGGTCGATTCAGTCGATTTTCCGCGCCCGCAATGCGCTGGAACTGGACCGGCTCAAAAACGCGCTAACGTCTTTCGACGGCCTCTTGCAGGGAACTGCCCGCACGGACGACCGCTTCGACTGGTTCTCCTTCACAGAGGATTTCCTGGGTTACAAGCGGTTCGCGGATGACGGCACAACTGAATTGACGTACCTCGATCCCAATGTTGGCGACGTGGTGACGGCCAAGGAAATCTTCCGCCGCCATCTCAAGGCGAACCTGAACGAGGACGGAATAATCCACTTGGTCTTCGACACTGTGAAAGACAAGGGGACCTTCTTCCGCGGACCGCGCTACAGTTCAAGCGGCACCGTACTCAGTCCCGGACAGTACCTCGACAAGATTATCTGGATGAAAATCAATATCCCAGGTAGCCACGTCAACGCGGATAGGACCGTGACAGCAAGGCTGGCATACGGCGGCACCAGCTACCTGCGCACTCCCGTCGCAGGCACGCTCAATCCCGATCAGCCGGATCACATCGAAGATGAACTGACCACCTGGTCCACGCGGTTCTTCTATTTCGATCCGGGCAAGCCCTTCGCCGATCCGCCCGTCGCGGCGGGCTGGCGCTTCAAGGAAGCACAGGAATCGATCGTCGCGCTGAATCTGGGCGAGCATGACGAACGGCCCGATTCGGTCCTGGAGATCGAAGTATTCAAGGAGCGCAGCGTCGCCACGACCCAGTGGGAGATGGATATCTTCACGGAAGAGGACGGCGAGCAAGTACTCGATATCGATGCGATGGACGACATCGAGATCTTGTTCTATCACACGTCAAAGGACCGCTTACGCTAAGCAATGGAATCAGCACTGGGCGACGCGCGGGCATTGGCCCGCTGGGCGACCGCCTTCTGTTTGAAAGGATTGACGAGACATGCACAGCACCACGCAGAGGAGACGGAGCATGAAACGGTTGTTCATTGCACTGGCCATCCTGGCCGGCCTGGGGATTCCCGCCTATTCCCAGCCCGCCACGGAAGTCCCCAGTCTCATCAACTACCAGGCGACGCTGACGGACGCCAACGGCGATCTCCTGGAAGACGGCGCCAACTACGAAATCGAGTTTCGTGTGTGGGACGCCACGACCGGTGGCAACCTCATCTGGGGTACCGCCTATACCGTCACGGTTCTGGGCGGACGCCTCAATGTGATGCTCGGCGCGACCGGCGGCACGTCGCTGACCGGCGCGTCGGTCAATGACATTGGCTTCGCGTTTACCGAGGAAAACCGGTACCTTGGCATCACTATCACCAAGGACAAGGACGGCGTCGCCATTCCCGGCGCCGCCGAGGTCTTCCCGCGCCAGCAAGTTATCAGCGCCCCCTATGCGCTGACGGCGAAGAACGGCGTCCCCCGAGGCTCAATCCTGCCGTACTCCGGAACGACGCCGCCGGATGGATGGCTCCTCTGTAACGGTTCCGAGCAGAACACGGCAGACTATCCGGAACTGGCCTCGATACTGGGCGTAACATGGGGTACCGCGGCGGCAGACAAGTTCAAGCTGCCCGACCTTCGCGGTCTCACCCTCATCGGCGCGGGCACGGGCGCGGCGTTGAGCGGTCTATCGGCCCGCTCTCTCGGCGATTACCTGGGCGAGGAACAGCACACGCTCACGGAGGCTGAGATGCCGAGCCACACACATTCCTATACGGATTACTATCACGACGACGGTGACTACGACGTGATTGAAGACGCCGGCGGCGCCGGCAATGACCTGGCGCCTCCCGGAGCCGATTCCCACGACAAAACGACCGGCTCGAAAGGTGGCGGCCAGGCGCACAACAACATGCAGCCATCTGCCGTCGTCAATTACATCATCAAGTATTAGGCCTGTTTCCTTTGATCGTAGGCCGTATCTGAAGTGCGCTGGGTACGTGCACGGAAAGAGGATGGAGTGAAATGATACGTCGACTGTTCGCCTGCATAGCCCTTGCAGTCCTGCTTGCTGCCGGGTTTGGCACCGCCCTCGCCGAGCCGGCGCTGGTCCTCGCCAATACGGACACGTATCGCGGCGGCACGGCCTCACTCCGGTTGCGCCTGGAGAACGGGGACCAGAGCTACGCAGGTGTGAACGCCAAGATTCGCGTGCCTCAAGGCGCCACCGTGCTCAATGCCGTGCGCGGGGCGCTTTTGCCGGGCGATTTCTCAGTCGACACCTATGTCTTCAATGATGGCACGTCCGATGTGGTCGGTGTTCTCGCCTATTCCGGTACCGGCGTAACCTCCACCAATTCCGGCGTCCTCGCCGTCGTGAACCTCGCCATCGATCTGGCGGCGCCGCTCGGCCAGCAGAGCGTTCAGTTCTCCGGCGCCGTGACGGGCCTCTCCAACAACGATGGATCGGAGTCCGTTGCCCACACGGTCAGCAACGGGATTCTCACCATCACCGCGGAGGCGATCCCGAATCTGAAGGTCACTCCCAAGAAACGCTACGTCCCGTACAGCGCGGGCCAAGTGACGTTCAATGTGAAGAATAACGGTACGGGGTCCATGTCCTGGAGCGCCAAGGTAAGGAAGGGCAAGGACTGGGCATCCATCAGTGGACCCGCAAACGGATCGAACACGGGATCCTTCACGGTTTCGTTCGGCCCCAACCTGGGCGTCTCGCAGCGCACCGCCGTCATCCGCGTGACTGCCCCCAACGCGCCGAATAGCCCCGTCAAGGTCAGGATCGTTCAAGGCACCCAATCCACGGGTCTCAAGAGCGTAGACGGATCCAGTTCCAAGAGTCTCAAAGCACTGCTCGATGAGCTGCGCAAGAAGCTCGCCGCGGCATTGGTCGACGGCGGCGCCGCGACAACATTCGCCCCGCTCCTCCCAGGAAGGCCCAACAGCGAGGGCATTTACTCGCTTCGGCGTGACGGCTCCATCTTCCTACGCGTTCGCTCGGAAGAGCCTGTGATCCCCGGCACCGTTCAGGTCGATCTCCTGCGCGAGATTGATGGGGAGGGCCAGACCCTCTGGCTGGGCACAGAGGAAGGAGACCTCACGGATGGTTGGATCGTGTACACCCCGGACACCTCCTGGATCCCGGGCGAGCAAGTTGCCCTGACCGGCACGGTGCAGACCGCCTCCGGATCCTTGCTGGAAACGTCTTCCTACACGTTCGAGGCCGAGTCGCTGGCGGCGTCCACGGCTCGCGCTCTCACCCCGGGCTCAGGCGATCCCGCGAAGCCGGTGGAGGCGAACGATGTTCGTGCTCTGGCCGGTGGTGTCGGTCCGGTCTACCGTGTCGCGGAGGACCAGGCGTTTGAAACGCCCCAGCGCGTATGGCTGCCCGTTCCCGAAGGGTTCAGCGGCTCCGATCTCGCGGTGTTTTACTACCAGCCCACAGGCGACGCGGTAGGTTGGTATCCTGCGGAAAATGTGGAAGGCTGGTTGGTGCCCGAAAGCGTCACCCTCGACACGGTGGATGGCCTCTCGTACATCGGCCTGGAGATTCGCCACGGAGCGACGCTTCAACTGGGTGTCCCTCTGGAAGCAGTTGGCGCTTCGATTGCCCCGCTTCATATGAGCGGAATTGCCCTCGTCCTCTGCGCGTTTCTGCCGGTGCTGTTGTGGGCGCTGCGTCGGATGAGACGGACTACGGCGCAGGTGGACGCCGGTCACGGGGTGCAATAAGCCGCGGCATGCCGTGTGCTTGGACGTGAGTCGGCGTGGCGGACCACCGCGAGTTCGGCAGTTCCTGAGTCAGCCGTCCTCAAACGCATCCACCGTGACCAGGTTTCGCCCAGCATCCTTGCTGTGATACATGCAGTTGTCCGCGCGCGAAACCAGGGTGGAGATGCTGTCTTCCTCCCGCACCAGCGCCGCGCCGATCGAAACGGTTACTTGAATGCGATCGCTGCTGATTTTCCGCGAGGTGTTCAGCACGAGAATCCGCAGCCGATTGGCCGTTTTGGACAACTCTTCACAGTTTTGCGCAGGCAAGACAACCAGAAACTCGTCCCCGCCCCAGCGGGCCACAAAATCGAAGCTGCGCAGTGCGCTCTTGATCGTTTGCGCCACCATCTTGAGCACCACGTCGCCGGTGGGGTGTCCAAATCGATCGTTCACGCTCTTGAAGTGATCCACATCGATGAACGCCACACCGAACGGCCGCTGATACCGCTCCCACTCGCTGAATTTCTCTTCGAGAAACCGATCCGCGTACCGGCGGTTTGCCACAAGGGTCAAAGGACACATCAACGCCTGGGCTTCCAGCTCGGCAATGCGCTCAAAGGCCGCCAAATTCACCGCGATATCGGTGAAACTCTCCAGAGCCCCCACGATTCGGCCTTCCTCGTTTCGAATGGGCGAGGTCCACACGACAACGGGAAGGCGGTGGCCCTCCTTGTGTCGCAGATACACTTCCGAGCGCCGGGACTTCCCATCCAGGATCGAAAGCTTCAGGGGGCAGTCGCCAGTACACAGGTGTGCGCCTTCTTGGTTGATGTGATTCAGGATGTTGGACGCGCAGCACCTACCCACCACCTCACCGGAGGCGTACCCGGTGATCTTCTCCGCCCCCTTGTTCCAATACTGGATGTTCCGCTCCGTGTCGACGAAGTAGACACCCTCCTGAAGGTTGTCCATGAGTGTCTCAAACATGCCGTGGTTCAGCAGGTGATCTTCCATGACCGACATCCCCAATTCGGGTGGCTCCGGCTCTTGCCTGATTCGACGAGCAAATCGGATCCACAGACCAAGTTGCGCTCCGCAAACGCGCGCGCTTCAGGTCTCCCCAATCCCAATCCTGCCTGTGGAGCGCACATGCAGTATAGCACGGGCTGCTGGGACCGCCGGCATCCTTGCCGGCTCCTGGCCACGGAGACGGTTGAGGTAATCGGTCCCTTGGACTATACTTCGCGTACGGGCAAGCTTCCTGGTGGTGTGGGCCCGGCAGATACTCAAGCGGTACGGCCCTGTGCGGCCTGCAACTCTCAAGCCGCACTTTCTAAAGGCTATACGCCGCTTCTGTATCCAATGGCCCGCAACCGGAAAGGGTCATTATGTTTCGCATTGACGCAAACAAACCGGTTCAGTTCTGTGATGGCCTCAGCCGGCGTGACTTCCTCCACGCGGGCGCGCTGGCGGCCATGGGGCTTACACTGCCAGGCTTCCTGGGGTTGAAGTCCGCGGGGGCCGTTTCGCCCGACAAGGACATGAACTGCATCTTCCTGTTCCTCGTCGGAGGGCCCAGCCAGCTCGATACGTTCGACATGAAGCCGGACGCCCCCGCCGAAATCCGGGGACCGTACAAGCCCATCCCGACCAACAATCCCGACATCCAGATCTCCGAGATCTTTCCCAATCTGGCGAAGCACGCCGACAAGTTCTCCATCGTTCGTACGCTCCACCACAAGGCCGCCGGTGTCCACGACACTGGCCATCAGATGATGCAGACCGGCCGCCTTTTCCAGAATGGAATGGAACACCCCCACGCGGGTTGCGTACTGGGCTACTTGCGCGGCAGCCGGAATAGCCTGCCTCCGCACGTCATGATGCCCCGGCCCATTGGGCCAACCGGCGGCAACATGCCCCACGGCCAAACGGCCGGCTTCCTCGGCAAATCCTTCGACCCGTTCCTCCTGAACGCAGAACCTGACCAGCCCGGCTTTGAAGTGCCGGACCTGCTTCCGCCGGACTACATCTCATCCGCTCGTATCGACCGCCGCAGGAAACTGCGCGAGATTGTCGACCAGTCCGTCGCTCAATTGGAAGCCAACCCCGATGCGCGTTTGCTCGACGAGAACTTCCAGCAGGCCTACACTTTGATGTCCTCGGAAACCGCACGCGAAGCCTTCGACCTCGCCCAGGAGCCGGACGTGCTGCGGCAGGCCTATGGCATGAACAAGTTCGGGCAGAGTTGTCTGCTTTCGCGCCGCCTTATCGAGCGCGGCGTGCGCTTCTGCACCGTCAACATGTTTGAAACTGTCTTCAATGAAATCACGTGGGACATCCACGGCTCCGCGCCGTTCAGTCCTATCGAGTGCTACAGCGACCTCGTCGGCCCCATGCTGGACCACGGCCTTGGTACGCTGCTCGAAGATCTCAAGCAGCGCGGCATGCTCGAATCCACCCTGATCGTCGCCATGGGCGAGTTTGGGCGCACCCCCAAGATCAATCCCGCGGGCGGTCGCGATCACTGGCCCCAAGTCTGGTCCATCCTGATGGCGGGCGGGGGGATTCAGGGCGGACGCGTCGTCGGTAAGACGGATGATATCGGCGCTTTTCCCGTGGAACGTCCCACAACGCCCGCGGAAGTGGTCGCCACGGTATACCATTGCCTCGGCATCGACATCGAAACCGAATTGCCGGGTCCCGGCAAACGGCCCATCCCCGTGGTCGATTACGGCGTCAAACCCATTGAGGAGCTGCTCTAAAACCTGAACCGAGAGAGGTCGCTTTCCGTGTTTCGGACACGCCTACGTGTGCTGCTTTTTTTCATGTCGGGTGCAATCGCATCCGCGACAGCGTCCGACTTCGCGATACTGCCCGAGGGTATCGCGCTCGGTTACAGAGGCGCGATCCACACGGTGCTGGTCGAACAACGCGCCAATGATTCCTGGACCGGAGATATTACGGGCTCCGCCACGTTTGTTTCGGCGAATCCGGCCGTGGCCACCGTCGACGCGCACGGGGTGATCACTGCCATGGGCGATGGTGAAACCACCATCACCGCGACAGTCAACGGCCAGTCCGCGGCCACCACCGTCACCGTGAGCGGAGCGGGTGCGCCCTACACGCAGAGCTTCCGCAATCACGTGCAACCGGTGCTCTTCAAGATGGGGTGCAACACGGGCGCCTGTCACGGCGCCGCCGCGGGCAAAAACGGATTCAGGCTCTCCCTGCGCGGTTTTGACAACGATTGGGATCACAAGGCCCTCACCCGGCAGGCAGGCAGCCGGCGCGTCTCGTTGGCCTCACCCGAAAGTAGCCTGATCCTTCTGAAGCCGGTGATGGACATCCCGCATGAGGGTGGCGAGCGATTCACCAAAGACTCCGAAGCCTACCGGATTCTAAGAGACTGGATCGCCGCAGGTGCGCCTCCCGCGCGTGCGGAAGACCCGCGCGTCGCGGGACTGGAAATCCTCCCCCAGTCGGTCGTGCTCTCCAATAACGCGCAACAGCAGTTCCTCGTCCGCGCCCGCTACACCGACGGTACCCTCGAAGACGTGACGCGCTGGGCGAAGTTCGGCACAACAGATGATTCCGTGCTTGCCGTGGATGAAGGGGGAAAGGCCACTGTCTCCGGCTCCGGCGCGGCGGCTATCACCGTGTACTACGCGAGCCAGGTCACTTTCGCGCGGGCGATCGTGCCGCGCGAGAAGCCTGTGGACGCCGCCCTCTTCGCTTCTGCCGAGCGCCGCAACTACATTGATGAACTGATCCTCAAACAGCTTGAACAACTGCGCATCGCCCCGGCGGTTCCCTCCACCGATACGGAGTTCATCCGCCGCGCCACGCTGGATGCAATTGGCCTGCTTCCCACACCGGACGAAGTCACGCGGTTCGTCCTGGATCCGGACCCCAACAAAAGGGACCGGCTCGTGGACTCCCTCTTGACCCGGCCCGAATTCGTGGACTACTGGACGTACAAGTGGTCCGACCTCCTTCTGCTATCCAGCAAGAACCTCCCACGCCGCGAAGAACTGAACTCGTTCTATCGGTTCATTCGCGAACGCGTCGAGAAGAACCAACCCTGGGATCAATTCGTCCGCGACATTCTCACCGCGACGGGCAGCACCCTCGACAATGGCGCGGCCAACTTCTTCGCCATGCACCAGGAAACCGTCGATCTCACCGAGACCACGTCACAGACCTTTCTCGGATTCTCGATTACCTGCGCTCGCTGCCACAACCATCCCATGGAGAAGTGGACCCAGGACGACTACTACGGCATGGCGAACCTCTTCTCCCGCGTGAAACTCAAAAATGGCCGCCGTGGCAATGACGCGGAAGTATTCAGCGATTCGTTTGGCGACGTCATCCACCCGCGACTCGGCGTTCCACTGCCGCCCAAGCCCCTCGACGGTGAAGCGATTCCTCTCGCCCAGGCGGGAGACCGTCGCGAGTATCTTGCCCAGTGGCTCACGGCCCCGGAGAACCCCTATTTCACGCGGTCAATCGTCAATCGCGTGTGGAAGAACTTCATGGGACGCGGCCTCGTTGAACCGGAAGACGACCTGCGCCTGACCAATCCGCCGTCAAATCCCGAATTGCTTGACGCGCTCGCGGCCGATCTCGTTGAACATCAATACGACCTCAAGCATTTGATGCGGACAATCATGGACTCCACGGCGTACCGCCGCTCGTCGCAGCCCTCCGACCCGGAGGATCCCGACGGCAAACAATACTCCCAATACATAGTTCGCCGTTTGAGCGCGGAGGTCATCCTGGATATCTACGCGCAGGTGACCGGCGTTCCCACGCGATTCGACGGTTACCCCGAAGGGTTCCGCGCCTTGCAGTTGCCCGATTCGCAAGCCGGCTCGTATTTTCTCACGGCCTTCGGACGGCCCCAACGCAATCAGGCCTGCTCCTGCGAGCGAACCACCGGCTCCAGCGTCGCTCAGACGCTGCACGTCGCGAACGGCGATACGCTCAATGGCAAACTGCGCGACGAACGCTCGCTGGTCGCCTCGCTGATGCGGCAGAACGCCAGCGATGACGATGCGCTCGACACGATCTACCTTCGCGCCTTGGCGCGCATGCCCAATCCCGAGGAGCGGGAAGCGGCACGCGGCGTCTTCGCGTCGCTGCCAACGGAAGGACCTGACTGTGAGGCCGAGCGAAGAGCAGCCTTGGAGGACTTGGCGTGGGCAGTCCTATCCGGCAAGGAATTCCTCTTTACCCATTGATCGATCTCTGTCGAGAGTACCGAATTCTCCAGCCGCGCAACGGCGCGAAGTGACCGGAAAACATGCGTTTCCACCCCATCCTCCGTCTTGGGGTGAATTTAGCCCCCAAGGGCGAAAGATAATAGCCCAGCGATTCATCGCTGGGTTGGACAGCAGCCGTGAGACAAGTCCCGTCAGGGACGACAGAGCATGCGAGGCATCATTGGGAAGTGGCGTTCAAGGAGGGGTCGGAGGTTTTGCCTGAGAAGCATGGCGTGACATACGTGGAACGGGAGCTGGAAGGAACTCTTTCGCCCCTGCTGGGGCTTGGGAGGTGTAGGGGTTCCGCGGACCCAGCGATAAATCGCTGGGCTATTATCTATCGTCCCTGCCGGGACTTTTCGCCAAGCCCAGAACTCGGTACTCTCAAGGATCTCTGTCGCCAATCACAACCGAGTGAGGATAGACGAATGATATGGGTTTCCTTTTCCCGCGCGGCCCGGGCACTTCTTGCGTTGGCGGCCAGTGCTGTCCTTCCGTGCGTACCCTGGGCACAAGAGGTGGATTTCGACCGCGAGGTCAAGCTCATCTTTCAGAAGAGTTGCTCGGGTTGCCACTTCCCCGAGTCCGGCGCGCTCAAAGCCAAGCTCGATTTGTCCACCGCGGCGGCCGTGCTCGCGGGCAGTGCCAATGGGGCCGTCATCATTCCCGGGAAGGGAGGCGAAAGCCCGCTCATCCAGATGGTGGAGCACAAGATTGAACCTCACATGCCTCCCGAAGGGAAAGGCGCCCCCCTGACCCCCGAGGCCATTGATATCCTGAAGCGGTGGGTTGATCAGGGCGCCAAGGCTTCCCCCACCAACGCGCCAGCTCCTGCGCCGGAACCAGCTCCCCCAAGCGAGCCGCCCGCTCAGGCGCCATCGCGCCCCGCGCCCATCACCGCCCTGGCCTATGGACCGTCCTCGGCGCAGCCTCTGCTTGCACAAGGCTCACTCCACCGAGTAGACGTCCTCAGCGTCGACGCCTCTGGCGTTGCCATGCCCAAGTTCACGCTCGGCGGTCACGCAGAAATGGTTCGCGCACTGGCCTTCTCACCGGACGGGACTCTGCTCGCCGCTGCGGGCGGAAATCCAGGGCGTGGGGGAGAGGTGAAGCTGTGGAATGTGGCGGAACACCGGCCGGTCGCCACACTCCAGGGGCACCGCGACAACATCCTGGGAGCCGCCTTCAGCCCGGATGGGCAGCGACTCGCCACGTGCAGCTACGACAAGACGATTCTGGTCTGGGATATTGCGTCCGGCACCCCCGTGCTCACGCTGGCCAATCACGTCGATGCCGTGTACGCGGTTGCCTACAGCCCCGACGGTCAGTGGATTGCCAGCGGTGCGGGCGACCGCACCGTGAAACTCTGGGACGCCGCTTCGGGTGCGCTCGCCGCCACGATCTCCGATTCCCTGGACAGCGTCCTCGCGCTTGCCTTTTCGCCCGCGGGCGATCAGTTGGCGGGCGCCGGCGCGGACAAGATGATTCGCATCTGGGACATGAGGGCAGCAGAAGGCCCCTTCCAACAGTCCGCGACCACCTCCGGCGTGCTGCTCCGCTCAACCTTTGCCCACGACGGCGCCGTGCTGAAGCTGGCCTACTCTCCGGATGGCGCGACGCTTTACTCGACCTCCGAGGATTTGCGTATCAAGGCCTGGGACACCAGCACGCTTCAAGAGAAGCTCACCTTCGAGGCGCAGCCCGACTGGGTGACCGCCATGGCGGTGAGCCCCGACGGCGCTTATCTTGCCGCGGGCCGCTACGATTCCTCGCGCGCGATCTACGCCGCAGGTACTGGTCAGCGAATCGACGGGGGCGCTCCCGCACCGGCAGCCTCGGTCGCGAGTGCAGCAGAACCTGAGCCCGCCGCCAAAAAGAAAGTCTCCAGTCTCAGTGTCGAAGCCGTCATCGTCGAGGCTACGGTGCCTCCTTCAGTCTCCTCCGTCGCGCCCGTTCGCTGGCATCGTGGGACGGACGTGGAGGTCGTCGTGGATGGCAAGAACCTTGACCGCGCCGAGCCGATTATCACGACGGACAAGATCGTTGCAACGCTCCTTTCGAGCGAGGCCTTGCCCTTGCCCGAATTGAAGCTGGGTGAAGGGCCCCGAGGGCTCGACGCGGACATCCTCGACAACGCACAACCGTTCCGCCTCAAGCTCAAACTGGCCATCGCCCAGGACGCGCCCGTGGGCCGGCACGAAATCATGTTTCGGACGCCCATTGGCATGAGCAGCGCCGCCGCGTTTGATGTGCTCCCCGCGCCCGACACACCCGAAGCCGAGTCCAACAGCGCCGCCGGGGAAGCGCAACCCGTGCAATGGCCCGGCGTCGTGATTGGCCGAATAGACGAGCCAGGCGATGTCGACCGTTACCGCCTCGCCGTCAAAGCGGGGCAGGATGTCGTCTTCGCAATCACCGACTCCGCGCTGAACGCCAGCCTGCGTGTGCTCGATGCCTCCGGGGCGGCGCTCGCCACGAACGAAGGTTCCACGAACCGGGACAGTAAGGTCCTCGGCTTTCGCGCACCTGCTGACGGCGACGTGACCATCGAATTGGCGGACGTCGACCTGCGCGGCGATCTGGGCTACCGCCTTCACGTCGGCGCATTTCCGCTGGTGACGTCGGTGTGGCCGCTGGGCGTGCAGGCGGGACCGCCCACAAAGGTCCAGGTCAAAGGCTTCAACTTGCCGGGCGACACGCTGGAGATCGATCCGCCCGACCAAGCTCCTTACGGTACGGCCATACCTTTGCCATTGCCCTCGGTGGAAGGGAATCCCATCGCAGGCGTTTCGCTGGCCGTGGGGGCTCATCCCGAGGCGTTGGAATCGGAGCCCAACGACTCCGCCGATGCCGCGCAAGCCGTGCCTTTTCCCGCAACCCTCAATGGCCGCATGGACTCCCGCGACGCGGGTCAAGACGAGGACCTTTATCGATTCTCGGCGGCCCAGGGACAGACCATTGTCATCGAAATCGAGGCCGCTCGCTTCGGTTCTCCTCTCGACTCGCGCATCGAGGTGCTGGACGCCTCAGGCAATCCGCTCCAACGCGGCGTCGTACGTTGCCTGGCGGAGACCTTTCTCACCCTGTCCCCGCGCGATTCCCGCTCGGGAGGGCTCCGGCTCGACAGTTGGCGCGATCTTCGGGTGAACGACGATGTCATGATTGGGGGAGAAATCGTCCGTGTGTTCCGCCTCCCCGACTATGCCGATGAAGATGTGTCCCTGCGCGTCTTTCCGAACGGCCAGCGCATGACGTACTACGGCACCACGCCCGAGCACCACGCCCGAGCACCACGCCGTATACTCGAAGTCCTACAAGGTGGAAGTGCATCCAGTGGGCACGGATTTCGCCCCGAATGGCATGCCCATCTTTCCCATCTACTGGCGGAATGACGACGGCTTCAACGCGAATGGCGATACCCAGGGCGACTCCCGGCTCGAGTTCCTCGCACCGGCAGACGGTGACTACGTGGTTCGTGTGACTGACGCGACCGGCAGGGGCGGCGAGGCCTACGCCTACCGGTTGCTCTTACGGTCTCTGGAACCAGACTTCCGGGTATTCGCCGGCCCAGCGCGTGTGAATGTGGCTCGAGACGGACGCGTCCCCATCGATGTTCGTGTGTTGCGTCAGGATGGGTTTGACGGAGAGGTGCGCGTCCAGTTCCACGATCTGCCCCCTGGCATCACGATCGACCCGGACGTCATCCCCGCCGGAGAAGACCTCGTGCGGCTGGCCTTGACCGCGGGACCCGGTGCGCAATCCAGCCCAGTCACCGCCCGATTCCGGCTTACCGCGGAATCCAGCGTCGATGGTCAGATCGTCACACGCGAGAGCGCTATCGGTCCCATCACGGTGGGGGAGGTGCCACCCGACCTGACTGTCAGCACGGACACCTCGCAACTCGCGCTTGCGCCCGGGAAGTCCACGGCACTCACTGTGAAGCTGGATCGCTTCAACGGATTCTCCAGCCGTGTGCCGATTGAAGTACTGAACCTGCCTTTTGGCGTTCGCGTTATGAACACCGGACTCAACGGCATCCTGGTCCGTGAGGGGGAGAAGGAACGAACGGTGGAACTCTACGCGGAACCCTGGGTGCACGACATGGACCGAACGATATACGTCCAGGCGCAGATCGAAACCCAGTCGCCGTTGAAGCCCTTGTTTTTGGGAAGCCCAGTGAAACTGGCCATCGCGAAGTCTATCGCGAAGAACTAGACCGCACCCGTCACATGGCCTGTTCGCTGGCCTCCTGGTACAAGCGGTCGATGGTCGCCGATATGTCGCTCTGGGTCGCCATGACCGGTCTGACGGATCGGTGACTCGCCCGTTCGACATCCTCGATGGCGATGAGATTCAGCGGATCCACCATTGCGAGCACCAGCGATTCCTCCGTCGCCCGCAGCGGAACGCAGCGGTGGTGAGATGCAATCCGCGCGCTGATCAACGAAGCGGCCGCCGGGTCTACCGAGTCGCGATCCAGACGCACAAACAACACGCGATGCTGTGCCGCTACGGCCTGCGCGACAACCTCCTCCGTCGCGGCTCCTTGCTCGACCAGGATCTCCGCGAGGGACCGTTGCGGATCTTCGCTCTGCTGCGCCAGCGCCTCCTCCAACTGGTTTTGCGTGATGACTCCCGCCTCCAGCAAGATCTCATCCATTTGGCGTTTAGGCAGGCCGTCGCGTTCTCCCTTCAGCTTGCGCGGCGGGGCTTGCCGTTCGGCGCTTGCCAAGCGTTCCTGCTCAGCGCGCTCTTGTGCGGCCTTTCGCAGTCCCTCCGTTTCGCTCGTGAGCTTCAGGCATTCAGACCGGAGCGTTTCCACCTCGCGAAGGGCGTCCGCGAGCTGCTGGGCCAGCACGGCTTTGGTGCCATTCGCCGTCTCCATGCGCAGACGCGTCTCTAGTTCATTCGCGCGAGCGCGCTCCGATTCCAGCAGACGCTCCGCGGCGCCCACCTTCTCCGCGGAACTCTGCAAGCTTTCGATGGTTTCGCGTGCCTCTTCCAGCTCCGCACGCGCCGCGTCCAGTTCTTGCGAGATGGCCGCCTCGGCGTCCCCGGCGCTGCGCGCTTCCTGTCTGAGGGACTCCATTTCAGAACGCGCCGCCGACAGGTCGCTTTCGACCGCCTGCACCCGGTTGCTCACGACCCGCAATTCCTCATCGCGCCGTTCAACCAGATGCACCAATTCATCCACACGGCGGCGGCCCGCCTGCAATGCTTCGAGCTGCCCCGCCAACTCGTGCTCCAACTGTTCGAGCCGCTGCTGCTTCGCTTCCGCGACGGATGCCGTGCCGGTCAACGCCTGACGCAATGCGCCCAGTTCATCCGTGAGTGTCTGGCGTAGCACCGCCCCCGCGCGTCTTTGGGTCTTCATCTCGTTCGCGAGGCCTTCTACCAGCCGCATGATCTGCACGAAATGGGTATTGAGGTTCTGTTCCGCCTGGCCGGACTGCGACTCGCTTTCCGCGATGGTGGCTTCCAGCTTCTGGCAGAATTCTTCGAGGAATTGGTCGCTCATGTCTGCTCCCGAGTTTGCTGTCCCGGCCCCAGTCCGGGAACCTTTTCCGCTGATTGCATCGAAAGCACGAGAACCCTCTCGCTCCGATTATACACCAAGGAGCGCTTCGCCGAACGTCCCAGTCTTTGAAGCCCGCGTTTCCCACCCGGCAGTCAGGACATGATCTCGCACTTGGGGAGATCGTATCGCAACAGGGTCAGCCCCTCCCGTGAGACCTTTGTGCCACTTATGCGGAGGTACCGAAGGGACTCGAGCTTCTTGATGTGCGCCAGGCTCACATTGCTGATGCCCGCGTTTACCACCGTCAGGGACCGAAGCCCGGGGAAAGCCTCCACGATGCTGAAGCCCGCGTCGGAGATGCGCAACCCGTACAGCCGCAGTTCCTCGAGTCCGCTCATACCTCGCAGGCTCGCCATCCCCTCATCCGTCACACCCACATCGGAAAGGGAAAGAGTCTTCAGTTGAACGAGACCGCTGAGGTGGCGAACCCCGCCATCCGTTACGTTTTCCGCAGTCAAATCCAGCTCGCGCAGACCGGTGAGCGGCTTCAGATGGCTGAGCCCCTCATCGGTCACGTGTTTGCCCAACAGGAGGATCGCATACAACGCGTTTGACGGGAGTCCGTCCAGAGGAGACAGGTCGCCAGCCGCGTCGAAGTCGACCACCAGACGCACTACCCTTCCCTCAGGCACATTCACCGCACCTTGGGCCCGGCCCGCGTCTCGCCACGCATTCGGGTCGGTGCTGTTCCAGGGCCGTGTCTGCACTTTGCCCAAGGATCGGCCCCCTGCGAACCGTATCGTACGCGCCGGCAGGGGTGCCTCGGGCTCGGGCGCCACTACCACCGGCGTGGGAACGGTTTCGGGGGTCTCCGGTTTCTCGGGGACTGGCTGCACTACAGGCGGCGTCGGGGGGGTCCCGGCTGTTTGCAGGCCGCTCATCATCGGCGGCACAAAGACGAACCACGCAATGGCCGCCACCGCGATTAGCAGAACCACGGCCACCAAGAGTAGCGCGCTGTAGCTGCGCTCCCCTCGCCGTTCCAACACCGTCACGACTTTGGGCTTGCTGACGTCGAGTTCCCGCTCTTCGAGCGCTTTGCGTAGTTCCTCGACCTCTGCTCGCGACTTCGTGAGGGCATCGGCCTTCTCGTCCTGGGCGGCCCGTACAGTGGCCAGCTCGGCCGCAAGCGCCGCCTCCGCCGCCGATTTGTCCTCGGCCCGGCTCAGTAACGCCTGCAGCTCCGACTGCAGCGTCTGTATACGCCGCTCATGCTCGACGCTACTCGCGGTAGCCTCGTTTGCGGCGCGCTCCTGCTTGGCAAACGCTTCGCGCAGCGCCTCCAGTTCCGCGCGCGCCTGATTCAGCGCGCCAGTCTTCATGCTCTCCGCCGCGCGAAGTTGCTCGACCTCGGCCACCAAGCTCCGTTCAGACGCCGTCGCTTTGTCCGTTTCCTCTTTGAGCGACCGCAATGCCTGGTGCAGCTTGGCGATTTCCGCATCCTGGGCCTGGCGGCTTTTCGCCGAATCCTCGACCGCACGCTCTTGTTGTGCCAGTGCTTCGCTCAGCCGAACCACCTCGGATCGGGCGTCTTCGAGCGCGCGCGATTTGGTCTCGACCGCGGACTGCAGTTGGCCCACCTCCGCGGACTGCTCCGAAGCGCGAACGGACGCCGCCTCCGCCTGCTCGCGTAGCGACGCCATCTCGCGCTGTAACTGCTCCACGGCTTCGCCCGCGTCGGCGTTGAGGTGCTCCGCCCTGGTGACCGCCGATTCGCGATCCATCAATGCCGCGCGGAGGGCATCCAGCTCCGTCCGCGCACTTTCCAGTGCGCCTGCCTTTTCACTCTCATTCGCTCGGAGCTGCGCAACTTCCGCGGCGAGCATCTGCTCCGAGGACGAGGCCTGGCTCGCCCGGTCGCGCAACCCTTCGAGTTCGCGCTGCAAGACCGCAATCGCCGTCGCGTCCTGGGTGCGATCCTTACTTGCGGAAGCAACCTCCTGCTCGCGTACCTCCAATGCCTTGCGCAGCGACTCCATCTCGTTGCGGGCACGTTCGAGAGCGAGCGCCTTCTCATTTTCCCGCTCGCGCAGGTGAGTCAGTTCGGATGCAAGCTGCTGCTCGGATGAGGAGGCCTGTTGAGCCTTGGAGCGCAACCCGTCCAACTCTTCCCGAAGGGCCGCCACCGCGCGTTCGCTCTGCTCGTTTCGGGCCTCCGCTTCCGCGATAGCCGCCTCGCGGCCTTGCAGCGTCTTCTTGAGGTTCTCCAGTTCCTCTCGTGCGCCTTCCAACGCTTGCGTCTTTGCCGACTCATTGGCGCGCAGGCGTTCCAGCTCCGCCACCAGCGTTTCTTCCGAAGACGAAGCCCGCTCCGCCTGCGAGCGGATGAGTTCCAGTTGATCCCGCAACGCCTGTGCGCGCTGCTCCGTCTCGGCGTTGCGCGCCTCGGCATCCTTGATCGCCTGCTCCCGCTCCGACAACGCATTCTTCAGCGCATCGAGTTCCGTGCGCGCGCCTTCCAGGGCCTGCGACTTGGTGGACTCGTTGGCCCGCAAGCGTTCCAGCTCCGTGACCAGCGCCGACTCCGACATGGAGGCGCGCTCCGCCTGCCCGCGGATCTCGTCCAACTGCGCGCGCAACGCGCTCGCCGCGCGCTCGCTCTCCGCACTACGCTGTTCCGCGGCCGCGATGGCCGCTTCACGTTCGCTCAACGAGTTCCGCAGCGATTCAAGTTCTCCGCGGGCTTCATCCAGTGACTTCGCCTTTGCCGCTTCGTTGGCTCGCAGCCGCGACAGCTCCTCGGTCAGGGCCTGCTGCGCGGATGCCGCCCGCTTGGCCTGCGTCTGCATCAACTCCAATTGCTGCCGAAGCGCCTCGGCCGCGTCTTTATCCTGCGCGCTGCGTTCCTCAACTTCGCGCAGCATCTGGTCGCGCTTGGCCAGCAGGCTTCGAAGCACCTCGGTCGCCTCTTTATCCTGCGTGCTCCGCTCCTCGATCTCCCGCAGCATCTGATCGCGCTTGGCCAAAACCTCGCGGAGTGCTTCCGCGGCCTCCTTCTCCTGCGCGCGTCGTGCCTCGGCTTCCTTGAGCATCTGATCGCGTTTGGCCAAGAGCTCGCGGAGTTCCTCCGCGGCTTCCTTGTCCTGTGCGCTGCGCTCCTCGATGTGGCGGAGCATTTCATCGCGTTCGGCCAAAACATCGCGGAGCGCTCCCGCGGCCTCCTCTTCGCGCGCACGCTTCTCTTCCGCCTCCCGGAGCATCTGATCGCGCTTGGCGAGAACGTCACGGAGCGCCTCCGCGGCCTCCTTCTCCTGCGCGCGGCGTTCCTCGGCCTCGCGGAGCATTTGATCGCGCTTGGCGAGCACATCGCGGAGCGCCTCCGCGGCTTCTTTCTCCTGCGCGCTTCGCTGCTCGATTTCGCGAAGCATCTCATCGCGATTGGCCAGGATATCGCGCAGCGACTCCAACTCGCTTTTCGCGCCACTGAGTTGCTGGTCACGCTCGCTGTCCAGCGCGCGCAATTGCGCGATCTCCATCGCGAGCGAAAGTTCCGCCGACGACGCCTTCTCCGCCCGTGCCCGAACGCTTTCCAACTGCTGCTCCAGCCCGGCGATGCGCTCCTTTAAGTCGATCTGCTCGACCGCCTCATTGCGCTTGGCTGCCAAGTAGGCCTGCACCTCCTGTGCAAGTTTCTCCTGGGACGCCACCACGCGATCGATCTCTTCCAACTGTTCGGGGGCAAGCATTTCGCGCAAGGCTTCGACGTCGTGCCGCGTCTCCAGCACTCTTGCCGCCATGAGTTCGCTGATCCGTTGGGCGTCATCGGCCAGCCCCATACCCGCGAGACTTCTCGCGCGCATCCCCATGAGCCGTGGACTATTGGGCAGGGCTTGGTCGAGTTGCCCCAGTACATCCAGCGCCCAGACGTGCGCGTCCGCCGCCTGCAATCGCTCTGCCTGCTGGAACTTCTCATCTATGCTGGGTAATGCCATCGGCCACCTCGTGCCGCAAATCTCTTCCGGTTCATGCCCGGCCGCCCTTCGCGGTCCCGCAATTCCGTCATGCGTATCATAATACGGGCCAATGCCCCTCCGGGCAATCTCTATTCCTGCTCTTCGCCGCGCGGCCCAAAGTGCGCTCGGCGTGCTAGTTGCCCGTGAGACGCAGGGTGTCCTCGGTGGAATTCTCATCGCCTGGGTGCCAGAGGGTCCCCCAATGCTGTACCATGTCTGTCGCGGAGAGAATTCAAGCGAGGAGGCGCCCCATGATTTCTACGTTTCGCTTCAGATGCGTGGCCGTTGTGATTGCTGGCTATCTTTTCCTGGCTTGGAGTGCCTTTGCCCAGGAACCAAGTCCATCCGCGACAGACCTGGCCCAACTTCGCGCCGCCCGAAAAGAGGCGGCACATAAGCCTCGCCGCATCATCATGAACAACGACGGCAACGACGCCCGTACGAAGAATCAGGAGCACACCGTCGAGAACTTCCTGTCGAACCGGACCACACCGCTCCTCGGGTCGCAGGTGGACGCCATCTTCTATTGCACGGGCGTCTTCAACCTCTACACCCACGCCAGCACCGAAACGGAACTGCGAGGACACGGCGACAAAGAAGCCCTCGATTGGGCCTGGGAGCTTACCAAGCAAGGTACGGATTCGCTGTCCGAAATCATCACCTTCAGCCACGCAAACAAGATGGAAGCGTTCTGGTCGATGCGCATGAACGACACCCACGACTCCGCGGACGACGCCCTCCTCTGTCAGTGGAAGCAGGCGCACCCCGAGTACCTGATGGGGAAGAAGGGGGAGAAGTTCCCACATGGCGGTGGGCGTTGGTCGGCGGTCGACTACGGCCTGCCCGAAGTGCGCGACAAGGTGTTCCGTATCTTTGCGGACGTCAGTACGCGCTACGACGTCGACGGCATCGAAATGGACTTCTTCCGGCACCCCGTCTATTTCAAACCGCAGATGACAGGCGAGCCCGTGACGCAGGAACACTGCGACATGATGACGGACCTGATTCGGCGGGTGCGCGCCATGACCGAGGAGGTCGGCCTGAAGCGCGGCCGGCCCATGCTCATCGCCATTCGCGTGCCGGACTCCCTGGGCTACGCGAAGGGCATCGGCCTCGATTGGGAAGCATGGCTCAAGGAGGACCTTGTTGATATCGTGTCGCTCACGGGCTACTTCCATCTCGAGCCCTGGGAGAACATGGTCGCCATCGGCAAGCAGTACAATGTCCCCGTCTACGCCTGCCTGAGCGGTTCACGCGTCGTGTCGGCTTCCAACCCCGAGGCCACCACGGAAGATAAGCTCGCCGCCTGGCGTTCCGAGGCCAAGGCCGCCTGGGAAGCCGGTGTCAGCGGCATCTACACGTTCAACCTCTTCGACCCGAAAAGTACCCTGTTTCGTGAGTTGGGCAGCCTCGACACCCTGCCAAAGACCGATGAACCCCACAAGCAGATTACCGGCGACCCGCGCACGATGGACCGCTGGCTGAAAGGCGGCAGCGGATTCCTGAAGCTGCCGCAATAGCCGGTACCACAATCGACCCCGTCCGATCGGTCTGATTCGTCCGATCGGTCCGATGTGTTACCCGGGAAACCACCCCTCCAGGAAAGCCGTCTCCGTTCCCTCATAGACCGCCTCGGCCAGGAACTCGACGCCCTGCTGGTTGCCCCAGGAATAGTTGATGATCACGCGGTCTTCGTATTCGCAGAAGTCGATATCGGAGTTGTTGATGTTGCGCGCGTCTTGAATGGCCTTGCGCTGCTCCGGCGTCAGGTGCGGGTTGGCGAACTGCTTGTCCTCATCGGACGCCTTCAGCACGGGGTTCAGAGGGCTCGGCTCCCACACAATCAGGTCCTTGGACCTGACCACATACTGCTCGTAGCCGCCCTCGACGGCCTCCAAGTAGAAATCGTAGTAGTACCCGTTCCGGTAGCGGAGGCAGTGGGGCGCGGTATAGCGATCCTTCGCGTACGTACACTCGGGCGCGGTCAACTCCCACGCGCGCATATCGGGCGAGGTCGCGAATCGAGCGGTGAATGGCGCCCCCGCGATCTCGGGCGGCTTGCCCACCTCGAACATCAACACGTAGCGGCCATCCGCGCGGCACATGGATGTATTGAAGATGCCATACCCCGGTAGATTCAACGCATTCCACGTCTCCCACGTTACGAGATCCCGCGACGCGATGATATCGATGCGCTCGCCGTCCCAGATGTTCGTGCCTGCGACGTACATCGTCTCGCCATCCACCATGGCGCTCCCGAGGTGGTACCCCTTCGCAAATGCCATGGACGCCTCGCCGGTTTCACGATCGATGAAGCGGAAGTACGAATCACCGGTCGTGTTGCCTTTATATCCAGTGCGCACATATTCGAAGCGATACACCTTCCCCTTGAACACGACTGGGGTCGTCTCGACGAGGTCCAGATCGATAGTCCCCAGTTTACGTATCGCCGGCCTCTTGGACGTCTCCTGGGCACGCGCCGCCATGCCGGTCCAAGCGGCCGCGCCCGCAAAACCCGACGCCCGGAGGAAAGTCCGTCTCGGCATTCCTCGATTCACCCGTTTGTCCATCATGCTGCTCCTCACCATGGTCTGTGCGACATGAGCCTAGCATACATGGGCGATTCAGGTGGAGCGCATTTCAGTTGGCTGCGCCCTGGATGGATGCCGTCTCGTCACTCGCGGTTTCCGGTGCCGCAATCTCCCAGCCCCCGCCAAGCGCCTTGTACAATGAAATCAAATCCGTCAACACGAAGCTCTCACTCTGGACGAGCAGATCCTGTGACTGAAAGAGCTGTTGCTGGGCCTGAAGCACGTTGAGGAACGTTTCCAGTCCGCGCACGTAGCGCTCGTTCGCGAGGCGAACAGCTTTCTGATTGGACTTGACGGACGCATCGAGCGACTTGCGGCGCACCTGCTCCTTGGAAAACGACATCAACCCGTTCTCCACCTCCTCCAGCGCGAGGAGAATACTCTGTTCGTACGCGATAGCGGCCTGCTCTTGGCGGGCGTTCTGCACTTCGATGTTGGCGCGGATCTGTCCCCCACGGAAGATGGGCAACGACACGCTTGGCCCCACGGACCAGAGTTGGTTCGGACTATTCAGAATGTCGCCCATGGAAGGACTGCGTCCCGCAATCGAACCGGTCAGATAGAACTTCGGAAACAACTCGGCCGTGGCTTCCCCGATGCGCGCGGTCGCGGCGGCCAGTTCGCGTTCCGCCGTGCGGATGTCGGGGCGGCGTCGCAGCAGGTCCGAAGGCAAACCCACGGGCACCTCGGCAGGGGCGGCGGGCATTGGCGCGGGAGTGCTCAGCTCGGCGTTCAGCGCGCCGGGGTCCTCGCCCAACAGGACGGCCAGGCGGTACATCGACGCGGCAATCTGCGTCTCCAGGAATGGCACCTGCGACTGGGTCGCGGTCAGCAGGGCTTCCGCGCGCACGGCGTCCAGCTCGCTCGTCAGGCCCGCGTCGAAGCGGGCCTTGGTCAGTTCCACGGTTTCCGCCTGCGCCTCGATGTTCTTGTTGGTGATATCGAGCCGGCTCTGTGTCGCCCGCAGTTCGATGTAGTTGCGCGCCACCTCGGCCAGCAGCGATACAAGCACATCCCGCCGGCGCTCTTCCGCGGCGCCAATCGAGGCCTCCGCCGCTTCCACGGCGCGCCGGTTTCCACCGAAGATGTCGAGTTCCCATGCCGCATCGAAGCCAAGCTGGAACACATCATCCACACGGTCTGGCGCCTCTTGTTCAGGCTGCGGTGAAAACGAGGCGCTCGTCGTTGTGGTCTCGCCATTGCCCGAGCCGTCGTTCGTGCGCGATCGCGTGATGGAACCGTTCTGGCCGCGCACGGTAAGACTCCGGGTCACGCCGCCGGGTCCCACACTCAGGCCCGTGGAGAAAGGCAGGCCTTGCTTCGCCTCCGGCGAATCCAGCGCTTGATTGCGGGTCCAGGAACCGGCCGCGCCGATACTCGGCAGTAAGGCCGATGCGGCAATGCCGCGGGCCGCGCGCGCTTCACGCACCCGCGCCTCGGCGATCTTCAAGTCGAGATTGGCGTTCACGCTCCGTTCGGCCAATTGGTCCAAGACCGGATCGTTCAGCGTGGTCCACCACGTTGCAACGGAAACCGGCGCGTCGCTTTCGCCACCTTCGCGCGGCGACGTCCATTGTGCGGGGGCCGCGACATCCGGGCGCACATAGTCGGGCCCTGTCATGCAGCCAGACAGCGTGGCGGCGCAGGCCAGCACAGCAACTAGAGTTCGTATACGCATAGCATCAGGCTCCCTGGTCCGCGGCGGGTTTGCTTCGCTTCCACGGACGGAACTCGGAAATCTTCTGAATGACCACAAAGAACAGAGGAACGAATACAATGGCGAGGAACGTGGCCGCGAGCATGCCGCCCATGACGCCCGTGCCGATCGAGTGACGTCCGGCGGCGCCCGCGCCGTTACTGAACACCAACGGCAACACACCCAGGATGAATGCCAACGACGTCATGATGATTGGCCGCAGCCGAAGCCGCGCGGCCTCGATGGCCGACTCCACCACGCCCTTGCCCTGCTCATGCAGCGAGGAACAGAACTCGACAATCAGAATGGCGTTCTTCGCGGCAAGTCCTACGAGAGTCAGCAGCCCGATCTGGAAGTAGATATCGCGTTCGAGACCTCGCAGATACACGGCCAGCACCGCGCCAAACACGCCAAACGGAACGGCCAGCAGCACCGCGAACGGCATCGACCATTTCTCGTACTGCGCGGCCAGCACCAGGAAGACGACCACCAGTCCGAATGCGATCACATAAGGCGCCTGATTCCCCGCCTTGATTTCCTGATAGGAAGCGCCGCTCCACTCAATCTCGTATCCGGCGGGCAGGATCCGCGCGGCAATTTCCTCTACACGTTTCATGGCTTGACCAGTACTGAAGCCAGCCGTTGGCGAACCCGTAACCTGCACCGAGGGATAACTGTTGAATCGGCTTACCACATTCGGCCCGGATTGAAACCGGATGTCGAGCACACCAGAAAGCTCGACCATGTCGCCCGACATATTGCGCACAAAGATCTTGCGGATGTCCTCTGGACGCTGCCGGAACTCGGGCTCAGCCTGAAGCTGCACCCGGTAAATGCGCCCGTACTTGCTGAAGTCATTCACATAGAACGCGCCCAGGTACGCCTGCAGGCTGTTGTAGATGTCCGTGATGGGAAGCCCCATCGCCTTGGCGCGGGTTCGATTGAGATCGACGTAGATCTGCGGTTGCGTGACATTGAGCACGCCTGATACGCCGACAAACATCGGATCCTTGCCCAGCTCGCCGATCAGTTGATTCGTCACTTCGGCCAGCTTGCGGATATCACTCACGCCGCGGCTCTCGAGTTGCGCCTCGAAACCGGCCCGGAAACCCAGGCCCCGCACCGCCGGCGGATTGAACGCGATGACCATCGCTTCCTTGGAATTCGCGAAGCGCCCAAACACGCGCCCCACTAGCGCATTCACATGCTGGTCCGGGCGGACGCGTTCCGACCAGGGCTTCAGATTGATGAACATGGCGCCGGCGCTGGTGCTCGGAGAGCGGCCTGCGAGGAAGTCCTGCCCACCGAGCGTGACTACGCGCGCAACCTCGGGCTGCTGCATGAGGAAGTCTTCAACCTCTCGCATGACCTTGCTGGTGCGCTGGAGCGACGCGCCCTGCGGCAATGCCACCGCCAGCATGAAGTACCCCTGATCCTCCTGCGGGATGAAGGCGCTCGGCACCCGTTCGAACAGATCGATCGTGGCCCAGATAAGCACTCCAAAGATGACGAAGGAGACGACACCCATCCGGATAATCAGCCGCACCGTTTGCGTGTAGTTGACGGTCATCAGGCCGAAGAATCGATCGAACCAGCGAAACAGAAACATCTTGTTGTGCTGCTTCTTGAGCAGCAGACGGCAGAGGGCCGGGCTCAAGGTGAGCGCCACCAGACCGGAGATGGCCACGGATATCGCGATAGTCACCGCGAATTGCCGGTACATTACGCCTGTCAGTCCGCCCAGGAAGGCTACCGGCAAGTATACCGCCGACAGCACGAGCACGATGGCGATCACGGGGCCCGTCACCTGCTCCATGGCCTTGATCGTCGCCTCGCGCACAGCGAGGCCCTCCTCGTGCATGATGCGTTCCACGTTCTCCACGACTACGATCGCGTCGTCCACGACGATACCGATGGCGAGCACCAGGCCGAACAGCGTGAGCGAGTTGATCGAGAACCCGAAGAGCAGCATCCCGGTGAACGTGCCGATGATGGCCACGGGCACCGCGAGCAAGGGGATGAGTGTGGCCCGCCAACTGCCCAGGAAGACGAACACTACAAGTATCACGAGACAAACGGCCTCGAAGAATGTGACCGCCACCTCACGGATGGAGACTTCAATGAAACTGGTCGTATCGAAGGGGATATCGTACGAGATCCCCTTCGGGAAGTTGGTTTTCAGTCCCTCCAGCGCATCTTTCAGCCCATTCATCGTGCTGAGCGCGTTGGCGCCGGGTTGGAGAAACGCGAGGATGAACGTAGTGGGCTTCCCATTGAGGCGTCCAAACGAATCGTAACTGAGCGACCCGAGTTCCACGCGGCCGATATCCTTGATCTTCAGCAGGGACCCGTCGGGTTCCGCGCGCAGGATGATGTCCTCAAACTGCTCGGGCGTGTCGAGACGTCCGCGCGTGATGACGGGAATCGTGAACTCTACCTCGCCTTCCGTCGGAGCCGCGCCGATGCGTCCGGCCGCGTACAGCCCGTTCTCTTCGCGGATCGCATTCGCTATATCGGTAACCGTGAGGCCCTTGACGGCCAAGCGATCCGGATTGACCCAGATGCGCATCGAGTAGTCTTTGCCGCCAAAGATCAGGACGTCGCCAATGCCCGGCACGCGCTTCAGCGTGTCCAGCATGTAAATCGTCGCGTAATTGCTCAGGTAGACATCGTTGTACTGGGGATCCTCCGAGTTCAGCGCGACCACCGTCAGGATGTTGTTCGAGCGCTTGTTCACCGAAATACCCTGCCGGATGACTTCCTGCGGCAGGCGCGGCTCGGCACGCTTCAAGCGGTTTTGCACTTCCACGGCCGCGATATCGAGGTCCGCCCCGATTTCAAACGTGCACGTAACGCCCAGGCTCCCGTCATTGGCGCTTTGTGATTGGTAATACAGCAGATTCTCGATGCCGCTGAGTTCCTGCTCGATGGGGGCCGCAAGCGATTCGGCAACCGTTTCCGCGTTGGCGCCCGGGTAATTGGCGACGATATCCACCGTGGGCGGCGTAATCTCGGGCGACTGTTCCACCGGCATGAAGTACATGGACGCCAGTCCGCACAGCGCGATGATGATCGAAATCACACCAGCAAATACGGGCCGATCGATGAAGAAGCGTGAAATCATGGCAGGACCCTACTGTGCCTGCGCCGGAGCAGGCTCCGGGGAATAGGGCACCGGATTGACCGGAATCCCGGGTTGCACCTTGATTAGCCCCTCGACCACCACGCGCTCGCCCGGTTCCAATCCGGATTCCACAATCCAGTCCCGGCCGGTCCACTTTCCGGGCTTGATGATGCGAAATTCGGCCTTGTTCTCCGCATCAACCACGTAGACGTAGGCGCCTTGCGGCGACTGGCTCACCGCGCGCTGCGGCACCGTCAACGTGTTGGGCCGAACGTACCCATTCATGTGGATGTTCACGAACTGCCCCGCTTTGAGCCTCTGGTCGGGATTCTCGAAGGTGGCCCGCAATTCGACGGCGCCGGTTCCCAGGCTCATGGCCGCCGACTCGAAGTTGATGTGTCCCGGCAGCGCATACTCCGTTTTGTCCAGCAATGTGATGCGTACCGAAGGCTCCGTCCCTTCCGCGAGAACCAGGAGCCCCTTGTCCAACTCGCCGCGCCATTCCAGAAACGCGCGCTCGCTCATTTGGAAGCTGACATAGATCGGGTCCACCTGGCGCATGATGGTGAGGAGGCTGTTCTGTCCAGCGTCGACCAAGCTTCCGATTTCTTTCTCCGCTTTATCGACGAAACCGGTCAAAGGCGCTTTCACGACGGTGTAGCTTTGTTCTAGCTCCGCTTTCGCAAGCTGCGCCTTGGAAAGCCGTAGCGAGGCCGCCGCGTCGTCCTGCTCGGCCATCGCCTTGTCGAGATCGGTTTCCGCGATGGCCCCCGGGACTTTCACCGCCTTCAGGCGGTTCACGTCCTGCTCCGCCAGCTTCAGCCGCGTTACCGCTTGCTCCACGCGCGCCAGCGCGATATCCGTGTCCGCCTTGAACGAACGGGGATCGATGGTGAAGAGCGGCGTGCCTTCATCCACCAGCGCGCCTTCTTCGAAGTCGCGCGTCTCCAGGAATCCCTGTATACGCGCGCGCACCTCCACAACCTTGGATGCTTCGGTCACCCCCACGTAGTCAAACACCATGGGGACCGTCTTGGGTTCCACCGTGATGACGGCCACCTCCGGTGGCGGTGGTGGACCCTGGGGCGGACCCTGCGCGATGCTCGATGTTCCCAGAGAAACTAGAAGCGTCAGTAGCGTAGTCGATCTTCTCATGCCGCACATTCCTGCTTTATACGGGTTGTTGGGCCGGACCCGCCATAACTGGTCCGGTACCCCGAGAATCAAATTGTTGAGAAAACTGGGATTCCCTGGATTGAACAGGGCGTCCCTGAACGGCCTCACTTTGGTGCAGCGAAGGTATGTCACCTATTCGGATCGAGCATGCGCACTCGACAGCGTCCGTTCCCGGATACCGTTCACATGCCCTTACGCCTGGACAGCGAGTTCATCTGCGAGACCCACCAGGGTCTCGACGATCTGCTGCCGCTGCTCGGCAGTGAATGGAGAGGATTGGAGCAGTTCATGAAAGAAGAGTCCATCCACCGCGAGCAACAGGACCACGCACCGCTCGTACGGCAGCTCCGGCTTCACAAGCCGGCCATAGCGTTCACTCTGAATCTCTCGAATCGTGGACATGAGTCTCGGTTCGTTCGCAATCGCCGCCAAGAATGCCGCACACATGCGATCGTTGGGATCGCGCGCCACGACCTGGGCGACGATTTCTCCCTTCAACTCTTGGGCCGGCCCAGGCGGCATCTGCGCAATGGTCTCTTTGCGGCGCTCCATGCCGCGCTCAACGTGGCGCCGGAGCATGCATTCCAGGAGAGCTTCCTTCGTCGAGAAGTGGTACAACACGCCGCCCTTGCTCACCCCCGCCTCCTCGGCGACGGCGTCCAGAGTCATGTGGGCCGCGCCCACGCGCAACACGAGCTTCTCGGCGGCATCCAATATGAGATTCTTGCAGCTTGGGCGGGTCATCGTGGATTTCTCTGAGTAACTTTACCGTCCAGACGGTATAGTAACTCCCGACGGGCGCTTTTGTCAACACCCCAAAAAGGCCACCTGATTCCCCAGTCCAGTGAACTCCGGCATCCGCTTTCGGCCCACATCGCGGTATCGATGTATTCAAAATGCATATTTTATTGGATTTCGCCGGCCTTTTGCGTATACTACGCAACGTATTGCGTAGATTCGGCATGGGGTGGCTCATGCTTTGCGGGGGAGATGGGTGTCCAAAGCTCTGTATATTGTTTCAATTGCCTTGGGCTTACTTGCCGGAGCGGGCTCAGGCGTGGGGGCGTTCACCTTCCTCTATGCCAAGGGCGGGTCCTACATGACCAATGATCCGTCGGCCTGCGCGAACTGCCACGTCATGAAGGACCATTTCGACGCCTGGGCCAAATCAAGCCATCACGCCGTGGCCGTCTGCAACGACTGCCACGCTCCGCACGATATTGTGGGCAAGTACCTGACCAAGGCCCGGAATGGGTGGAACCATTCCCTTGCATTCACCACGGGCCGTTTCCCCGAACCCATCCAGATTACCCCGAAGAATCACGCCATCACGGAAGAGGCGTGTCGCTACTGCCATCAGGATGTGGTGCGCGCGATCGACACTCACCCGGCCCAGGGAGAAGACATGTCCTGCGTGCGCTGCCATTTCACGGTTGGCCACTTACGCTGACGGTGCTGGTTAACACGAAGTTCAGGAGGTTGAGATGAGCACACGGGATAGACGCAACGGCGAATCCACGGGACGAGGCTACAAACGCCTTGCGCTGGTGATTCTGATCACCGCCGTTGTCACGGGCGGCGTGACCTTCGGGGTTGTTGCGCTCCTGATTAACATCTTCGAACGCCAGCAGGAGGCCCGCAATCCCTTCTTCCGTGTCGTTGAACTCGATGGCGCCACGGAAGACCCGGCGCTCTGGGGCAAGAATTTCCCCATGCAGTACGACGGCTACACCCGGACCGTGGATATGGTGCGCACGAAGTTCGGAGGCAGCGAAGCGATGCCCCGCACCCCCACCGAGGCCGATCCCCGTTCGCTGGTGGCCAATTCCAGGATCGAGGAAGACCCGCGACTCAAGCGGATGTGGGCGGGCTATGCGTTCGCCAAGGATTTCCGGGAAGAGCGCGGTCACGCGTACATGCTCGACGACCAGACGTATACAGAGCGCCAGTCCGTGGGCCAGCCGGGCACCTGCATGCATTGCCACGCGTCGGTCTACGTGCCCTACAAAAAGCTTGGAGACGGCGATCTCATCAAAGGCTTCGAGAAGATGAACCAGATGAAGTACGCCGAGGCTCGCCAACTGGTGGCACACCCCATCGCGTGCATCGACTGCCACGATCCGGAGACCATGGCCCTGCGCGTCACGCGGCCCGGCTTCCTCGAGGGCATTCGCGCCAAGAAAGCCGCGGAAGGCATCGAAAACTACGACGTCAATACCATGGCGACGCGCCAGGAAATGCGCAGCTTTGTCTGCGGGCAATGCCATGTCGAATACTACTTCAAAGGCCCCGAAAAGCGCCTCGTCTATCCGTGGTCCGATGGCCTTCAGGCGGACGCGATTCTCGCTTACTACGACGAAGCGGGTTTCAAGGATTGGACGCACGCGGACACCGGCGCGCCTATGTTGAAAGCGCAGCACCCCGAGTTCGAGTTGTGGAACCAGGGCATTCACGCGCGGTCGGGCGTCGCCTGCGCGGATTGCCACATGCCGTACAAACGGGTAGGCGCGCTCAAGATCAGCGACCATCACGTGCGCAGCCCCATGCTCAATCTCAACAACGCCTGCCAGACCTGTCACAAGATCCCGGAAGAGGAACTGCGCGCGCGCGTCGAAAACATTCAGCAAAAGACCCACGACATGCGCGACATGGCCATGGACGCGCTGATGCAGCTTATCGATGGGATCACGGCCGCCAAGGCGGCTGGCGCGACGGAAGAGCAGCTTGCGGGCGCGTTGCAGCATCAGCGCAACGCGACTTTCCTGCTCGACTTCGTTGAGGCGGAGAACTCCACCGGATTCCATGCACCGCAGGAAGCCGCACGCATCCTGTTCCTCTCGCTGGAGAACGCGCGCAAGGGAGAGATGGCCCTGCCGCTTTCGGGTACCCCCGTTCCCGCAGCTTCTCCCGTTGCGGCGCTACGATGATTAATGTATGGGCGGCTCCAGTAGGGCGGGATTTGTTCCCGCCCTCTTGCTTCTCCAATTGCGAATGGGAAAGGGACTAGCCCCGGATGTGCGTAAGCGTGCTACCGCACCGGGATTGCAGGCGTTCTTGCCGGCTCTTGCACGACCCGGCGGCGATCCCGGGCACGCCAAGAGGGCGGGAACAACTCCCGCCCTACTCAATTCGCACTCCCTCGTGCCGTCGTATTTGCTGAAGACCGATGTGTGCCGAGTGTGATTACCCTGAGCAGTTGCGTTGACCGCTGTCTCCGCAACGTCTAGAATGGCGCGCAGGGGAAAATCGTGGGTGCTATCACCGTTTCTGGGTGCGGCAATCACAGGGGGAGTTGTCGATGCATACGCGTTTGAGTTCTCGATCCTTACAGGTCGCAATCAAAGGGATGCTTCTCATGGCGTGTCTTGCCGTGCCCACCCTCCAGGCCGATCAGGTGGCCGATGTGCGCGACGCGTTTCTCGCGCCTCCGGTGGAGTACAGCACCGCCCCGCTCTGGGTCTGGAACGACCAGATGACCGAGGAGCAAGTGCGCCAGTGCCTCCGCGACCTGGCCTCTCAGCACGTTATGCAGGCCTTCGTCCATCCCCGGCCCGGCCTGATGACGCCTTACTTGTCCGAGGAGTGGATGTCCCTTTGGAAGGTCGCCCTGGA
Organism: Candidatus Hydrogenedentota bacterium; assembly: GCA_020849535.1. Lineage (GTDB taxonomy): Bacteria > Hydrogenedentota > Hydrogenedentia > Hydrogenedentales > SLHB01 > JAHDWY01. The sequence continues at coordinate 111,044 of JADLGB010000101.1, forward strand.
TGAAGCCGAGAAGCTCGGCATGAGGGTGTGGATCTACGATGAGAACTCGTATCCCTCCGGATTCGCGGGAGGCCACGTACCCGATCTCATGCCGGAATCGCGCGCGCAGGGGATCGACTTCGAGGAAGCCGCCGACGTGCCGCTGCCACTCGACCCCGATGTGCTCGCCATCTTCGCGATGACCGACTCGGGATTCAACGACGTCACGCCCGCCCCAAACACGACCCCCACATTCGCGACCGGCAAATACGTGCTCGTGAAACGCACCTGGGATCAGCCCTCCGGCTGGTTCGGCGGTAAGACCTTCGTCGATCTTCTGCGCCCAGGCGTCACGGAGAAGTTCCTCGAAGTCACGCTGGGCGCCTATAAGGAGACCTTCGGCGAAGAGTTCGGCAAACGCATGCCCGGCTCATTCGCCGATGAACCGCACCTTGCCCACTCCAAGGGATTGCACTGGACGCCGGATCTGCCGGAGGCGTTTCAGAAGCGCTGGGGCTATGACTTGATGAAAGTCCTCCCCTCGCTGCAATTCGATCTGGGCGATTGGAAACGTGTGCGCCACGACTACTACCAGTTGCTCAATGAACTCTTTGCCGAGCGCTGGGGCAAAGTCTATTACGAGTACTGCGATCGCGCTGGCATCGCCTTCACGGGCCACTATTGGGAGCACGAATGGCCCAACACGCGGACCGTCCCCGATAACATGGCCATGGGCGCGTGGCAACACATCCCTGGCATCGACATCCTCTTCAATCAGTATAACGAGGGAGTCCACGCCCAGGTTGGAAACGTGCGCGCGGTCATGGAACTCGCCAGCGTAGCAAACCAACTCGGGCGCAAGCACCGTCTGTGCGAAACCTACGGTGGCGGCGGGTGGGATCTTCGCTTCGAAGACATGAAGCGCATTGGCGATTGGGTCAGCGTGCTCGGGATCACCTTTGTCAATCAGCACCTCACGCATTCGACCCTGCGCGGCGCCCGCAAAGGCGATTACCCCCAGACTTTCTCGTACCACGCACCTTGGTGGGACGCCTACCACGTACAAGCAGACTACTTCGCACGCCTGAGCCTGGTCTTGTCGAATGGCGTCCAGATCAACGATGTGTTAATCATCGAACCGACGAGCACGGTCTGGATGTATCAAGGCCCCAACAAGGAATACCGCGAGAAAGTGGGCGAATCGTTCCAGGCACTCGTCACCGATCTCGCCAAGTCGAATGTCGAGTTCGACATCGGCTGCGAATACATCATGGAGCACTGGGGCAGCGTGAAGGAAGGCAAGCTCCACGTCGGCGAAAGGGCCTACAGTCTTGTCGTTCTGCCGCCCTTCACGGAAAACCTGAACAGCCCGACCATGAAACTGCTTGAAGAATACCTCAACCAAGGCGGCCAGGTTCTATGCATGGATAAGGAACCGCCGTCAATGGTGGATGCGCAGGCGTCCGAGCGCCCGCGCAAGGCCAGCGCCTCGAAGACGTGGTTTACCCCGGATACCGCGCCTTGGCCCGCCCCCGCGCTGCAATCCCGTCATTGCGCGGATGCCAGCGGGTTCTGCATGACGCTTTCCGAAGACAACAAAGGCATCGTCTATCACCAGCGCCGCCAGTTTGAGGATGGACAACTGCTGTTCATCGTCAACACAAGCATTGAAGACGAAGCCAAAGGTGATTTCCGCTGCGGTGGTGTTGGTGGCGTCGAGCAGTGGAACCCGGAAACCGGCGAGGCCGGAGTCGCCTATCCGTTCGAGAAGAAAGATGGGGGAGTTGCCGGCTCGTTCACGCTGGCCCCGTGCGGCAGTTTGCTTTTGCATCTGAGCAAGGAACAGAAAGATGCCGTCCCTGCCCCGGCGCCTCTGACCTTTGCCGCAGTCGCGCCTTTCGGAGGGATGGCCGTCAAACACACGTCGCCCAACGTGCTCACCCTCGACTATGTAGATATCACCGTCGGCGGCGAATCGCGAACGGAACAGTATTACTATGCGGCGGCTGAGTTCATCTTCCAGAAGCACGGTCTCGACAGAAATCCCTGGGACCACGCGGTGCAGTTCAAAGATGAACTGATTAGCAAGACGTTCCCGCCGGAGAGTGGGTTTGAAGCCACCTACCATTTCACTATCGAAGGCCGCGCACCGAAGCCGCTCTACGCGGTCGTGGAACGCGCGGACCTCTACACGATCGCCTGCAATGGCCAGGCCGTTACCCCCTCTCCCGGCGAATGGTGGCTGGACCGCGCGTTCGGCGTGATCGACATCAGCGCCTGCGTGCAGCCCGGTGAGAACGCGCTGACGATCAAGGCCACCCCATTTACCATGTTCCACGAATTGGAGCGCGCCTACGTCCTGGGCGATTTCCACGTGATGCCCAAGGAGAAGGGTTTCGCCATCGCGTTGAGTGCTCCACTAACGCTTGGGCCCTGGAACATCCAGGGGAGTCCGTTCTATGGCGCGGGTGTCGCCTATACGCAGACGTTTGAAACGGCGAATCCAGGTGGCCGATATGAAGTGGCGCTCGGAGATTGGCTGGGCAGCGTCGCCAAGGTGCGCGTGAATGGGGAGGAGGCCGGATACATCTACCACCGGCCCTTCACGTGCGACGTGACGAAGCTCATCAAGGCGGGCGCCAACACCGTTGAAGTGGAAATGATCGGCACGCCCAAGAACACGCTTGGCCCGCACCACGGCGAACCGCCTCTCGGCATCGCCGCTCCCGGCATGTTCCGCCAGGGACCCGTGCCCGGACCGCCCGCCGGCACTTCATATAGCACGATTGGCTACGGGCTGTTTGTGCCCTTCGAATTGCGCAGCGCCGCCCTCTAACCTCTACAAATGCCACGGCTCACGCATGACCCTCGTGAGCCGTGCGTTTGCTTCCGCGTCATCGATGAACGCCTCCCGCAGCGTGTCCCAACGCAGCTTACGCTGCAGCCGGATCGCGATGTCGGAAATGTGGCAGGCGATGTCGCCCTGGACGGAATCCTCGATATTGCTGACGGGATCCTTGCGCGAACGCACGCACTCGATGAAGTTCGCGATGTGGTGGTCGCTTTTGTACAGCATGATATCGCCGCCGCCGGATTCCCGCTTCGCCAGATCCTCGGGGAACGTCTTGATGTGGCGCCGATCGACGATGACCCAACCGTCGCTGCCCTCGAATGCCGTGCCGTGCTCGGCCACCTCGCCGTAGCGCTGCGCCCATTCAGGCGCTGCAGGTTGCGCACGGTAGTCGATCTTCAGCCCGCTGTCGTACGTCATCATCACTTTCCAATCCGTGGCCGTGTTGCACACGCCTTCGGTTGGAAACGTGCCCGTGCCCTCCACCGTGACCGGTGACTTCGCCATGCTGCCCGCGCCCCACAGCGCGATATCCATGGGGTGAATGCCCCAGCCCGCAATGAAACCCAGCGCATAGTCCGAGATGAACCACCACCACTTGTTGGTCTCGCGCTCTTTCGTGTACGGCACAGCCGGAGCCGGGCCCAGCCAGCGGTCGTAGTCGAGCGTCTCGGGGACCGGCGCCAGTTCGGTTGGTCCACCCGCGACGCTGGCCGGCGACCACACATTGATCGTATGGAGCTTTCCGATGCGGCCGTTACGCACCAGTTCGCACGCACGCCGGAACTTTTCGTCGGAGCGCTGCTGCGTGCCGAATTGGAACATCCGCTTGTGTTTGCGCACTTCGGCCCGCAGTACCTGGTCCTGCTCGACTGTTAACCCCAAGGGCTTCTCGACATAGACGTCCTTGCCCGACCGCACCGCCGCCAACGCGTGCAGCACATGCCAATGATCGCATGACCCCACGGTCACGGCATCGATGTCGTCGCGAGCCACGAGTTCCTCGAATTCATTGTATGCGGCGCAGTCGGAGTTGCCGTAGGTCTTGTTCACGGTAGCCTGCGCAGCCTCGCGGCGGTCGCGCTTCACATCGCACACCGCGACGACCTGCGCGTTCACCTGCTCCAAGGTCGCGCCCATGATGTAGCTGCCACGGTCCCCAACACCGATACACCCCACCCGGACACGTTCGCTTGGGGCCGCTTCGCCGCCCAAAACATAGGACGGCACTATCATCGGCGCTGTGGCAACGGCGGTCGCCCGCTTCAAGAATGACCGGCGAGAGTATATGGATCGCATAACGTAACCCCCTTGACCGTTTCCCGGCTCGTTCAAGACTACCAGTATCTGACCAAGCCCCGCGATGAGCGGGCTGCAATCTACTCCTGCTTTGCGGCCCATGTTGCCGCTTGCGCTACAAGTCGCTGATAATTTGGATCCGTGAATCCGTTTGGCCCGTGCCCCAGTTGGATGAAGCACACGTTTGCATTGCTGTAACGGCGCGCCCAAGCCACCGCGCTGGCGCTCGACGGCTCGTCCGTCGTGAGCAGGAGCCGGTTGTCCGGAAACACATCGTAGTTATTGTAGGTCTCGTCGTGCACCGCAAAGTCCTTCAGGCCGCGGGTCACCGGGTGCTGGTCATCCGCCACATGCACTGTGAAGTCCACATCATGCTTGTACACGGACTTCGTGTGATTCGGCGTGTCCTCGAGGTAGTACTTGGCCCCGATGATATTGGCGAACTCCGGCCATTCCGAGAACGCGGCTACCGCATGGTGCAACACCACCAGCCCCACGCCCTGGTCCAGCAAACGATGCAGATTCCCACGGCGTGTCACGGAGATCCGCTGCGTCATGTTGTACAGAACCACGACGTTGTACGGAAATCCCTCGACAGACTCGAAGATTTCGCTGTCATCCTGCTGCGGAATGATTGTGTACGTCGCGCCCTGGTGTCCTTCGAACCATTTCGGGAACAGCGCCTCATCGAAGCTGTGGCCCCCGACCACCACGGCGGCGTTCACCTTGGGTGCCGGCCAAGGCTCCGGTATCGCAATCGTGACCTTGCCTGTGGCCGCCCATTCGGTGCCGCGCAGCATCAGCGTACGAAATCCCGGCTGGTCCATGGCGGCCACATCATGTCCAAGGATGTTGTAGAAGCAGCGGCCATTCCCATATTGCGTGACCACTGCCATGGGCTCGAAGCGTCCCGTGCCCTTCTGATGTTCGGCCGAAAACGCGGAAGCGATCAGGTGCATGGAAGGCTGCGGCGTGAGACGGTGATACAGCTCGTCAGGTCCCGTCAAAAACGGCGCCATCCCTGCCACAATTGGGTGTTCTGGATCATCGATAGAAACCTGGAAGCGATGCTTGGACCCGTGGCCGGATTCCGCCCCCCATGTGCATCCCGCCATCTCCTGGAATTCCGGCCAATCGGAGAAGCACGCCGTAGCGGCGTGCAGTATTACGAGCCCCTTGCCCCCTTTCACGAAATCCACGACCGCCTTCTCAGCCTCTGCTCCCCACTGGCGTCCTGTCATTTCGGGATAGGCGCTCCAGTTATCGACCACCACGTCATAGGTCGCCAGCGTTTCGGCTGTGAGCGTCGACGGATCGTCCACGATGCTCGCTTCAAACCGTCCGCTTGCATCGTACATCTGCTTCAGAAACGGCGAGGTCGTCTTCCAGTCATGGTTGTTGCGCCCAGATAGGATGAGCGTGCGCAGCCGTTGCACCGATACCTCCTGTGCTCGTGCGACACACGCCGGAAGAGCCATACCTGCCACCAGAATGCCCATGAGAAAAGCCCGCATTGTACCCCCTCCCTAGCGCGCATCCGCCGCCGTTCCCGCGACACACCCCACCATCAAAGCACGGATAGCCTGTGAAAGCAAGACAAGGCCTGCCGCTCGCCTCTTCTGTAGGGCGGGATTTGTTCCCGCCTTCTTCGGTACTCGGGATTAGTTCTCGCTGCTTTGCACGAAGAAGGCGGGAACCAATCCCGCCCTACGAAGAGGGCCATCATGCCGCAGTTGACGCGCTTTCCGCTTCGCCCCTACAATGCTGTGGGCATCATTCGGGCAGTGCGCCGCTTGGGGGTTCCGGATTTTCAGGCTGGTACTCGACGAACGGGAGCAACGCAATGAACGACTCAAGGGAGCAGGTAGGGCAGCTTTCCGTGATGCTGGAATTGCCGCAGCATCTTCGTATCCAGGTGGAATCAGCCTTTCTGACCGTTGCCTCTCACCGCAGTGTCGCCGCCGGCGATATCCTCTTTACTCAGGATGACGCGAACCCGGACGAGGGCTGCGTCCTATTGAGCGGTGGCGTGGAGGTCATTTCCCGTGGTGGGTTCAGCACCATCGTGGAGGCCCCGGCCCTGCTCGGCGAGATGAGGCAATTCCACATCGACCAGGCGCCCGGCCGGACCGCGAATGTCCGCGCGTTGGACAACCTGTCTGTCCTGCGCTTTGACTGGCCCGCATTCTACGAGGCCCTGGCTCGCCTGGCCTCCAAAGACGACGTGCAGGTGGTGCGTGCCGCCCTTCAGCGTCAAGCGTGGCTTCATTACCTGGAGAATGTCGACGAACTATAACGTCCGCCCCCGTCAGATGACGTAGTCATCCATGAACGTGCGTGCGTCACGCACACTGACGAATACCTCCTCTTCCTTTCGTACATTCAGCTTGCGGTACTTGTCGTGCGACATCTCCGCGAGGATCGAATCGCCGGAGTTACTCAAAAGCTCCAGACGTACCGTTGGCCCGGCCGACTGCACGCGCAGTACTCGCGCAGGTAGCGCCGCCAGCGACTTGTCCCGGTGCACCTCGACATCGTACGGGCGGATGAAGGCGCGCGCCACCTGGCCGCTGACCCCTGCAACGTGGTTGTTGGGCAGCAGCAGTGGACCCACGCGCACCCCGTCTTGCTCTACACGGCCATGGAACAGGTTGACGTTTCCAAGGAAGTTGATGACGAACTCCGTCTTCGGTTGGTGAAACACCTCTTCGGGTGTACCTTCCTGCTCGATGCGTCCCTCATTCATGACGACGATACGGTCGGCTACTTCCAACGCCTCTTCCTGGTCGTGCGTGACCAGGATGCTCGTTACGTGCAGCTCATCATGCAAACGCCGCAGCCAACGCCGAAGCTCCTGTCGGACCTTGGCGTCGAGTGCGCCGAACGGCTCGTCAAGCAGAAGCACACGGGGCTCGATGGCCAACGCGCGGGCAAGCGCCACGCGCTGGCGTTGCCCCCCCGACAGTTGGCCGGGATAGCGACTCTCCAGGTTCTCCAATTGAATCAAGTGCAGCAATTCGCGCACGCGCCGGCTGATCTCTTGGTTGCTGGGCCGCTCTTTTCGTGGCCGTACCCGCAGTCCAAACGCGATATTCTCAAACACCGTCATGTGGCGGAACAGCGCGTAGTGTTGAAACACGAACCCCACCTGACGCTGCCCCACGGCCTGTCCTTCGACGCGTTCCTCGTGGAACCGGATCTCACTGTCCGGACTCGCATCCGGCTGATCAAGCCCCGAGATGATCCGCAGCAAGGTGGTTTTGCCCGAACCCGAAGGGCCAAGCAGAGCGACGAGTTCGCCCGCGGCGACCTCGAGGCTGACATCCCGCAACGCGGCGAAACGCCCGAATGTCTTCGTGATGTGACGGACTGCAATGCTCATGGTCTACTCCTTCCCTGGAGGGATCGTTTCAACATCCGTTCGATTCATCCGCCACTCGACCAGCGACTTCAAGGCAAGTGTCACGAGGGCCAGCATCGCGAGCAGCGAAGCAACGGCAAATGCGGCGACAAAGTTGTATTCGTTGTAGAGCACTTCCACGTGAAGCGGCATGGTGTTGGTCTTGCCGCGGATGTGCCCGGAGACCACCGAAACCGCACCGAATTCGCCCATGGCGCGTGCGTTGCACAGGATCACCCCGTACAGCAGCGCCCACTTGACGTTCGGGACCGTCACACGCCAGAACGTCTTCCACCCGCTGGCGCCAAGCACCAGCGCCGCCATCTCTTCTTCATTGCCCTGTTCCTGCATGAGCGGAATCAGTTCGCGCGCGACAAACGGAAACGTGACGAAGATCGTGCACAACACGATGCCCGGCACGGCGAAGATGATCTTGATGTCGTGCTCCGAAAGCCACGGGCCCAGCCACCCCTGGAGTCCAAAAAGTAATACAAAGACCAGACCCGCGATGACTGGTGAGACGGCGAACGGCAAGTCGATGAGTGTGACAAGCACGTTGCGGCCTCTGAAATCGAACTTGGCCAGAGCCCACGCCGCGGCCGCCCCGAAAACGAGGTTGGCCGGCACCGAAATGGCCGCGGCGATTAGCGTGAGCTTGATCGCCGCCAACGCGTCCTCGTCCTGGAAGCTCTCCAGGTACGCCCCGATTCCCTTGCGAAGGGCTTCCGTCATGATGGCCGCGAGAGGCAGGAACAGAAAGAGTCCAATAAACGTCAGCGAAATCGAGATGAGGATCACGCGAACCCAAAGCGGCTCCTGGTTCGTGGCCGCCTTCACCTTGATGGGGACGGCCGGGTAGATGGTGTCGAGCGAGGCCATTACGCGATCCCTCCATGAAAGCGGCGCGAACTCCACCATTGCAGCACGTTGATCGCGAGCAGCAGAAGAAAGGACACGACCAGCATGACGAGCGCCAGCGCCGTCGCACCCGCATAGTCGTACTGCTCGAGCTTGGTGATGATGAGCAGACTCGTAATCTCAGTGCGCATCGGCATGTTTCCGGAGATGAAGACCACGGAACCGTACTCGCCGATCGCACGCGCGAACGACAAGGCGAATCCCGTCAGCAGCGCCGGCAGCAGCGTCGGCACGATGACGCGCAGAAATGTCTGAAGACGCCGCGCGCCCAGGCTGGCGGCCGCCTCTTCCAGTTCTGGGTCAAGATCCGCAATGGCCGGTTGCAGCGTGCGCACCACGAAGGGCAGTCCGATGAACGTCAGCGCGATGACCACCCCGAGTGGAGAGAAGGCGGCCTTGATTCCCCATGCTTCAAGGTACTGGCCAAGCCAACCATTCTTCGAATAGATAGCCGTTAACGCGATGCCCGACACCGCCGTGGGCAGTGCGAACGGCAGGTCCACAATCGCGTCCACCAGCCGCTTCCCGGGAAACCTATATCGCACCAATGTCCAGGCAACGATGAACCCAAACACCGCGTTGATCAGCGCGCCCGCCAGCGAGGCGCCAAACGTGAGTTTGTACGAAGCCACAACGCGAGGCTCCGTGACGCTCGCCCAGAAGTCCGGAAAGGTCATGGAGGCGCTTCTCACGACAAGACCGCTCAGCGGGATCAGCACGATGAGGCACAGGTAGAAGACCGTGTAGCCCAAGGTCAGGCCGAAGCCCGGCAGCACGCTGTGTTTCTTCTTCAGCAGGTTCATACTCGTTAGTCCCTGGGGGAGGCGGCCACGTGAAGGCCGCCTCCCCTGCTCGAATACCGTCGATCAGCGGCTCGGCTGATAGATCGCGTCAAACACGCCGCCGTCGTTGAAGTGAGTTTCCTGGGCCTTCTTCCAGCCCCCGAACACGGCGTCGATCGTCACCAACTCCACCTTGGGGAATCGTGCCAGGTCCGCGGGATTGGCACTCTCCGGTTTGGAGGGCCGGTAAAAATGCTTCGCCACGATGCGCTGTCCTTCAGGTGAGTAAAGGTACTCGAGATACGCCTGCGCCACTTCTGTAGTGCCGTGCTTCTTCGCGTTCTTGTCTACCAGCGTCACTGCGGGTTCGGCGAGGATGCTGAGACTCGGAACCACGACCTCAACACTGTCCGGCCCCAGCTCGTTGATCGCGAGGAAGGCCTCGTTTTCCCACGCCAACAGCACGTCTCCGATCCCGCGCTGCACGAAGGTCGTCGTGCTGCCGCGGGCGCCGGAATCCAGCACGGGCACATTCTTCAGCAAGGCCGCGACGAAGTTCTTGGCGTTGTCATTGGCCTTGGCCACATCGGCCGCGAACTGCGGCTCGTTGACTTTCTTCAGATCGCCCAGGTCTTTCTTGAGCGAATAGGCCCACGCGGCGAGGTAGTTCCACCGTGCCCCTCCCGAGGTCTTCGGATTCGGCGTGATGACCTCGATCCCCGGCTTCACCAGATCGTCCCAATCTTTAATGCCTTTCGGATTGCCTTTCCGGACGAGAAACACGATCGTGCTCGTGTATGGGCAACTGTTGTTGGGAAGGCGGCCCTGCCAATCCACCGGGAAGAGGCGTGCTTTCTCCGCGATGGCCGTAATGTCGTAGGCCAGCGCCAATGTCACGACGTCCGCCTCTAAGCCGTCAATCACCGCGCGCGCCTGCTTGCCCGCTCCCCCGTGCGACTGCTCGATCGTGACGTCTTGTCCCGTCTTCTCCTTCCAGTACTTGGCGAAGGCCGCGTTGTACTCCACATACAATTCGCGCGTCGGGTCGTACGATACATTCAACAGTTCCGAGCCAGCGGCGTAGGCGGGAACAGCCGTCAGCCCGCTTGCCAGAAGCAGAGCCAGCGCGAGCGGGACGTTGATCCATCCCGTTAGTTGTCTCGATTCTCGAATCTTCTTCATGTTGTCGTTCCTTGACGGTGCGGAGTAGCTTCTCTGCCTAGGCCTGCTTTTCCTCGCTGAACGCATCCCATACGTTCAGAAAGATGTTGGTGAAAGTGTTGAGTGCTGTCCCGAATGTCCCGAGCGCGGATCCAAACGCGCCAAGGATAACCCCGATCTGCTGCCACTGAAGCAGCGACACGGCATACGCGGGGCGGGTTGTCTTGGTGATCGACCGGATATGTGACATCAGAAGAACTCCTCTTCGAATAGCTCATGTTTGCGTTATTAATTCGTGCTTTTCCGCCATGGCGATTGGCTCATCGGCGGCTGTCAATTGCTCCGTCAGAATTCAAATTGGAACCGGGTCTGAAACACGTCGAAATCCCCATCGAAACGTTCCTGCTCGACCTCGTTGTGGATGTAATTCCACGTGATTCGCACGTTTGGGTTGAGGTACCAGTTGAGGCCCAAGGTGTACGCGGTTTGTTCACCGCCCCAGATCGGCTTGTCGGTCAGGTCCACGCTTGAATACCGCGCCGTGACTTCCCAGGCGCCCCAGCCATCCCGCTTGCGCAGATTGAAGTTGTGCTCGGGAACCACCCGGTCAAAGATACCGCTCTCATTGCGGTACGGACGATGCTCGCCGGTCAGGAAGTACGAGCCCTGCACGTAGTACCCGTCAAACGTGAGGTCTCCCGCGAACGTCGAATCGTAATCCGAGCGGATGTACTCACTTTGCAGCGAGAACGGGCCAAGCACCGTGGCCGCCTCCAATCCCAGCAGGTTCACATCGTCGGCCCGCGCGTCGCGCAGCCGGAAGGACTGCGGCAAGGCGTCGGGATCGATGTAGCGGAACAATGCCAAGCGGGTTTCCGGACGCACCCCGTAGTTCACACGCGCCCCATCGGGATTCCGCACGCTGTACGCCGCGCCCAGATGCAGAAGTTTCTCGCCCTCGTCTTCGTACCACGGTAGTCCCGTGACGCGTCCCGTGATCTGATAGCCCTGATCCTCATCCGAGTCATTTGCACTCGGCCAGTCATCCGTTTCCTTGAAGGCACCAATCGCCCATGTCAGCCGCTCCTTCTTGGGCTCGCCAAGAAGTGCATCGCTCAGTTGAACCCCCGCGTTGCGTGACGGCACGAAGACGTTCGCCAACGACCGCTCCACGAAGGTCCGGTTCGTGACCGCGGTCAATTCCTCCAGGCTGAACGGTTCGCGAAAGTGGCCTACGCGGAACGACATGTACCGGTCCCCGCCATAGTGAATCGCGTCATACTGCAGGTACGCGTCGCGGAACTTGGGTGTGTCCTCACCGCCCTCACCCGCAAAGTCGAATTCCAGGTCGGAAGAGAAGTCCTCCCAGAACTTCCCCTGGAGCCGAATCCGGGCAAAGCGGAAGCCTGTTCCGTCCTGCTCATCGCCGATGGCCTGTTTCAGCGCCTCATCTTGATCGAACCAAGCGAAGTCGTAGCCAAGCCGCCCGCGAATCCGCAGTTGGAAGGCCTTGTTGGCCGAAGAAACTGTCAGGCCATCCGTGTCCAGCTTCACCGCGGGCAGGGCCTTGGCTTTGTCTTCGGCGGCCTTCTTGTCGTTCTCGGCTTGCACCTCGAGCTGACGGACCTGCTTGGTCAGCTCGTAGACCTGCTTCTTCAGTTGTTCGATCTGCTCCACGGTCACACCTTGACTTGCCGCGGGCGGTGGCTCCGGAGGCGGGTCCTGTGCCCAGGCCGCCCAGGCCAATGCGGCCACAA
>JADLGB010000102.1 GCA_020849535.1 Candidatus Hydrogenedentota bacterium
CGGGGTAAAGGGAAAACGAAAGCAAGCCGCATGGAACAATGACTACCTCGAGGAACTCCTCATGCAGGTGTGACTTTTAATGCGATTGCCCTGAACCCGGGACCAGGGCAGCGCACCAAGTGCGGATGACAAGGCATCGAATGTCACGTGCATTTCCTTCGCCCCATGATACGGCGACGGGCGAATTTCGCAACGAGGGCCTGTTGTAGGGCGGGATTGGTTCCCGCCCTCTTGCCTTCCCAGTTGCGAATTGGAAGGAAACCGACCCTTGTCTTACGTAGACGCGCGACGCCTTGCCAAATCTTGAACTAACCGGCGGCGATTTCGGCATTGACAAGAGGGCGGGAACAAATCCCGCCCTACTCAGGGCGCAGTATCTCGCTCGTCCGCCACTACCCGGCAATGTCCAGCCCGGGCTTGTAAACGCCGCCCGTGGAGTGCGATAACAGTGCCACGTGTCCGGGGCTGGACATTTGGTCATGAAAGGGCTGCAACCATGCGCACGTTAACCATTCTGTGGATATGTGGGTTTCTGATGGGCATTTCGAGCCTGGTGCCGATCGCTGCGATGGCCGAGTTCAAGGCCGGCGTGGCCACCGCCATCGTCACCCCCGATCCGCTTCTGCCGGTCTCGGGCGGCGTCGGGACGCCGGAACCCGCGAACACGAAGCAGGGCGAGCTGGAGGTCCGCGCGCTGGTGCTGGAACAGGGTGACACGCGCGTGGCCATGGTGAGCGCTCCCTTCCTCGGCTTCCCTGGAGTCCTCTGCGACAAGGTCCGCGCCCAGGTCAAGGGAATCCAGCCTGAGAATGTGATCATCGGCGCTACCCACACGCACAGCGCGCCCGACATGTACGCCTTCCCTGACGGCAAGGGCGGTACGATGGCGGATCTGGGCTACATTGAGCGCGTCTGCAAAGACACGGCAGAGGCCATCAACAGGGCACTGGCTAATCTCCAGCCCGCCGGGGTGAAGATTGCGGAGGGCGAGGCCGCGGAACAGATCGCGTACAACTACTACGCGCCGCAGCTCTACGACCGGCGCTGCAGCGTCATGCAGTTCACCGGCAAGGACGGGAAGGCCATCGCCACTCTCGTGAACTACGCTATCCACCCCGAAGTGCTGGGTCCCGATCAGGGCATCCTCAGCCCGGACATGGTGGGGCCCTTGTACGAGCGCATCGCGGCTCAGGGCGGCGGCGTCGGAGTTTTCATGAACGGCGCCCAGGGCGGCATGGTCACTGCTGACTGCCGCGGCGCGGATGGCAAGGATGTCCAGACCTGGGACGAATGCCACCGCATCGGCCATCTACTCGCCGACGAAGCCTTGCGCCTCGTGTCCGCCGCCCCGCTCCAGGCGGATCCGGCACTCTTTTGCGCCGCGAAGAAGGTCGCGTTCCCCATCGAATCCGAAATGATGTTGGCTATCGTGAAGGGTTCTCCACTCGGTTTTCCGGTAAGTGAGAAGAACGAGGCGGTGACTCAGGTCAATGTGGTGAACGTGGGCACCGCTCAGATCCTCACGATTCCTGGTGAAGCCCTGCCCAACATCGGCTTCTACCTCAAGCGCAACATGAAGGGGTCGCAGCACTTCCTCTTCGGTCTGACCAATGACGCTTTCGGGTACATACTCACAAAGGTCGATTTCAACAGCTTCGAACGCTACAACTACATCTCGCGCACCAGCCTGGGAGAGATGACGGGCGAAATCTACATCACCGAGGCGCTGAAGTTCGCCGGCGAATGCCCCGCCCCGCAGGCGGCCGCACCCGCTGGATGAAGCGGCCGGCAAGTTCTTGGGGCCTTGGCAAACCAGCGTCGCAGGCGATTGCCCGACAACTTCACCGAGTAGCCGTTGGACGGCGACGTAATTTCCGGAGTTTTCGGGGCTTTCCCTTGCCGGAGCGACAACCGTTGCACCTTGGTGTATAATAAGCTCTCGTACTGTCACACGTTCAGTCCTCAAGAGGGGTGATAATCAGTGAGACCCTCTCTCGCTGTCGCGAGAAGCTCCTTTTGAAGCTGACGGTTGGTGGGGAAACGTACAAGGGTGGCGGTTCGCGAGACGCACGATGGGCGGGAATGGCCGTCCGATTGGCCGTTGCTCCCAATGCCCAGGCACATTTCGCTCGACGGCTGGTGCGAAGCACGAGTCGACGGAGCGTTGACGCCCCATCCGACTCTGCCCGAGGCACTGGACGAAGTGCTCCGTTGTGCGGTTAAGTCATTTCCGGCCGCACCCCGCCAATCGCGGTCCAACCCTTTGCCTGAGAGCTTTTCAAGCATCGCGATCAACCCCGATCAGATGCACCACCGCCAGGGATACACAATCCATATCCGGCCGTCTCGAGGGAAGAGAAAGAGTTGCCACATAGCCATCACCGCCCATGACGAGACCGGCGTCTTCTATGCTGCGCAAACTCTGAGACAGATTGGCCGATTGGCGCGTGAGTGCAACAGCATTCCCACCTGCCGCATTGAAGACTGGCCGGACATTCCCAACCGGGGTGTCATGCTTGATGTGGCGCAGGACAAAGTCCCCGAAATGAAGTTCCTGTTCGAAATGGTGGATTTGTTTGCGTCCTGGAAATACAACCAGCTCCAGCTCTATACCGAGCACACATTTGCCTGTGAGGGCCACCACGTCGTATGGGAAGATGCATCACCCTTGACCCCGGTCCAAGTACGCGATCTCGACCGGTACTGCCGCGAACGGTACATCCAGCTCGTGCCGAACCAGAACTCGCTTGCCCACCTGGGACGCTGGCTGGAGCATCCCAAATACGCAGGTCTGGCAGAGATTTCGGGCGGGGACGATCTGTGCACGGTAGATCCCCGCACGTTCGACTTGCTTCGAAGTATCTATGCGTCGATGTTGCCGAACTTCTCAAGCCCCCTGGTTAATGTTGGCTGCGAGGAGACCTGGAGCCTGGGACAAGGGCGTAGCGAGGGTGAGGTGCTGAGGCGCGGTGTTGGCCGCGTGTACCTCGAATTCCTGCTTAGGGTGCTTGAACTGGTTCGGGAGCATGGGAAGGCCATGCAGTTCTGGGGCGACATCGTCAACCGGCATCCGGAACTTGCCTGCAAATTGCCGCTTGACATGATCGCCATGGAATGGGGGTATGAAGCGGACCATCCCTACCCGGAACATGCGCAGCGCTTTCACGATCATGGCGTTCGATTCTACGTGGTCCCCGGCACATCATCCTGGAGCTCGTTTCTTGGACGCACGGACAACGCACTCGCCAACCTGCGCAGCGCCGCGGAAACGGGTCGTGATTATGGCGCAGAAGGATACCTGGTGGCAGACTGGCGAGACGCGGGCCATTGGGAGTTCCCGCCAATCTCCTATCTACCATTGCTGTACGGGGCAGCGGTAAGCTGGTGTCTCGACACAAATGTCGAGGCCGACGTCGCGAAGCTGGCGGATCTTTACGCATTTCACGATGCCGCCGGCGTTATGGGCCGAGTCGCATACGATCTCGGCAACGCGCACAAACTAACCGGCGTCACATTCAGAGACACTACAGCGTACTACCAGGTTCTCCGGCACTTCCTTGAGAAACCGTTGACGTATGGCGGGCTGGAGAGACTCCAGGCGAGAAATCTCGAGAAGACGTCCGCGTACATTGACAGCGTGCTGGCACGTATGGACATAGCCGACCTTCGGTGCCCTCATGCTGATCTGATTGTGGCCGAAATTCGGCTCAACGCGGAGTTGGCCAAGTTCGCGTGCCGTCTGGGTGCAGCACGTATCCAGGCGGGGCGCGTGCCCACGTCGGGGCTTCCGAAGGAAGTATATACCCTCCTTATGAACGAACTGGATTCCCTGATCGCGGAATACCGGCGTTTGTGGCTGGAGCGCAATCGAGCGGGAGGTCTGAAGGACAGTGTGGGGCGAATGCCAGGCCAGTCCTTTTCCAACTCATCACCCCTTCTGTCGGAATTCGCGGCGTGCTACGCGAGTCCTCCCCCCGCCGACTTGCTGCGCATCCTCCGGTACATCGTCAACAACATCAGCGGTACACATGGTCTCCATGAACTGACGGCATACTCCGGACTGAGCCGCGCAACGATCGGGAGGCTGTTCAAACGGTATCTGAGATGCGCTCCGGGCGAGTGGATTCTCCAGCGGCGAATGGAGGAAGCACAACGCTTGCTGCGTACCTCCGCGATGCACGTATCGGACGTCGGCGCCGCTGTCGGCATCGATGACCCGTACTACTTCTCGAAACTTTTCAAGAAGGCGTGTGGAATCTCACCGCTCGAATATCGCAAGAGCCACCGCTTGCCTTGAACACCCCCCTTGGAGGTGGCAGTGGGAATCTGTGGATGGGTCAGGTGAAACTCACTTCTCCCTCAATCCAGTAGAAGAACACGACCCTCCCTACTCAGTCCTGGCCCTTCACAGTGGTGAATCGTGACGGGCCAGGAACATATGACCTTGCGCCACTTGAACTGAGGTTCGACACTTGAACGGGACAGCCACCGTCTTTCGTATAGGCTACGCCGAGCGAAACACGGTGGCTATCCCGCCTCGCTGTGCACTCCTTCGCGGCCTTGCTTTGTCAGGCCCGATTTCCCCTCAGCCGTCGCTACTCCACGCTCACTGCAGACCTACTCTCACGGAAAGTCTGCTGCGCCGTCCGTGGTCGCCTCCACCGTAACGGCGAAGAACTTAGACCCTGTCGGCTGCGGATACTTGCCAAACTCGACATGCCCATCCATGAACAGGAAATTCGACCCGCCTGGAACGTGGTTATAGTGGTTCACGTCAACCTTGCCGGCATTGCCCCCTACGCCGGCCAACGCAGTGTCCCACATGACGGGAATTGTGGATTGGGCCTCAGCGGAACCCGCGGGATTGTTGATGTCGGTAATCAAGAATCGTTCTACGCCTTCCCTGAGGCGGCTGAGTGTCTTGACTCCCGTGGACAGTGTAACGGTGGCGTCGGACTTCTCGCGATTCCTCCACCAGCGCAATTCCGTATGCGGCACAGCGCTGGTACCCGCATCGACCACATTGTAGAGTAACCTCATGTCGCCATTGGTAGCTGGAGTGGGCCCCGAGTACTGAATCCAGCCTCCATCGATCAGAATTCCATAGTAGTTATAGGACCAGTAGTCGCTTGAGACATAGCAGTTCAGGTTCCTGTCAATGCCGACCAAGATTCTGGGGTCGCAGCCCCGGGGCGTGCCCCCTCCGGCGAACCCGGGAAAGCACACCTTGTTCCTGACGTAATTGTCGGGGGCAACCACGGCATTCCAGCCCGGACCGACAGGTCGAATGATGTCGTTGTCGATCGAGTCCCAAGCCGCCCGGTTGACGTTGTCATCAGACGGACAGAACGTTGACGTCATCTCTGTCAGGTACTCAGGATAGATGGCGAGCGTTTCAACTGCGCGCGTCACTGTAACGACGTCGTCCGGATTCGCGGTCGCAGCCATATAGAACCGTGCTCCCCGGCGTGGCCAAATCTGGCCGGGGCTCTCGTTGGAAAACATCTTGAAAACGAGGCCCATTTGCTTGAGGTTGTTTTGGCAGCTTGCACGCCTCGCTGCTTCCCGCGCACGAGCCAGCGCGGGGAGCAGTATTGCCGCGAGTATGCCGATGATTGCGATGACCACCAACAGCTCGATCAGCGTAAAACCCCGACTTCTGTTCTTCATGATACGATCCCTCATAGATTGTGCCGATAGACAACATACACTTGCCCCTTCGGTCCGAACCTACGCAGGCACTTCCTTCGAACTCAATTCCACCACAGCCTGCTCCCCCGGGGACGCGGGAAGTCTACCCGCAGCCAAAGCGAGCACCCCTCATTGCTCACCTCCTTTCCCTGCTCCACACACGAAGTAACTCGCCTGAGGCGGGATAGGTAGTCGCACCTTCTGCCCTGGACGCAACCGCGTGTCGACGAACCGCGCACCACCGCGCTTCATCCACACAGCGTTTGCCACACCGCCATTGTCGTGGCTGAAAAACTGCTCCGCAGCCTCCTATTCCGTGGCCCCGAGTTCCTCGAGTAGCTTGGCGGCCTTCTCGTGGCCAGCTTCTCTCGCGACCTGTAACGGCGTCATGTCATCGATATTCTTCGCGTCAATCTGGGCGCCAAGTTCAATAAGACCCCGAATAACCTCCTCGTTGCCGCCCTCGGCCGCGTAGTGCAGCACCGTGTCGCCGTTCTCGTCTGCGTGGTTAATATCTTCCCCGAAGACCCGAATGCAGTCCTTGACACCACTCCAGTCACCCTCGACAGCCGCCTCGAAGATCGACTCGTAGTCCTTCTTGGGCAGCGGATCGCGCCCGCTGCACGACACACTAACGGCTAGCGTCCCCATGCACGCGACCACTACAAGAATCGCCCGCATTGATACTCTCCCTCTTCTGTTGGACTCTCCACCTTTACGACAGGCCCTCTCGCCTCTCAGTCTTCACGCGGTCAGTCCTGATTGCTCACACGCGGGGGCGAAGAGATATGAGGGCTGGCTGTCGTTGAAAACCGCCCACTCCGGTCCTTCTTGCCCGCCGATTGTGATGTGTCTTGGGTGCTTCGCCTCGAAACAAGAAGATACACCCCCGGCGCACCGTAAAGTTTCCCTCCACGCCCGCTTGGAAAACCTGAGAGGACTGGCGTGTAGACCCTCCTGTATGCATTAAATACTACCGCTAGCCACAGGGTCATTTTACGCCCCAATTTGATTGCGTAGAATGGAATTCTGCATCGGTTTTTGTACAATTTGATCAAGTAGAGAACAATCTTGCACAACACTTCGCGCGCCAGAGCGGTTACTGTTACCCCTGCCCGCAGTTGAGTTCCATCAACCCCGCCGCGGCCACTGAACGGTCTTCTGACACCCGACCTATCCTCTTTCAGACAGGAGAAATGCTCGGGGGGATGAAAATCGCTGGGGCGTGACACTCCTGCCCGGCAGGGGCGAAAATCCTGCGGGTTTCTCGGGAACTGGTGTTCAATAACTCACAAGTGACTGCGGAAAAATAACTTACATTACGCGCCCCTAATCGCCCCGCTTGTATTCGCGAGCGTCGAGCGATTCAACCTGCCCTAAAGATTTGGGGCCCACATTCCGATAATGGGTTCAGAAGAACGGATTCTGACAAGCAGACCAGCGTCAGGATAAGGAGGTCCAAGATGGCTGGTATTACCTCCATAGGTGGCGTGGCCACAGGTATCAGCCAAGTCCAGTTTGAGACTCTGTACCAAGCTCAAGCAGTCGTGAGACAGCAGCAGGCCGCGCGGGACGTGGGCACGGCAGCCCTGAACCTCATTCAGGCCGCCTTCTCGATCGACCCGGCGGTGGGCCAGAACCTCGACGTGTACGCCTGAGCCAATAGGCAGAGCCGGCTGACACGGCTACAGCACTTCCATCCTCGCCGCGGACAACACGGCGAACACGGGAAGTGCTTCTTTGCTTTTCCTCGCGGAATCGGCGCTCGCGGAATTGGCGCTTGCCCAGACACCGCACATCGTATTACCCTGCCCCTCGTTGGCGCAGATACGCACCTGGAAACTCCGGAAAGGAAACCCGGCATGTCCCGGTTCGGCGTGACACCGGAAAAGGCTCTCGAGTTGGAGAACCGGATGACGGCTTGCGGACTGCGGGAGGCGGATCTGGAAGAGTCCTTCATTCGCTCAGGCGGGGCGGGCGGCCAGCATGTGAATAAGACCTCGACCTGCGTTTATCTCCGCCACGCACCAACCGGCACCGAGGTGAAGATGCAGAAGGCCCGGTCCCAGGCGCTCAATCGTTTCTACGCGAGGCGCAGGATGTGTGAGTTGTTGGAGGCCCGGACCCTGGGCGAGGACAGTCCCGAAGCGAAACGCGCGGCGAAGATTCGTAAACAGAAGGCCCGGCGGCGCCGGCGCGGCCACTCCAACGTGGCGCAGGACGTTTGAAGCCTCAGCCTTCCTCGGCCGTAGACTCCAACGGCTGCCCCGGACGCCACGACTCGCTGGGCCAGTCGGTGGTCGTCAGGTTGTTGCGTTTGAGATAGTACGCCAGCTCGGCCAAGCCCACCGAAATGTGCTCGTGCCGCACGAACACGCCCTGCGGAACGACCAGGCTCGTGGGGGCGAAATTCCAGATGGCGCGGATGCCCGCATCGACGAGGCGGTCGGCCATGGCCTGCGCCGCTTCGGCCGGAACGGTGATGATAGCCATATGAATGTCGTGGCGATTGATGACCGACTCGAGGTTGTCGATCGGCTGCACGAGCACACCACCCATAACCTCGCCGGCGCGGCTCGTATCCGCATCAAATAGCGCCACAACATAGAGACCGTACTTCGCGAATCCGGAGTACGACACAATCGCGCCACCCAAACGCCCCGCGCCTACAATGATCGCCTTGTAGATTTCGTTGAAGCCGAGTACCTCGCGGATGCGGCCCTTCAATTCGGCGATACTGAATCCCACCCGGGGCCGGCCACGCACGCCGATGGACGCCAGATCTTTGCGCACTAGGGTATCGTCCATAGCCAACAACTGCGCGATGTGCGCGCTGGACACCCACCCGTTGGCGTTATCCGGGATCTGTTCACCGACCAAATGAAAATAGTGCATCAGCCGCTCCAAAACCAATTGGTTCAGGACCGGCCCTTTGGGTTTTCTGGGCATACCGACAAGCCTCCGCTGGGGGCATGCTACCATCATTCACGGGGCGGGATACAGTATCGCCTTCTCGGTACGCGGTTCGGGTCTCTCAGCCGCGTGCTCGTCCGCCGGGGCCCGTGCCGACCTCCCTGCCGATCGACTGGATACGCCCCTGAAGGCATACCCGGCATTCGCCCGAGGTCTCGCTGATGCACGCTTTGGCGGGATAGATCTGGTACAGGGCGCGGTACTTGGGCGGCGTCATGTTCGGCATGATCACGTTGGCGCCGCGTTGCAGGCCCTGCTCGCGCCCGCTTGCCACGTTCAGGGTGGCCAGCGCCGTGGTGCTGGGGATGTTGGCCTGCGGACACATCAGCCGCGTGAGTGCCACCACCTTGTAGGTCATGGCCTCCGTGTTGGGAACCTGTTCGCCGGGCGCGAGCGGCCTCCCCCACGAGCCATCGCCGAGCGGCGTGTCCGGGTGCGAGATATACGGCCCCACCCCAATCATGTCGAGGTCCAAGGTGTGGAACAGTTCGAGGTCGTTCGCCAGGCTGCCGTAAGACTGACCCGGAATCCCAATCATGACCCCGCTGCCGACTTCGTAACCCAGTTCTCGCAGACGCGCGAGGATGGCAAGCCGATCCTCCGGCGGCCGCGCCGGGTGCGGGGGATGGATCAATTGGAATAGCTTGATATCGGACGTCTCAAAGCGAAGCAAGTAACGGTCCGCGCCTGCCTCACGCCATCGCACCAGGTCCTCATCCAGGCGCTCGCCCATGCTCAAGGTTACCGCAAGCGGGGTTTCCGTCTTGATGCGCCTCACGACATCCGCGAGCCATTCGCCTTCAATTCCGTAATCTTCGCCCGCCTGGAGAACAACCGTGCCGTAGCCATACGCCGCGGCTTCCTTCGCGCAGTCCACGATCTCATCCGCCGTCATCCGGTACCGCTCGAGGTCCTTGTTCCCGGCGCGCAGCCCACAGTATCCACACTGGCGGCTGCAGTAGTTGGAGATTTCGATCAGGCCGCGCAGGTGTACCGCGTCGCCCACGTGCTCCTTGCGCACGGCGTCCGCCCAACCGAACAAGCCTTCGAGCCGCGAGGGATTCTCTTCGCGCAGCCACTGGACAAGTTCGCTGTGTGTCAGTGTTTCTGTCATCTTGTCATCCAGTTACGAAGAACGCCATACCGGCTTTACTCTGCTCACACATCGCCCTGCGTGTCCGCCGGATCGGGCGCAGAAATGCATACGTAGTCTGCGGGACCTGCCTTCCCACCCGCGTCTTTCGCGTCGCGTGTCGGCGCTCCCGCGCGCCTCGCATTCCGGTACAACTCCAGCGCCGCCGGAAACGGCTGCAGCGCGCGCTCGAAGATCCCCAGGCTGTATGCAATCACCAGCCCGTAATTGGTGATCGGCACGCCCGCCTGCCGGCACCGCAGAATCCGGCTCAACATCTCACGCCGGTTCGTCGTGCACGCTCCGCAGTGGATCACCAGCTTGTACTCCGACAGGTTCGGCGGGAAATCGTGCCCCTGCACGGTGTCGAAATGCAGCTTGCCGCCCACGTACTGCGTGAGCCAGCGCGGGATCTTCACGCGGCCAATATCTTCGCCGATCGGATGGTGGCTGCACGCCTCGGCCACAAGAATCCGGTCGCCTGTCTTCAAGGAATCTACCGTCATCGTGCCCGCGACTTGGGTCAGCAAGTCGCCATGAAACCGCGCAAACAGGATCGAAAAACTCGTCAGCGGGATTTCCGGGGGCGTGTCCGCGGCGACCTTGAGAAACGCCTGGGAATCTGTGACCACCAGCTTCGGCGGCACCGTGAGACGCGCGAGCGCGGCGCGCAACTCGCGCTCTTTCACGACCATGCAGAACGCATCGGAATCGAGCAGGTCGCGGATCGACTGCACCTGCGGCATGATGAGCCGGCCCTTGGGGGCCTCCTTGTCGATCGGCACAACGAGCACCGCCATTTCACCGGGACCCACGAGGTCACCCAGAATCGCGGGATTGTTGACGAAGTCTTCCGGCGCACTAGCGAGAAGGGCCTCCCGGAACTCGAGAATGCCCTTGCCAGCAGACGCCTCGGTCGCAACCGCGGGGATGTCCTTGGCTTCGAGGGCCGCGAGCACGGAGGGGTCGGGCTGCCCGAGATCGCACTTGTTGAAGACGACCACAACAGGGATGTCGCGTTCCGTCAACGCAGCCAGAATGTCGGACTCAAACTCGCCCCATTGTCCCGCCTCCGCCACGAGAACGCCAAGATCCGTCCGCTCGAATACCTGGAGCGTCTTCTGCACACGCAGCTCGCCCAGTGCGCCCACATCGTCAATCCCAGCCGTGTCAATGAAAAGCACTGGGCCCAGCGGCAGCAACTCCATGGGCTTCTCGACAGGGTCCGTCGTGGTGCCAGCATGACCGGACACGATCGACACCTGCTGCCGCGTGATGGCGTTCAACAGGCTCGACTTGCCGACGTTGCGGCGGCCGAAGATGCCGATGTGCAATCGAAACGATTTGGGGGCACTTTGCATACTCTGTCACTCACACTCAAGAGTTAGAATTGATCTCACAATTCGGGCGTTGTCCTCAGTCTTCAAATAGGTTCAAATGTGTGCTAGCCCGCATTCAGAGTATGGAATGCTTGCGGCAATTTCGCTGCCGAATCTTGTCTTCCACTCTTCGCGAATCTGTGCAATTTGCGGACCTGAGGTTCTGCTATTGAACCCCTTCAGGGTACGAAAAATGCGTTTCGGACCCAGGGTAGGCCTTCGCTGCGCTGCGGCCAACCCTGGGCTGCAAGTACGTTGGCCTTTCAGGCCACAAGAGAGACGTCACATTACACGGGGCGCCTGGTGGCTGTCGATCCTGTTTGCGGCGGCCTGCCTCGCCCATTCCCGTCCTTTCGCTCTTCTACGGCACTCAGCAACAGCCACGAAAAGGTGCCGCGCCTTCAGCGCTCAAGACCGAGGGGAGAGGGGTCTTTTTCCCAAGGCGTCGCTTCGCTGTGCCCTGGGCTAGTATGGCACCGGCCCTTCAGGCCTCAAGAGAGCACGCGCGGTCTCAATGCATTTCCTCTTCATTCCTCTTCATTCGCGTTCATTCGCGTTCGTTCGCGGACAATCTCTTTGGTTGCGGCTGCACCGCTGTCGGCTCGCGTAGCACCGGCCCTTCAGGCCTCAAAAGGGCGCACGCGGTCTCAATGCATTTCCTCGTCATTCCTCGTCATTCGCGTTCATTCGCGTTCATTCGCGTTCATTCGCGTTCGTTCGCGGACAATCTCTTTGGTTGCGGCTGCACCGCTGTCGGCTCGCGTGGCACCGGCCCTTCAGGCCTCAAAAGGGCGCACGCGGTCTCAATACATTTCCTCTTCATTCCTCGTCGTTCGCGTTCATTCGCGTTCATTCGCGGACGGGTCCGGCATTCCCAGGCGGCACACCGCCTCCGGAGAAATCAACTCATCAAATGCATCAGCGGCCATCAACCCCTCCTGCAACACGACCTCGCGAATGGTTCGCCCCGTTGCCCGCGCCCGCTCCACAACCCCGCACGCGCCCTCGTAGCCCAGCGCCGGCAACAAAGCCGTCGCCGTGGCTGTGGAAGCTTCGACATGCGCGCGGCACCGCGCCTCGTCGGCTTCGATACCGTCAACACAATGCGTGCGCAAGACACTGCAACCCCGGCTGAGCAAGTCGCAGCTTTCAAGCAGACAGTGGGCGACAAGCGGCAGAAACGGGTTCAACTCGAGGCTGCCCCGGGAACAAGCCTGCGTCAGCGCGGTGTCATGGCCAATCACCAGCATCGCTGCCTGACTGACCGCCTCCGGAATCACCGGGTTGACCTTGCCGGGCATGATGGACGACCCCGCCTGCCGCTCCGGCAAGCGAATTTCTCCGAAGCCTGCATCGGGACCCGACGCCATCAAACGCAGATCATCGCAGACCTTAAGCAACGACGCCGCGCACGCTTTCAAGATGCCCGACACTTCGACAAACACGTCGGCATTCTGCGTCGCCTCGACGAGGTTTTCCGCCCGGGCGAATCCAATGCCCGTCAGTTCGCGCAAGGCGTCCACCACGCGGAAGATATACTGCCGGGGCGCGGCCAGTCCGGTGCCAATCGCCGTGCCGCCCAGGTTCACGACGCGCAGCCGCTCCTCGCATTTGTAAATGCGCCAGCGGTCACGGTTGAAGGCCTCCGCGTAGGCGCCCATTTCGCGGCCCAGTGTCGTGAGCACCGCATCCTGCATCTCGGTGCGGCCCACTTTCACGACGTGCGCGAAGGCTTTTTCCTTGCTCTGGAAGGCCTCCTGCAGCGCCAGGACACGCTCCTCCAACTGCTTCAACAGGCGAATAGCGGCCAGTTTCAGCGCCGTGGGAAACGTGTCATTCGTGGACTGGTGGCGGTTCAAATCATCCAGCGGCGAAACGCGCTCATACGCTCCAGGTCTCTCGCCGAGAAGTTCCAACGCGCGGTTCGCCAGCACTTCATTGACACATAAATTCGTGCTCGTGCCCGCACCCCCTTGCAGCGCATCCACAGGCACGTGGCTCGTCAAGCGGCCTTCCGCCATTTCCCCGCATGCGCGCAAGACAGCCTCCGCCTTCGTAGAGTCGCCCGCCCACACGCCGAGCGCGTCATTCGTCATGGCGCAGGCCAGCTTGACCGTGCCGAAGGCCTTCACGAGTTCCGGGTGCACAGGCTGGCCGGACAATCGGAAGTTATCGGAGGCACGGACAGTGTGAATCCCGTAAAGGGCGTCTTTCGGAACCGGGCATTCACCCAAGAGGTCCCGTTCTAGGCGATGGGAATTGTTCATACGAAAGTCCGGCGAAGGATCGGCAAACGCCAAACCGCCGCCTCTCGAAGACAACGAAAGCGCGCGCGATCCGAAATGGGTATGCGTTCCTCTTATTGGTGTTCGAAGACCATCTGCTGGACTTCCACGCCGTGCAACGCGTTCAGTTTATCACGAAGCTCGTCGCACGCAGCCTCGTCGCCGCATAGCTCCAGCACGATGAGTCCGTTGGGCGCGCAATGCTCGCGATCGGTCTCATGCAGTCCGATGCGCGTCTTGATATTGCACCCATATGTGGTCAACAGATCCTGCACCTTTCCCGCATGCTCCACTCGATCGGTAACGTGAACGCCAAGCACGTAATGCTTATCCATTTCACCTATCTCCCCACGCGTTGCTTCATGCCAAAATCATCGATTGGGACTGACTCCGCCTTTCGCGCAGGCCCTGCGCGCCGAGACTCCTATCTCCGCCGAGATTCTAATCTCGACAGCGTCACACGGTGTCCGTCCCTCGCCCTTCAGACAAAAACGTCGCGCTCTCCCTCCCGGACACGATCCATGAGCACCTCGGCAACGAAACGCCGTTGCTCCGTGAAGCTCTCCAGGGTCTTCTGGATGCACACCTCGCCAATCGCCTTGGTTTCGGGCGAACCGTAATCTTCGAGATACTCCACGAAGGTGCTCAGGGCGTTGACGCCGCAGTGATCCTTGATCTTGCCCGGTTTCGCCAGATCCATGAAATCCTGACCCGTACGCCCAAGCCGGTAGCAGGCCGTGCAGAAGGAAGGGATGTAGTCCAGCTCGGCAACATCGCGTATAACCTCGTCGAGCGAGCGGTGATCGCCCAGCGAGAACTGACTGCCGTCGTACTTCTCATCCTCGGCGTAGCCGCCTGGATTGGTGCGGCTGCCCGCGCTGATCTGGGACACACCCAGCGCGAAGGTTTCGCGCCGGATGTTGGGGGTCTCGCGGGTTGACATGATGATCCCCGTGTACGGCACTGCCAAGCGCAGGATGGCCACGAGCTTGCGAAAGTCGATGTCGGATACCGGATGAGGTGGCTGGCAGGCGATGGACGAGCCGATCGCGGGCTCAAGCCGCGGCACGCTGATCGTGTGCGGCCCGACCCCAAAAGCCTTCTCCAAGTGATCGATATGCTGCATGAGCGCCAGCACTTCAAAGCGCCAGTCAAACAGGCCAAACAGAATCCCCACGCCCACGTCATCGATCCCCGCCTGCATGGCGCGGTCCGGCGCGGTAATGCGCCAGTCGAAATCGGCTTTCTGACCTTCCAAATGCACGCGGGCATAACTCTCCCGATGGTAGGTCTCCTGGAACAACTGGTACGTGCCAATATGCGCCGCCTTTAATTCCTTGAACTCGTCGACGGTCAGTGGCGCGATGTTCACATTCAGCCGGCGAATCTCACCTCGGTCATGCTTGGTGTTATATATCGTTTCGATGCACCGCAAGATGTAGGGAAAACCCTCGACGGGGTACGATTCACCTGCCACCAGGAGCACTCGTTTGTGGCCCTGATCGATGATGATGCGGGTTTCACGCGCAACCTCTTCCTGGGTCAGCGCGCGGCGCTTGACCTCTTTGTTGGTCTTCCGGAAGGCGCAGTACAGGCATTCGTTGGAACACAAGTTGGAGACGTACAGCGGCGCGAACAACACGAGCCGTCTGCCATAGATCTCTTCCTTTACGTACCGGGCCGTGTTGAAAACCTCCCCCAGCAGATCGGGATCGCTGACCGCCATCAGCACGGCCACCTCTTCGGCTTTAAGGCCTTTCATTTCGCGCGCCTTGGCAAGCACCTCGCGCACGCACGCGGCATCCTTGCGCACCCCATGGGCCAGCGTGGCCTCGATACGCTCTTCGTCAATCGGGACTCTCTGCTCTGTGTTTAACATGCGAGTATCGTCTCCAGTACTTCTTGATTAGGGTCGCCGGGCGGCTGCGGAATCACCAGCGCGAACTCAGCCCAGCTTCCCTCCTCGGATTTCGCGGTCACAAAACCGCCATGCAGTCTGGCCACACGCCAGACGGTATACAGCCCAATTCCAGTGCCCGGCACTTGCTTGGTTTCCACCGTCTGCAACCGGGAAAAGCGCCGGAACAAACGCCCTTGCTCGCTCTCTGGAAAACCAGGGCCCTTGTTCCACACGATCGTGCGGATACCCTGGCTGCAACGGTCGACCGTTAGCCGCACCTCGCCCTGCTCGAGCCCGTACTTGATGGCATTCGACAGCAGATTCGCAACGGCGATACGCATCAGTTCCGGCTCGCAACTCACCCGCAACGGCGTCGCGGGCGTCGCCCTGTGAAAGCACATCCTGCGTTCATCGATCTGACTGGCCCCGATTTCGATGGCGGGCTCAATGACCTCCGCCACAAAATCCTCGCACTCGTGAAAATGGGGCTCCGCGCTTACGATATCCAGGCGCGTCAGGTCGAGGTAGTCGCGGGTCAGATGCAGCACATGCTCCGCCTTGTAGATGATCCGGTCAATTTTGCGCGCCTGTTCGGGAGTCAGTTCTCCGAGATAGCCGCCCGTCAACACGCGCGCATCCATGGCAATCGACGCAACAGGGTTCTTGACCTCATGACTCACGAAGCTCAACAGCTCCCGGTACGCGCGATTGGCCGCCTCCAATTGCTCGATGCGATAGGCCTTCTCCACGGCCTGGCCCAACCGCTCCACGAGGGCCGCCTGCAACATCACTTGGCGCCGGTCGTATGCCCACGGCTTTCGCGAGCTGCGGAACAGAAACCCCACACGGCGCCCTTCCACAGTCAGCGGGCTCGTCATGCTCGATCGCACACCCTCCAGGAAGAGCAACTGCGAGGAGATGCTGGCGGGTTTCATGTCGAGGTAACGCTCGAGGTCGTGAATGATGCGGATGCTTCCGTGCTGAAACACCGACGCGAGCGAGCTGCCCTTCAGTTCCTCGGCGTAGCCTTTGTCCAGCAGCAGAGGACCGTAGTCGGCCCGGACCCAGTAAGCGACAACGCGCGACTCCTCGTCCTCGAGAAAAGAGAGGCCGATGCGGTCGCAGGGGAAGAGGCTTTGGGTCGCCTCGAACACATAATTCATGATGGCGTCGAGCGTTTCGCCCGACGCCACCCGCTGATTGATCGCATCCAAGGCGGAGCGCTCCGCCGCGGAAAACTCGCTCGAACCCGATTCGCCCGGGGTCACGTCCACGAATTCGATGACGTCCTTGTCAAGGTCCACTGCGGAGCGCTCTGCCGTCATATCAACCACCTACGCGATGAATTTCCCTCGAGGCGTGTAGTGCGTGTGCAACAGCTTGTGGCTGAGGTGCCCACACGGCCCGTCTGTCAGGAATTCATTGTATACTTTGACGACGGCGGGATTCTCGTGCGACTTGCGTACCGAATACGCCCGATCCTCCGAGTAGATCGCCTGCGCACGAGCCGCGCGGATCGCCGGACTCGTCGGGATCGGTTGCCCGCCGCCACCCAGACATCCGCCCGGACACGCCATGAACTCGATGAAATGGCATTCGCTGAACTTGCCGCCCGCCCGGATGTCGTCCATAACCTTCTTGGCATACGCGGTTCCATGCGCCACGGCCACTTTCAGGGTCGCGCCTTTGAGCCACGACCAGTCCTCGAAGAGATGCTTCAATATGCCCGGAACAGGCCCCACTTCTTTCACCGGAATCTCCGCGTAGCGGATACCTTCGAAGCCGCGCAACGGGATGATCTCGGCGTGGTCGAAGAAATTCTCGACCTTCTTTCCGGTCACCAACTCGATGACCGTCCGTAAGGCCGCTTCCATCACGCCTCCCGTCGCCCCGAAGATGACGCCCGATCCCGTAGCCGTGCCGAAGGGATCGTCGAAGTCGGACTTCGGAAGATCGGGCAGGTTGATGCCCGCCTCGCTGATCATCTTGCCCAACTCGCGCGTGGTCAACCCGTAGTCGATGTCCTTGTACCCGCTGTCGCACATCTCGGGCCGGTTGCACTCGAACTTCTTGGCCGAGCACGGCATCAGCGCGACGCACACGATGTCCTTGGGATCGATCTTGTTCAGATGCGCGTAGTAGGTCTTGATGAGCGCCCCAAACATCTGTTGCGGGCTCTTCGCGCTCGAGAGATGCGCCAGGTACTCGGGGTAGAAGTGCTCGATGTACTTCACCCACCCGGGCGAACAGCTCGTGAACTGGGGTATCGCCACCGGCTGTTTGTCCACCAGCGCCTTCTTCAAGCGCAGCAGCAGTTCCGTCCCCTCCTCGATGATCGTGAGATCGGCCGTGAAGTTCGTGTCGAAGACCTTGTCGAACCCGCACTGCCGCAACGCGGTGTTCATCTCGAAGGTCAGCGCGCGGCCGGGCGGCAAGCCAAAACACTCGCCGATGCCCGCGCGCGGACTCGGCGCGGTCTGCATGACCACGTGCTTCGTCGGGTCGTCGATGGCGGCCCACACGTCGTCTGTCGGGTCATTGGCCCGCAGGGCGCCCGTCGGGCAGCGGTTGATGCACTGGCCGCAGTTGATGCAGACCACCTCCGCCAGTGGCTTGTCCATGAAGGTCACGACCTTGGATTCGGCTCCACGGCCCTGCACTTCCAGCACGCCGACTTCCTGGAAATCAATGCACGTGCGGATACAGCGGCGGCACAGCACGCACTTGTTCATGTCGCGCACAACCGAATGACTCGACGTGTCCAACTCGAACATCGGCTCCGTGGGGTGTCCAAAGCGGAAGAAGTCTACGCCGTATTCTTTGGCCAGGGTCTGCAACTCACAATTGTTGTTGCGGTTGCAGGCGTAGCATTCGCCGTAGTGGTTGGCGAGGATGAGGTCCAGAATGTGGCGCCGCGCCTGGCGGACCTTGCGCGAATGCGTCTTCACCTTGATTGGCTGCGTGATCGGATACGCGCAGGCCGCCTGCAACGTGCGCTGCCCTTCCACTTCCACGACGCACATGCGGCACACGCCCGCCACGCACAGATCCTCGTGGTGGCACAATGTTGGGATGCGCAGGCCCAACTCCTTGGAAGCCTCCAGAATCGTGGTCCCGATAGGCACTTTCAGGGTCTTCCCATCCATTTCGATGCTGATCTGACCGCCTATCGCTTGGGAATCGTCAACGGGCCCGACGCGATGTCCGCGCTGGCTGACCGGCGCCCGGGATACATCCTTTCCGAATGTGGTGCTCTCAGACATGCTCTACTCCTTACCCGCCGCGGCGAGGTCCGTACGTCCCATGATCTCGTCCTGGAATTCCTTCACGATGGAGAGGAAAGCGTTCGGGCTCGATTGCCCCAGTCCGCACTTCGAGGCCAATTGCATTGTCTCTCCCAAGGCGCACAGCTCCCGGAGATACTTCATCGAGCAACGGCCTTCCTGCAGTAATTCCACGCCTTCCAGGAGTTTCACCGTTCCCGCCCGGCACGGCGTGCACTGGCCGCAGGATTCTTCCACGAAAAACTCCAGGAAATTCCGGGCGATGCCCAGCATGTCGCGGCCAGGTCCCAGAACGATGATGGACCCGCCGGTGGGGATGTCTTCATACGCGAGGGTGCGCGCAAAACTCTTCGCGGGAACGCAATGCCCCGACGCGCCGCCTACTTGCACGGCTTTCGCGTCTTCGCCGCCCACCTCGCGCAGCAACTCGGAAATCGAAATGCCCATCGGAAACTCGTAGACGCCCGGGCGCTCGCAATCCCCGGAAATGCTGAACAGTTTCAGCCCGGTCGATTTATCCGTCCCGATGCCTTTGAACCACGCGGCCCCCTTGGCCAGGATGCAGGCCGCCCACGCCAGAGTTTCCACATTGTTTACAACGGTCGGATGCCCCATGTAACCCGTGTCCACCGGAAACGGCGGGCGGTTGCGTGGTTCGCCGCGCTGGCCTTCGAGGGACTCGATGAGCGCGGTTTCTTCGCCGCACACATACGCGCCCGATCCCATGCGAATCGTGATGTCGAAACTGAAGCCTTCCCGCCCGAGGATGCTTTCCCCGAGGAGTTCCTGGGTGCGCCGGCGCTCCAGCACCGCTTCCAGAAGAGGACGCAGATAGCTGTACTCGCCTCTCAGGTAGACGATGCCTTGCCGCGCGCCGATCGCAAGACCGGCGATCGTCATCCCTTCAAAGACCAAATCGCTGTACTCGGAAAGGATGACGCGATCCTTGAAAGTGCCCGGCTCGCCCTCATCCGCGTTGCAGATGACGTACTTCGTGCTGTCCTGCGCCGCCGCCGCGAGATTCCATTTCACGCCCGTCGGGAACCCCGCGCCTCCGCGCCCTTTCATGCCCGACGCGCTGATCTCCGCGATGATGTCCGCCCGGCTCTTCTTGGCGGCGTTCTGCAGGCCTTGGTTGGGTTTGACGGACCCGAAGCTCAGCGGGCCCGTAGTCGTGGGATGCATGCCCCCCGTTTTGTTCTGTGTCGCGCTCATACCAACTGCTCCTGCATCTGTTCCTGCGCGTGGACCCCCATGGCACGCCTGCACCCTTCCAGTATGTCGTGGACCTTGTCTGGAGTGACCCGCGTGAAAACATGGTCGTTTACCAGTAGCGCCGGCCCTTGATCGCACATCCCGATGCAGTTGGCCCACTCCAGTGTGAACCGGCCGTCCGGGGTGGTCTCACCAAAGCGTATGCCCAAGTCATTCTGTAGCTGGCGTGCAACCCGGTCTTTGTCGTGCATATCGCAGGAGATCGTCCGGCAAAGCCGGATAACGAAACGCCCTTTGGGCTTGTGATCGAGAAAGCTGTAAAACGAAACGACGCCGTACACCTCAACCGGGTGAATGTCGAGCATGTCCGCCACGATCTGCATCGCGTACTCCGAGATGCGCGCGTGTTTGCGCTGAATCTCCTGAAGGATGGGAATGAGAGCGGTCCGATCGCGCCCGTACATGTCTCCCCATGCCTTGATTTCCTGACGCAACGCGTCCTGCTCCGTCACTAGCATGACTTGCCCTCCCCGGTGAGCAGACGCTTCACCTTGCCGATCAGGGTCGCCGGGTCGACCGGTTTCTCCTGAAACTCGTCCACAGGAACGACGTCATTGTCGCGGCCATACTCGAGCCCGCTCACTTTGCTGATGCTCGTGAGCATGAGGATCGGCTTCGCGAACCCGTTCCGGCGCAGCTCCTGGGCCATGGCCATCCCGTCGTCCGGCTGCTCCATCATGACATCCAGGATGACCAGATCCGGCGGATCCTGGCTGATGGCCGCCATGCCTGACGCGCGGCTGTTCGCACTTGCCACCTGGAACCCCTCTTTCTCCAGGAACAAGGTGCAGGCTTCGGTGATGTCCGGGTCATCGTCGACTACGAGAATCCTGGCCATACATCCAACCTCTCTCGTGTTGCGGCGGAAACTCCGCCCGGCTGTTCGGTGCCCAGGCTCCCCCGCCCGTGCCCCATGTCTCTAATCGTGATTTTTTTCACGATTAGAGACAAGACCCTTATACCGACTTCAATGTCAAAATGCAAATTTCTCGCCCCGATGGGGTGACGCCGAATTCTTCAACCTGTCTCGATGCTGCATAATCAATGCCAACGCATTGTTGCGGAAGGGCTTATCCGCCCCTTGAGCACAACCCATTACACGGTCCTCGCTTAGCTGACCGCACACGCCCCTCCCGGCAACCGATCAGGTACTGTAAAGGCCCATTTCGCGCATTGATGCTCAGGACAGATGTGTTCCAAGCACCACCGTGTCGCGCAGGAATCCGCAGCTCCAGCCTTCCCCTAACTCTTCTGGAATCGGCGTATTGCGGCGATCTCCATGCCGATTTGCTTAACGCCCTGCGGGATGCTAGCGTGGTGCCAGGAGACACGTCCATTCCCTGCGTAGCCGGGGAATGGCGCCACAGGTTCACGAGGGGAGGACACGCAGCATGCCTCAATTGGACAAGTACTTGAAGGCGATGGTGGAGCACGGGGCCTCGGACTTGCACTTCTGCACCGGGTGCAAGCCCATCCTGCGAAAGGACGGTTCAATCGCGGCGCTGCGCTCGGAAGAGCCGCTGGATGCGCAGACGGTGAAGAGCGTGTTGTACGAACTCATGCCCACCGAGAACGAGCGCCAATTCAACGAAGTTCACGACACCGACTTCGCCTATGAACTGGAAGGTTACGGGCGTTTCCGCTGCAACGTCTTCATGGACCACAAAGGCATGGGCGGCGTGTTCCGTCTGATTCCCACCGAAATCCTGACCTGCGAACAATTGGGCCTCCCTGAGTCTGTCAAAAAGTTCTGTACGCTGGGCAAGGGCCTCGTCCTCGTGACCGGACCCACCGGTAGCGGCAAGTCCACCACCTTGGCTGCCATGATCGATCTCATCAATGCGACGCGCAGCGACCACATCATCACCATCGAAGACCCCATCGAGTTCGTGCACAAGAACAAACGCTGCCTGATCAATCAGCGCGAGGTCTTCTCCCACACCAAGAGTTTCAAGGCGGCCCTGCGCGCGGCGTTGCGCGAGGACCCGGACATCGTGCTGGTCGGCGAAATGCGCGACCTCGAAACCACGCACATCGCCATCGAAACCGCTGAAACCGGCCACCTGGTCTTCGGCACCCTGCACACCACCACCGCCATCTCCACGGTGGACCGTCTCATCGACCAGTTCCCATCCGAACAGCAACAGCAGATCCGCACCATGCTCGCAGGCACGCTCAAGGGCATCGTCGCCCAGAACCTGCTGAAGAAGAAGGGTGGCGGCCGGGTGGCGGCCCTCGAAGTCCTGATTGTGAATCCCGCCGTTTCGGCCCTGATCCGCGAGGCGAAGAACAACCAGATCATGAGCATCATGCAGACCGCCAAGAAGGAAGGCATGACGCTGCTCAACGATGAGTTGGCCCGCCTGGTCAAGCAGGAAATCGTGGAAGCCGAAGAAGCCTGGAAGAAGGCCGTGGATAAGGATGGCTTCATGAAGGCCCTCGAGTCCGCGGGGGTCACCTACAAACCGCCTGCGGAATAGGCGCGGCTTCCTATTGGCATTGGCCGGGTCGCCACGGGTAATCTAGTGGTTCGACTGCAAGGCATCACCCGGTTGGCACCCGTGTCTCGCGGGCCGCGCCGATCGGGTTCAACACGCGCAAACGAGGAGAATGCACTATGGATCGCAGAGGCTTTCTGGCTTCCGGCATCGCTGCGGCGGGCGCAACGGCACTGGCCGCGGCGGCTGTGCGGCCAGCGGCGGCTCAAGCCGCCGGCTCGGGGTTCAAGCTCAAGTACGCGCCCCACTTCGGCATGTTCAAAAATCACGCGGGCGAAAACCCCATCGACCAGCTCAAATTCATGGCCGAGCAAGGATTCACCGCGCTGGAAGACAACGGCATGAAGGGCCGGCCGGTCGAGGAACAGGAGAAGATCGCGCAGGAGATGACGCGTCTCGGCATGACCATGGGTGTCTTCGTGGCCACGGGCGACTTCGACAATGTGACCTTCGCGTCCAGCAAGCCGGAGATCCGCGAAAAGCTGCTCCAGGACATGCGCGATTCCGTCGAAGTGGCCAAGCGCGTCAACGCCCAGTGGTGCACCGTGGTCCCCGGCTGTTACGACAAGGGCCTCGAGTGGGATTACCAGACCGCCAACGTCATCGAGAATCTCAAGGCCTGTTCGGAGATCTGCGAAGCCGCAAACCTGATCATGGTCCTGGAACCGCTGAACCCGTGGAAAGACCACCCCGGCCTCTTCCTGACGAAGGTGCCGCAAGGGTACATGATCTGCAAGTCGGTGGGCAGCCCATCGTGCAAGATCCTCTTCGACATGTACCACCAGCAAATCACCGAAGGCAACATCATTCCCAATATCGAGCGCGCCTGGACCGAGGTGGCGTACTTCCAAATCGGCGACAATCCCGGCCGCAAGGAACCGACCACCGGCGAAATCAACTACAGAAACATCTTCAAGCACATCCACGGAAGGGGTTTCACCGGGATCATGGGCATGGAGCACGGCAACTCCCAACCCGGCAAGGAAGGCGAACTGGCCCTGATCGAAGCTTACCGCTACTGCGACAGTTTCTGACCTGCAAATTGCGGTTGAGTGAAAACGAATAGCCGAGAACAGGCTGTGGCGAAAGGACTCGTCAATGCCTCGAGAGATGGTATACTCGCTGGTGTGAAGCAGAAGGTATATATAGAAACAAGCATCATCAGCTACCTGACCAGTCGCCGGAGCAGGGACATGCTTATTGCCGCGCACCAGGAACTAACGCTGCAATGGTGGGAACAGCGTGCGGGTGTGTTTGCCCTCGTTGTGTCAGAGCTTGTGCGAGAGGAAGCTAGCAGAGGCGATCCCGCCGCGTCGGCAGAGCGCCTTGCAGCCATTGAGAATCTGCCCATTCTGGCCATCAATGATGAAGCAGTTTCACTCGCGGGGAGCTTGGTTGAATCCGGTCCGATCCCAGATTCGGCTGTGGCAGATGCGCTTCACATCGCTGTTGCGGCGGTGAATGGTGCCGACTATCTTCTCACCTGGAACTGTAAGCACTTGGCAAATGCCGTGCATCGCTCTCAAATCGAAGCA
>JADLGB010000103.1 GCA_020849535.1 Candidatus Hydrogenedentota bacterium
ACGGGGGTCAGTCAGTTATCTTGCTATATGGTGGAACGGCTCCACGTGCTCGCGAGGCTCGGTGGGAAACGAGCAGGTGAAGGAGGGGAAAAAGAGAAGAACATCCCCCTCGATCCCCCTTCAAAGGTGGACATGTGCACCACTACTTATGTAGAGCACCAATATGCCTGGGGGGGGGGGGGGCAGCACACGGACTCTTGGTGCGAAGAACGCGCGGCCCGAAGGGCACGCGTACATGTTCCCCTTTTGAGGGGGCAGGCCCGCAGGGCCGAGGGGGATGTTCTTCGTCCTCCGCCGTCACCCGCGTTTCACGGCGCGGGTTTGAGCATCAGGTAGTCCAGTCCAAACATGTGCGCGGGCGCGGCCTTCGCGTTGGCGCCCACGATTTCCGCTTTCAACGTGTTGTCGCCTTGAGTCAGATCGAAAACGCCAAGCGAATCCTCCGGCGTCACGATCACTCCGTCGTTGTAGAAGTCGCGATCGCCCGCGGCGGCTTGGTCATTCACCGATAGACGCACGATGCCGAAATCCACCGCCTTCGTGAAGACGCCGCGCACTTCGTAACGGCCCGCCTTCTCCACGGGGAACGCCAGCGTCAAGGTATCGCCCGGCTTGCCGTGCCGCCACCACAGTTGACCCGCCATACTCCAATCCCATACGTCGGCCTTCTGGACCGAGTGCGTGCCGCCCGTGCATTCCACAACCTTCAAGGCTTCACCCTCGAGCGCTCCCTGGACGATCTTCACGTCCGGGGGCGGTGGCGGGGTAACAATCGTCAACTGCTCCGGCTGAATTGCGGGGAAATCGTCCGTGGCGCCGGGCCGCGCGTACCAATAAGACGTGGCAGCCATGGCGACCTCGCACTCTTTCGAGTGCCACACTTCAAGGTCGAATTTGAATGAGCTGGTGAATGGGATGCTGTCGATGATGTGGAAGCGGCTGACGCAGACTTGGCCGTAGTTACGCGGTCCATCGCAGCGCGGCTGATTGTGGTAGGCGTGCGTGAAGAGTTCGGGACTGCACCACGCGTAGCCGAAGTAGTCCTCCGAGCCGGTTCCGAAGTGGCTGGGAAACGTCTCCCCATCGATATAGATTTTCTCGTCACCCTCGCCCCACCACTCCTTGAGCGGATTGGTGACGTGCAGCATGTCGCCCACGAATCGGCCTTGCCCCTTCGCCTCGATGAACCGCCAATCCCGGAAGGGCCGCGTCGGGATCGGATATTCACTGCGCCACTTCGCGTGGAAGTGCATCGAAGCGTCCGACCATTCATATTCGGCCACCACATACTTGCCGGAGATCGTCATCGCGGCATCGGTGGTGTTCGTCAGTTTCATCACGGCCGATGATTGGAAGGGCATTACCCAGTGGCTGTACATCGAGCCGTCTTCGTTCACTCCGGACGGCAGCGAGATGTAGCGGTTCGGGCCGGGCGCGGTTCCGAAGAAGTCGCCGAGTGGCGCAATGACGCTGGGCGCATCTTGTCCGTCGAACGTGATTTCAAACAGGCCGCCTCGAAGGGCCTTCTCGATGTCCTCGGCATCCACGCGCACGTGCAGGGCATAGAGCGCGCCACCTGTTTCAATCGTCTCGCTTACACTCGCGCCGGCTTCGATCGTCGCGTTGAATTCCTTGGCGAGTTGCTTCTTGCTGGGTGCAATGGTCAAGGCGGCCGGGGCCTTCAACGTGTCCGAGGTCTTCGCATAGAGGGCTGCGGCTCGCTTCATGATTTCCGGCGAGTACGTCTCCACTTCGGTTCCCGGCGTGTAGGTGCGATAGTTGATGTGATAGAAGTACCTTGGCCGGCTTGCGGTGACTTTGCAATGCTTCGCATAGGGGATGGGCAAGTAGCTGTTCCAGCCCGCTGCGCGCATTCCCGCCACGGGCGGCACAAATGGATCGACGCGACCGCCCAGCATGTCGGAGAGGGGCATCTCGATCGTGGGTTCCGCCGCGCCATCCAGGTAAATCCGGATAATCCCCGCGTCGTCGGGATTCGCCGACCAGAACCGCACGATGGCCCCGGGGCCTTCGGCATCCATCAGGACCCACTCGGTCGCGCCATTGCGCACCTCAATGCGCAAGTGGTGACCGCGGTCCTTGTTCGCGAACCAGTCTTCGTCTGTGAGGACGTCCGGGTGCTGGGAACGCCTGTCGTAACTGGAGAACTGCTTGATCGTAAAAGCTGGATCAGGCAGACGGGTCAGCGCCTCCAGATCGGTCATCTCCCCGAGGAGGGTCTCCAGGGTAATCTTGGCGCTTGCCTGTATAGTCAGCACCGTGGCAAACAGGGTGGCTACCACGAGTCCGAATCTTGCTCGCGACATACGACGATCCTCCTCAATGCACCTGAATACTCACACGATCGGGGCGCGTGTGCCCATGCGGGGTGGCCTTCAAGGTAAGGTTACTCGTGCAAAAAGAGTACAGCAGCCGCACGACCGGCGCAAGCCCTCCACGCACGGCCTCGACACGCGGGAGTGGGGAAAAATGCGGGCCACGCGTGGACCCAAGGCGGTTGTGCACCACGAAGGCAGAAGTCAATGCTGGATTGCGCCTGCGCGGGAATGACGGTGTGGAGCGGGCTGTGTGCAAATCAACTGCCGGTTGCGCAACCCTGAGATTGTGCCCCCGGAAGGGTGAGTCCGTGAACACGGGCATGTGGCCTTGCATTTGGGGCGGGTATTGCGGAGAATCGGCGGGGTGGATGCGGCGGGGCTACGTGGGCCGCCGTGTGGCAAGGTTTGCAATTCAATCAAACAGGAGGACGGCCTGTGTTTCGTTCTATTGAGGACTTTCTGGCGACGTGGGGTCATGAGCAGGACGCGACGCACACCTTGTATGCGAAGTTGACGGATGCCTCGCTGGCGCAGCCGGTGGTGGAAGGCGGGCGGACGCTCGGGTTCATCGCGTGGCATACGGTTCAGACCTTGGGGGAGATGATGGCGCGTGTGGGTCTGAAGGTCGATGCACCCGGCGAGCATGACCCCGTGCCGGCGCACGCCGCGGAGATCGTCGCGGCCCTGGACCGCGCGTCGGCATCGCTGCTGGAGCAAATCAAGACGACGTGGACGGATGCGACGCTGCTGGAAGAGGATGACATGTACGGGGAGCGTTGGAAGCGTGGCACGACGCTGCATGCGTTGGTGGCGCACCACGCGCATCATCGCGGGCAGATCACGGTGTTGATGCGGCAGGCGGGCATCGCGCCGAGCGGGGTGTATGGTCCTGCGAAGGAGGAGTGGGCGGCGTTTGGGATGGAGCCGCTGCCGTAGGGTGGGCGCGCCCACGCAGGAACCGCCCTCTTATACGCGCAAGCGGGTTCTCGTCTTCCCCCCCCGCGCGGGCCGGTTGAATTGACATCCCCCGCCGCCGGCACATAGTTTCAAGCACGTCGCACAGGCCGGGTGCCGGCGCGCAAACCGAAATGGATGGGAACTATGCATATCTCTCGCCGCTCATTCCTGAAGGCCACAGCAGTCGCCACCGCGGCAGGTGCGTATCCACGCAAGGCATGGACTGCCGCGGCCAACGCTCGCAGCGCCGTTCGTGAATTCCACGTGTGTGCCGCACCGCAGATCCTGGAGACGAATCCTGAGCTGCTCCAGGTTTTCGCGCAGTCGGGTGTGCAGCATGTGTGGATGGCCGGGTTCTTCTACGGCTATTGGCCCATTGAACCCGCAGTCATCCAAAAGTGGATGGGCCGCGTGCGCGATGCGGGCATGGCGCCCCACGCAATCAATATCCCCCTGGGTCATCCCGGCGATGCGCTGAACGCACCAGACCACACCCCGCCTACCGCGCCGCCCAGCCATTGGCGCATGGCGGTGAAACCCGACGGCGGCACGTACTCGGGCACTTCGCTGCACGAGCCTGCTACCGCGGAAAACGTCGAGGCCGTGAAAGTCCTCGCGGGCCTCGGGTTCGACCGCCTGTTTCTGGATGATGACTTCCGCCTCGCGGTGGGACCCGGTGTGATCGGCGGCTGCTTCTGCGACGAGCATCGGGACGCCTTTTTGAAGCAACACGGATACGCCGCGGAGCGTTGGCCGGAACTACTGGACGATGTGAAGGGGCGGCGCTTGTCTCCGATCATGCGATCCTGGGTGGAGTTCACGTGCGACCAGTTGACCGCGTGTTTTCGCGCGCAACAAGCCGCGGCGCCAGATCTCGCCCTCGGCAACATGATCATGTACTTCGGCGCCGAGAAGGCGGGCATCCGGTTGAGCGATTATGCGGACGCGCTGTTTCGCGTGGGCGAACTCATGTTCAACGACGACAGTTTCGGTAACGTGAAGGGCAAGACGGGCGAGCTGTTCAGTTGCCTGTTCCACCGGCGCTACGCCAAACCGGAACTGGCCTACAGCGAAACGACCGCGTTCCCCGCGGTCAAGCTCTCTGCGCGGAACATGGCGGCGAAACTGGCGGTGTCCACGCTATCCGACGTGCGCAATACCATGTACATGTCAGGCATCACGCCGTTCCCGGTCACGCACTGGGACGTGCTGGCGCCGGCCATGCGTAAGCATGCCGCGATCCACGAGCGATTGGCGGGGCACAAGCCCGCCGGCCCCTTCAAACACTACTGGGGCGAGGCCAGCCGCTACATCGGCGACGACAACCCCTACAGCCTCTTTCTGGCCGCGGGCGTGCCATTTGAGGTCACGGAACAATTGGGCCCCGAGGGTTGGACCTTCCTCTCGGAATGGGATGCGCGTGATGTCGCCGAGGGCAAGCTGCAGTCCGCGGGGACTACGTTGATCGCGCGCCAGGCAGCGACGCCAGCGGCCGCGTCGATCCGCGTGGTGTCCGAGGATCTGCCCGCCCTCTTCGCGCTGAAGAAGGAGGTGACCGCGAACCTTCGCGATGTGCCCTATGTCGTGGACGATGAGCCCGTGGTCTGCGGCTGGTATCCCAGCGCGCGTGCGGTCCTGCTGTGGAATCTGGAAGAGACGGGGAAGAGTCTGTCCGTTGCGTACAACGACAAGCGGATACCCGTGGAAGTCGACGCATTGGACGTGGCGTTGATCGACATCGAGTGAAGACACAGGCGAGGGCGCCTGTGCCACACGTCTATCTCCATTCCAGCGCGTGCTTGCGTCTCTTGGTGTCCATGTACAAATCGGAGACTCTGTGAACGGTAGAACACAACAAGGTCAAGTAAGCGCGTGTGGGACAGGCGCCCTCGCCTGTCTCTTTTCTTCTCTGGTCCTCTGTTTGTTTCAGACTTCTGATGCCCTCAGGTAACCAACGATCGGAAAAAAGGAAGAGCAAACCAGGTCCGGGCAAGCGCATGTGGGACAGGCGCCCTCGCCTGTCTCTTCCCTTAGCAAACGCTTACTGCTTCGCCACCGCGTTGCCGATCAACTCGACTGCCGCCGCGTCCACATCCGCGCCCGCGGTGAAGGCCGTTTTCGCGTGGCTGAGATCATTGCCGATGACGCGAATGCCGCTGGAGTCTTTGCCCACGGCTTCCAGATACAACGCTGTTCCGGGTTGCGCCATGCACCCTTCCACGAGCGCATCGCGCACGTTCGCAAAGCGAACCACCGAGTCACCTTCGCCGGATGGCCGCGCGCGCAATCCGCTGATGCGCAGCGCGCTCACGTCGTCGCATAGCAACGCCTGTCCCGGCCGCCCCGGCGCCGAAGGTTGCGGCGCGCCCTCGGCGTTCCACTGGATATCGCGGTTTTCGATCGCCTGTATGCGGTAGAAGCCGTCGTTGTAACTCAACTGCACATTGGAGAGCGTGAGTCCGTCCACGTGGCGGCAATAAAGGCCGTATGCGGGAAGCGCCTCATACATGTCCGCATCGGGGTAGACCTCGATCTTCTCCGGGATGGCCTCATCGGGCCCGCAATACGGCAGACCGCCCGCGTACGTGAGCTGAATGTCGGAGAGCGTCACATTCTCCACGGCATGTCCGGGGATTCCGGTCACAGAGGATGTCAACGTGCCGCCCGTCGCGACCACGCCGTTGATGATCACGTTGCGCAATGAACCGGGAACGGGTGTCTCCATGTCGCGGCCCCGGTTACCCAATCGGATGTAGAGCGGCGCACGCACATTGACCATCGTAATGTTCGATACCACCACGCCGTCCAGGTTGGACCCATCCACGCTTTCCAGCGCGATGCCGCTGATGGCGGGTTGCTCCTTGATGCCTGTAATGACGCAGTTGCTCACGGCGATCCGCTTGAAGTCACCGCCCGATTCCGTCCCGAGTTTGAACCCATTGCAGTGTGTCGACAGGATGCAATTCGTGACGGTGATGTTCTCGGTGGAGCGTCGCTCACCCAGCGAGAAACTGGCCTTGGGCACAATCGCATCGTCCCACGATTCGATGTGGCAATTGGAGATGCGCACGTTGCGGCTGCAATCCGGATCGATGCCGTCGCAGTAGGCATTGCGGATCGTGACGCCATCGATCGTGACATCGTCTGTGCCGAGCAGGCTGATGCAGTAATTCGGGGCGTTGACGATCGAGATGCCCTTGATATCCACAAAACGGCAGCGCTTGAGCGCGATCGGCTTGGGTCCGCCGCGCTTCTGGCTGTTGCCGTCGATCGTGCCACTGCCAAGAATACCGATGCGTTCGATATCTTCTCCCCAGATCAACGCGAAATGGAAGTAGGAGGTTTCGTGGTCGGAATCGTTCTCGAAGCCCAACTCTTCGTAGGGATCGTAATCGGCTTTGATTGGGCTGCCTTTGATCGTGGCGCCATTGTCGAGCCACAGCGTCACCCCCGTGCGCAGGTGCAGGCTCCCGCACAGGTAGGTGCCCGGGGCGAAGTAGACGGTCCCGCCGCCGTTGGCCGCACACGTGTCAATCGCCTTCTGGACCGCGGCCGTGTCCTTCGTCGCGCCGTCGCCGGCCGCGCCATAGGTCTTGACGGGGTACCCATTCGGAGGCGTTTCCTGCGCGCGCCCATCCGGACACCACATCGCAAGGATAACGAGTCCAAGACACGCGCCCGCGGTGATTCTCATGGCTGTCCCCTTTGCTTGCGCCTCAAGTTACCCGCATGTCACGCCAGCTTCTCAGCCAGCCACGCGAAGGCAACCTCCTGCATTTCCGCGTTGAACTCGTGGGGACCGTCGAAGAAGACCCCCTCGTAGTTGCTGGACGCCCCGGCTTTCGCGTAGATGCGTTCCAGTTTGTCCACGGCCGCCTTCGCGGCCTCCAGCGGATACAGTTTGTCCTGAAGCCCGTTGACGGTCAAGAGACACCCCGGGAGGTGCAGGCCGCCCACGTCGGGCCAGTCGAGGTCACTGTAAAGCCCCGGCACCAGTTTCGTGAAGCCGATCCCGTTGCGCACGTGGTTGCGCGCCATGGGCTGGTACTCCGCCATCCAGCAGATTGCCGCCGACGCGCGGACCGCGGGATGCAGCGCGCCCAGATAGATCGAGCGGACCGAGCCCAGGCTGAGACCGCAGCAGCCCACACGCTTCGGGTCGACTTCGGAGCGCGTCAGGAGGTAGTCCGTCACGCGACGGTCGTCCCAGGTGAGAATCCCCGGCCAGGTGACGCCGCAGGTCAGGGCCGTGCGCCCGATGAGTTCCTCATGGGCCCAGGAGCGGGCGTTGAAATCGAGGATGTCCTGGGCGGTGACGTCGAGCGTGCGCTTCTTGATGCGCTCCGGATCGTCCTCAAGGTAAAGGCCACGCTCGCCCCAGTGGAGCATGTCCGGCACGATCGTCACGAAACCTCGTTTCGCGAGTTCGTCGGCGATGCTGCGGCCACTGTAGTAGACCTTCTTGTACTCCGTGAGTGCCGGGTGCTCGCCCTCGATCTGGACAAGTTTCTCCTTTCCCCAGAAGTAGAACCCGCCGTGATCGTGCAAGCACACCACCGCTGGACACGGTTTGGGCGCGTCTTTTGGGATGAGCAGGTAGGCCGGCACGCGGGTCACCGGCGTCGTGCCGATCATGACCCGTTCCCGGATGTAGGCGCCGAGGTCGGCCCGGTCCGTCACTTCCGGCGCGGGGTCGCAGGCCTCGGGCGCGTAGTGCAGGTCGGCCAGCAGCACGGCCCGGGCCTCTTCCGCCCACGCCACCGGATCCGTGTACTTGTCCTCCAGGAAACTCATCTTCGGCCTGCACTTGGCAGACAGCTTCTCGAAGATGGGCCAGTGCGTCCCAAGGTCCGGCAGCGGCTGGCCTTGCGTCTGCGGCAGGCCCGCGCTCCCTCCTGGCTCCGCGGCCGCCGCACCGGCGGTCGATGCTATGGCGCCTGCTGTCGTCGCCTTCATGAAATCGCGACGAGTCATGTCTCCTCCCTCGCCTAGTCGTAGTGTTGGGACCGTGGCGCGGACGTGCACATCTTGTTCGCGCGTGAGGACATTCTACAACAAGTGGAGGAGCGAGCGCACGCGACCTGTGCAGGGGCTCTCTAGCGACGGGCCTGCATGTGTTCGCGCAGGTATTTCTGGAGGACGCCCCCGTGGAGGTCGATGTGGGAGATCTTTCCGTCGGGGCCAACGATCACCGTGGTCGGGATATTGACGACGCGATACGCCTTTCGGATTTCACTTTCCGCCCAGGGGCCCGCGTAGATCACGGGGTGCTGGATCCCCTTCTCGGCGACGAACGTGCGCGCCTCCGCCTCGCTCTCGTCGAGGCTGATCCCCAACACAGCCACCTCGCCGGAACCCCCTAGCTCTTTCGCGATGTCGTCGAAGGAACCGATGGTCTCCACGCAGATCGCGCACCATGCCGCGTAAAAGTGAATGACCACT
This sequence comes from Candidatus Hydrogenedentota bacterium, assembly GCA_020849535.1. Classification (GTDB taxonomy): domain Bacteria; phylum Hydrogenedentota; class Hydrogenedentia; order Hydrogenedentales; family SLHB01; genus JAHDWY01. The sequence continues at coordinate 8,739 of JADLGB010000103.1, forward strand.
TGCTTCCCTTTGAAGTCACTCAATTGGACTCGCTCACCGGTGAGGGAGGCCGCGTCAATCGCTGGCGCGTCCTGCCCGGCCTCCAGCGGCATGAAGGGAGCGAGGTCAACAGCGATATCGCAGGTGGCCTCTGGCGCACCTTCTTCCACGTTCAACTCGGCGGTGGCCTCCAGGGTGCGCGCGGAATCGTTCAAGGCCAGCCGGCGAAAGCCGCGGACTTCATACGCACCCGCGGGCACGTCGTAGATCGTGTAGGCGCCGTCACGCCCGGTGACAGCGGAGTGGACAACCGGGGTTCCTTCCACGGGCGCTTTGGGCAGCAGGCGGACCCAGACACCGTGCAGGGGTTCTCCGTCAGTGCTTGCGACACGCCCTTTCACAGTGGGAAGGTTCGTGCCTCCCAGGGTAATCTCCGGCGCACTGCCTGGCGCGATATCGGCCTCCGCGGCGCGTGTGACCACGCTCCGGAAACAGCAACCCACCTGCGGCACCTCTTCCCAGGTCCTGAACGAGTACTTCCCTGGTGCGAGGGCCGGAATACGGCACAGTCCTTGCGCGTTGGTTTTGCCTTCATAGGCAATCGCGAGTTCCGGGATGCCCGTGCTCTGCGCAATGATCAGGTTCTCGCCGGGAGCAGGTTCCGGCCCGCGGCGGACCTGGACGGCTGTCTTCGCGGGCGCGGCGATCGCGATCCGGTAGGGAGGCGCGTTCCCTTCAAGCAGCGTATAGCCGCAGGCATCTTCCATGTCCTGTGCGAAGAGGCAAACCGTGCTGGCGAGGTCCGCTTCGAGGGTGAAGCGCCCGTCGCGCTCCGAGAGCGCGCGCGGAACGGCCTCGCCCACCATGATGGTATTGTTGCGCACGCGAAATGGGTGCTTGGCCGCGACCGCGTACACCACCGCGCCGCCCACGGGCTGGTCCCGCGCGTCCACAACCGTGCCCGAAAGCGGCTCCGCGCACGCGGGAAGAACGTAAGCCGCAGCAAGCAGCACGTACACCCAACCGGCTCTCCATGCGCTTCCCATCTCAGTGCCCCATCGCGTAGGCAACGATGTTGATGCCCGTCTTGGTGCTTTCCTCATTGTTCGCGCGCTTGCCCCAGGAATCCCTCGGGTCCAACCAGCCGCAGTGGATGTCGGCGTCGCAGAGGAAGACCGCCAGGCGGTCGCCGAGAAAGACGCCGGTGTTGCCGGGGCTGGCGCCGCCTCCGCGCTTCCAGCGCACATAATCCGGTTCGCTCATCTTGTAGACCGTGCGATAGACCTCGTGGTCTTCCGGGATGGGGCGCACGCTCTCCTGCCCGAACATCTCGACCAGCGACAGATAGGAACTCTGGTAGAACTCATCCGCGCGGCGCGGCGAAGCGCACTCGTCCATGAGCAGGAACCCGCCGCCGCACAGGTACTCCTTCAGGTGCTCCAGTTGGGTCTGTCCGATCCGGAACGAGCCCGTGCCCATCATGAATAGAATGGGGAAGCGGCGCATATCCTCGACCGAACTCAAATCCACGAGCGCGTTGAAATGTTCCGGCAATCCGTTGTCGGGATACTCGTCGCGCACGTTGGGTTGGAGTTTCACCTTCACGCGCAGGACATGGCTCAACTGCTCCAGGAAGTTCTTGTCGCCGCCGGGACCAAAATCCCAGTCGGGATTGTTGTTGCAGATCCGCGCCAGGAGAAAGTCGTACTTGTCGGCATCGTCTGGCATGTACGCGCCCGACGTGGCGCTGACGAAGACCCCGGCCGTGACGGCCGCGGCAGATCCCAGAAAACTGCGGCGATCGATTTCATGCGCATTAGCGTCCATGAAGCGCCTCCTTCCCCGGATAGGGGGAGTTCACCTGTGTCATTGCAGCACTTTCAGTGTAGCACGTTCCCGTTCGGGTGGATTCGACGGCATGGCAAACAGACCAAACCTGCTTTGCCGGACCCTGAGCGCTGCCGAAAGGCCAAAGCACTCACAGCCCAGCGCGGCAATGCCGCAAGCGAACGAAGATCGTCATCCACCGATTTCACCAAATCAAAAACGAAAGCAATAAGGGAAACCAACAAGGGGGAACGGGCGTCTCGCCTGTAATTTGGGGCCACTCCAAGGCAGAGGCGCCAAACCCGCAGTGGTACGCAGAGAATTCCTTGTGCAAGCGGAACGCTCCCCAGTACTGCCTCGCTTTTCACGTCTGCGGCGTGACAGCACAGCGCTTCATTCAAGTGATCGACTTGACGGCCTGTATCGTCTTCCACGCACCTCTTTGATCTTAAGCCCTGGCAAGGGCGCAGGTGCATAGCCCCGGGTGGAGCCGCAGGCGGAACCCGGGGTACGCATGTCCTCTCCTCACGAAAGCCCCGGCGGGGCGCAGGAGTCTTCGCCACGGTTCCGATACCACCTCTCCGCGCGCCTTTCCAATGCTCCTGTCGAATTGGACTGACCTCGGCCGCTTGGACTTCCCCCGCCCACGCTGGGGCTTGATCGTGGGGTGCCGCATCCGTCCACGGGTTCCGCCTTCGGCTCCACCCGTGGCTACACCCCTGAGCCCTTGCCAGGGCTGTAGCTGCACGCCGCACTCTGATGGCCTGAAAGGCCAACGTACTCGGAGCCCAGGGTTGGCCGGAGTGCAGCGGAGGCCTACCCTGGGTAACAGCGCACCTCCCGCTCTTTCTACCCTGAAGGGGTTCAATAACAGTACGCAGGCTATGCATCCCCTTCGGGGAAGCGCCGAACGGTAATGCTCTGACCCAGGCTAGGCCTTGCTGCGCGGCGGCCAAGCCTGGGCTATCAGTATTCTGGCCCTTCAGGCCAAAGAGGATACACAGCATTTCCGCGCTTGCCCTTCCTGCCCTGGTGGCAACTGGGTGGTGCGTCGGCGGTGTGACTGACAATCGATGAACTACTTTGAGTTTTCCTACTCGATTGCCGCTTGTGCCGCGCTTGCCCGCGGATACCACTGGGCTATGTGCATGCGCGCGCACCTTCAATGCCCCATGGCGTAGGCCACGATGTTGATGCCGGTCTTGATGCCTTCTTCGTTGCCCGCGCGCTTGATCCAGGAGTCGCGCGGATCGGTCCACCCGCAATGGATGTCCGCGTCGCACAGAAAAACCGCCAGGCGATCCCCGATGAACACGCCGGTGTTGCCGGGACTGGGCACGCCGCCGCGTTTCCACCGCTGAAAATCGGGCTCGCTGATCTTGTACACGCTGCGATAGACCTCGTGGTCCTCGGGGATTGGGCGCACGGCCTCCTGTCCGAACAATTGGACCAGCGCGAGATAGGAACTCTGATAGAACTCGTCGGCCCGGCGCGGGTGTACGCACTCATCCATCAGCACGAATCCGCCGCCGCACACATACTCCTTCAGCCGCTCCGATTCCTGCTGTTTGAGGCGGTAGGGTCCCATGCCCGTCATGAAGAGCATCGGGAACTTGCGCATGGGCTCGATCGAACTGAGGTCCACCAGCGCGTTGAAATGTTCGCTCAACCCTTGCTCGGGGTATTCATCGCGCACGTTGGGTTGCAGCTTGACCTTCACGCGAAGCACATCACTCAATTGCTCGAGGAAGTTCTTGTCCCCGCCGGGCCCGTAGTCCCAGGCGGGATTATTGTTGCAGATCCGCGCGAAGAGAAAGTCGTAGCGATCGAAATCGTCCGGCACAAAGGGCTTGCACTCGACGGCCTGCGCGCTCGCAACACCCGCGAGGGCCACGGCGGCCACCGCGGTGTCCCTGAGGAAACTGCGCCTGTCCATCCCTCGCGCCTCTTCGTTCATGGGGCTTCACCTCGTGCGGGCACGGGCGCTTCCGCCGTCACCCCATTCACGCTCCACGTTTCGAGCCGCAACGTTGACGCCACGGCGCCGTCGTTGTGCTCCTCGGCGAAGTTCCAGGGCTGCTGGCTCGGCACGCCATCGCCATTGTCTTCCAGGAGTGCATTCTCGCTCTTCAGCAGACTTTGCTCCCGGAACAGCGCGTCAATCTGCTGCGCCGTTCGCTGAAAGGCTTCCAGCAGGGTAATAGATCCGCCGCCGTCGATATCCGATTCCGGGTCTTCCAGCGCGGCCACGAAGTAGTCGCTGAAACGCGTGCTCGTGGGCTGATCGCTGCGCGCGCTCAACACCAGCACGCGATTGGGCGCGGCGAGTGGTTTGGCCGCCATCCCGGCCCCGGGACAATCGAGAATGACCACCATCAATCCCGGGTGCAGCGGCGCGAGCACTTCCGCGAGTTCCGTGTGGGTGAGGTCCGGGCCGGGCAGATTCAGCCGCAGCGAATCGCCCACGAGGTTTGCCTGGCCTGTGTAATACACGACAAGCCGGTCTTCGCTGGAAAGACCCGCAAACTGCGCGAGCGTCGCGCACACGCCGTCCGCCGTGGATTCTCCCGTAGCGGTGGTTACGTACGAGTCTTTGGCCGCCAGCACGTGCAGCCGCTCCGCGGGCACACCCACGGTATCCGCGAAGTAACGCGACAAGCGCAGCATCGCGCGATCCTTGGAGCGGACCTCTTCGGGGTCCTTGTTGATGCCACCCACGAGCACTACGTGCAGCCGGCCCACATCGGGTACCGGCGCGGCGGCGGGTTCTTGCGCGGCCGCGCCGAGTGTCATCACGAGTATCGTCAGCAACACCGCACGCATCTCAGACCAGCCCCATCATGCGCCGTGCGAACCACCCCGCCGTCAGCATCGCGCACAACGCGATCAGACAAGCCCAGGTTCTCCATGCGCTGTTCACGTCGCGCACCTCCGCCACCGTGCTGACCGCCGGGAACGCGCGCGCATGCTCCGGCGTGAGTTGTTCGAGGTCCACATATTCGGCATGGATCCGTTCCGCCAGAGCCTCGAGATAGGTCCGGTTGCGCGCCACGTGATCCATTTCGCCCGGCGGAACCGGCAACCGGATTGCGATCGTCGTCTCGCCAAGGAATTGCCCGCCGGAGGCCGCCTCCGCACGCGCCACCAGCGTGTCGCGGCCATCGGTGAGGATCTCGCCGCGGTATTCGCCTGGCTTGGCCTCATCCATCCGTGCAACGGCTTCGCCCGCCGACACCAACACCGTGGCCCCGGACGCGGGCTGATACGCCTCGTCCCGGACGAGCACGGTAAAGCGCACGACGCGCGAATCGTTTCCGGCACGCTCGGCGAGCAGTTGCACGCGCGACGCGTCGCCCGCCGCCGCGCCGAGATGCGTTACGAGTCCCGCCACGAGCGTGCGCAACGCGCCGCCTTCCTGGTCTTCGCGATAGAGGCGATACAGATGGCGAAGGTTCAGCAGTGCCACGTGCCCGCGTCCCGCGCGCTGCACGAGCACGGCGGGCGCCTCCCCGATCAGCGCGCCCGCCGTAGCCGCCGGCTTCTTGATGACCGCGTAGTAGGGGGACAAATCGTTCAATGTCTTGTCCTTTTCCAACGCGGACAACCCAAGTCCACCGCCTTCGTAGGTCGGCTGCAACGTGGCGGATTGCGCCGGAGAGGCCGGTGTGAGTTCGCCGGGAAGCAGCGCGCGCAGCTTGGGCTCGCGCGTACGCGCCAGATCGAAATCTTCCTGGCCCGGAATCAGGAGCAAGCCGCCGCCCCGCTCCACCACGAAGTCGTAGAGCGCCGCGACCTGCTCGGCGGCAAACGAGGCCGGGTCGCATGGCCCCAAAATGATCACGTCAAACGCGTTGAGCGCATCCGCGTTGCTCGGGAACTGCACTTCCGCCTGCGGTATGAGGTAGGGCCCTCGGCGGCTGGTGTCTTCCTTGGTAAGCAGGGCGTCCTGCTGAAACTCCAGCGCGACCTTCTTCTCGCGTTCGAGCACTTGCCGCAGCTTGCCGATATCGAAATTCGCCCATTGCGTGTAGAAGAGAACGCGCAGGCGCGGCTCTTCCACGACCTCAACGGTCGTCTGCCGCGTGTTGTTTGCCAGCGTCGCTTCCGGCGCCGTGGTCGTCGCACGCACGGACACGCTGTGAACGCCCAGCGTGTCGGCGGGCACCACGAAATCGAGCGTCGCGCCCTTCGCGATACCGGCGCCCGTCACGTCGCGCGTGCCGATGGGCGTATCGTCGCGCGTCACGTCGACGGTTACCGGCGCGTCCGCGGGCAGGTTGCCCTCCAGCGTCACGCGCAGCGGCGCACCCGAATCGAGCCGCACGCGCGGGGCGAGGTCCAGCGCGGTCACGGCGAGATCGCCATGCGTTTCATCCGCGCCGGTCCCAACCAGAAGCACTGGCAGCTCGGACGTATCCAGCGCGGGGATCGATTTCACATTCTGTTCCAGCGCGTTGCCGTCCGTAAACACGACCGCTCCCGCGACGCGGCCTCCGCCACTCACCGCGGGCCGTGCGCTCTGAGATCGCAGAAGGTCAAGAGCAGGCATGATGCTCGTGCGCGAGCCCCAGCGCGGCAGGCTGTCCAGCGAGGAGACCTCATGCAGGCTCCCATCGAATCCGAAGTAGACGTAGCGCGGCATTCCTTCATTCGCGGGCTGAAACGCGCGCTCAAATCCCGCGATCGCATCTTCCAGGCGGTTCGGGCCGCCGGTATCCGTCAGCGACATGCTTTCGCTGGTGTCGAACAAGACCAGCACCGTGTTCGCAACATCGTGGCCGTCTGTCAGCGCGCGGGCGGGATCCCACAGCAGGATCACCACCATCGCGATGGGGACGCATTGCAACACGGGGAGCACCCACTTCAGCCTGCCAAGCCGGCGCCACTGCGGCGCCCGGTAGGCCAGGACGAGTATGGCGGTCACCGCCGCGACCGTCGCGAACGCGATGATATGGCCGGGGTATTGGGCGAGCGTCATGGCTGCACTCCCGGCTCAAACCGCGCCGTCTGCTCGAAGAAGTCCTTCTCCATATGCACGAAGGCCGGGTCGGACACATCCTCCGGGCGCAAGTCGCCCGCCTGTTTCTGCACGTCGAGGGCACGGGTCCAATACTGCTCGGCCAGATAGCGCGCCTGACGCTCCGGCGACAGATCGGTCCAGTTGATATCGAGACCCGACTTGTCGGCCTCCGGCACCAGCGACCGCGTCAGCGAGGTGTAGTTGGGCGGCTCGCCCGCGCCCCCATAGTGGCCTACGTAGTCGGGGCCGCCCTGCTCCATGAACTGCTGGCCAGCTTGCTCCAACTGCGCCAGCAACTCCTGGCGCTTCGCGGGATCGGTGGCGTTGTCGAGGGCCAGGGCCAGTTGCGCCATCGCATTGGCCTGGGCCACCATCTCGCGCGAGGCGCGTTCCTGGGCCGAAAGACTGGCCGCCTGTTGCAGCGCGAACAGGGCCACGTTCAACTGGCGGACCGCCTCGCCCAGCGCCGCCCCGGCCCGTTCCATCGCTTCCTGCGAACCCGTGTAGAACGCATCGGATGCCGCCTGGTCGAAGGCGTCCATCTGCGCCATCGCCTCTTGCAGGTGCTGTTGCGCCTGCGCGATTCCCTGCGCGTCGGAACCCTGATTCTCCAGGCTCTGCGAAAGTTGTTCCACCTGTTCGCGCAGGGCCGTTTCGCGCGCCCGCATCATCTCGAGACGGTCCTGTGGACTCGCCTTCTGCTGCTCCTGTTGCTGCTGCATGGTGGACGAGGAACCTGCGCCGCCGCCCTGTGAGGGTTCCAGCGCGCCCTCGAGCGACGTGCGTGACGCCTCGCCCCCGCCTCCTTGCTGCTCGCTAGAATCTGGCGGCTTCGCGTTGGGGTCTTGCCACGACCGCTCGTCCGCGGTTTGCTGTCCCTTACCTTCCTGCTTGCCGTACTCCTTCATGAAGCGGTCGAACTGCTCCTGAAGCTGGCGCTGCTCCTCGCGAATCTTCTCCAACGTGTTCTCGAGGCGCTTCAACTCCCATTCCTTCTGCTCTTTCTCAAACCGCGTGAGGTGAACTTGCTCCTCCATCTTGAGGCGTTCAGGCCCCTGCTCCTGCCCGCCGCCGCCTGACCCGCCCATGGCCTTCTCCAACTCCTTCACGAAGGCCCTCAGCTTCTGATACGCGGCTTTCTCAGGGACGACGGCATCCGCGGGATGCACCCGCTCCAAATCACCCGCCGCATCGTCGTAGTCGCGGCGCACGTCGTCCAACATGGCAAGCTGGCTCGCCGCGAACCTGTACCGGGGATCCTCTTGAATCAACCCGATCTGCTTGTTCGTGTGTTGGACGTCCTTCAAGATAGACGCGACCTGCGCACGCTCGGTCTTGTCGAGTTCGGCCTTGCCCGCCAGGGTCCACGTCTTCTTCAGGATGGCGCGCGAGTATTCCAGCACGGCCACCAACGACGCGTGCATTTCGCGCATTGCGCCCAGGCCCTGCTTTCCAAAGTCCGACGGCATCCCACCCGATATCTGGTGCCACACCTGCCGGTACGGCTTGATCTCGATGAAGTACACATCGCCGGCGCCCGTCTCGCCCTCGGCCTTCATGCCCGTGGGCACGTCCGTCGCCTCGGCATGAAACAAGATCGAATCGCCCAATTGCAGGTCGTAGTCCTCGAGGTCGATGGTGTGGGCCAGCACGGCGTGCTGCGTTCCCCGATTCAATTGCGCAGGCACGCGAATCACGTCATGCCGCGGAACTTCTATAACCAGCTCCGCCGTGCCAAGCCCAAAGTCGTCGCTGACCTCAACCGTGATAGGAATGCTCGCCACATTCGTGGCCAGGTAGTCGCCGGCGGGCGTCACTTGTTTGAACTGGGGCGGCGCGTCCTCGCGCAGGGACACCAGGAGCGGTGGCACTTTGTCGTTGGTGATGCCTCGCGCGCTGGTCAACGCGAATCGCATCAGCCCTGCTTCGTCCGCCGTGAAACTTTGCTGAAACCGGGACGCATCGCCCGCCGCGACATGTTCCTCTTCGCCGCCCACCTTCGTGATCGCGACATCGCGCACGGGTTCCGAAGTCTCCACGTTCAGCGTGACCGTGGCCCCCTTCAGCACGTCCAGCGAGAATTCCCGCACTTCCGTACTCACGGCTTCCGCGCCGCCCGCCGCCGCAATCTCCGCGGTGATGCCGGTTATCGTGGGAACGCTCGCGACGGCGATCGCGTGCCACTCGGTCGCCGCGTCACCGCTCTCAAAACGGTACCGGTAATCCCCCAGCGGGAAGGAGGCCATCGCGGTGAAGCGACTACCTCCTTCCTCGCTGGTATCGGGAGTGAGGAGCAACTCGCGAAACACAGGACCCGCTTCCGGGCCCTTCGGCGCCTCTTCGATGCGCAAGGCGCCCTGCGCGGGCACACGCCCTTCGATCTTCGCGGCAAATGAGACATTGACCTCGGGCGGCGTCAGCACATCGCCGGTCAACGACTCGAGCGAGGTCACGGGCATCGGCGCAATTTCCGTAAACGGCTGCGTCAACCGCGCGTAGTAGCGTGCGAAATAGGCGCCGTTTACCAGCACCGCCGCGGCCACTGTCACGAGGCCCACGGCAATCACCGCCGCCGATAGATAGGCCTGCCACTTGGGTACCGTCTCCGTGAAGTCCACGCCTTGGGTCGCCGTGTCCATCTGCTCCACCAGGCGCTCCGCCAAGGCCTTGGAATAAGGGTAGTCCTCCTGGCTCTCGTAGTATTCGACCGCGGTCACGAGCTGCTGATCGTAGGATTGGTGTCCTTCGATGTAGTTCGCGGCGTGATGGGTCGTGAAGTGGCGGGTCAGCGCGCGCCCCAGCAGGTACACGGCATATCCGATGCCCGCCACCATGATCAGCAGCGCCGCCAGCCGCGGAACCGGCCCGAAATGAAAACGGTGATCGAGCACGCTGAACACCGCGACAAACA
>JADLGB010000104.1 GCA_020849535.1 Candidatus Hydrogenedentota bacterium
ATGACGTGGACGAGCACTTCGTCCACGGGCCTGGACTCGTCATGGATCTCGCCGTAAAATACACGGCCCGGGCTGGACCTCAAGTCCTTGCCACGGGCCGAAACAAAAACAGACTGCGTGATAGCGATGGAATTGGGGCCGCTCAGGCGCACGATTCCGATGCCGCCTTCCCCCAAGGGATTGGCAATGGCGGCGATGGTATCCTCATTCGTCGTGCGAGACACCGGACGACGCGTCGGACGGGGCCATGGCTTTCTCCCCCGTGCGCTGCTGACCACCTGGACGGCGGCGTCCCCGGCGCCGTCCACCACGGGACGAACCGCCGCGGGCATCGCGCTGTTGCTGCGGCTGCCGGTTGCCGCCGTTGGGGGAGGCGCCTGCCTGCTCCTGTTCGCGTTCACGGCCGCGGCCGCCCCGGCGGGAACCACCACGGCGGTGAGAGGGCCGCCCTTCTTCTTCCTCGATTTCGTCCTTGGGCGCGATGATCACGCTGCGCACGAGGGCGTCGCCCACGCTGAAGGTCTTGACGTCCGGGTCGTCTTCGAGGGTCATGTGGATGACGCGCCGTTCCTGCGAACTCATGGGCTTGACGCGAACGCGCCTCCGCGTTTCCTTGGCCTTCTGGGCGAGGCGCCGGGCGAGGTCTTCCAAGGCTTCCTGGCGCCGGTCAAGATAGCCTTCGATGTCGATCACGATGCGCTCCGACTCATCCCCTTCGCCATGGTGGACCATCCGGTTGATGAGGTACTGCATCGAACTGAGGTTGCGGCCCTTGCGCCCGATGAGGATCGCGGAGTCCGGGGAGTCCACCTTCAGGCAGGTGCCGCCATCTTCGGTGGAAAAGCTGGTCACGGTCGCCTCGATGCCCATTTGATGGATGACTTCCTTAAGCAGCGCGGCGGCCTCGCCATCGGAAGACGGCCTCAGCACGGGAGCGGCCGTGCGAGCCGGTGCGGCGGGACGCGCGGGCGCGGGAGCGGCCTTCTCGCGCGCGGGAGCCGGCTGCCGGTCGCGCGCGGGCGGGGGGGTTTTCTCCCGAATGGGCGCGGGCGCCTTGTCGCGGTGGTCGCGAGGCGCGAGTTTCTGGGAAACGGGCGCTTTGCCGCGCGGTTCCTTGGGCGCGGGGCCCGCAACCTCGGTAGACACACGCAACTTCACCGGGCGCGCGCCAAACCCGAATATGCCGTTGCTGCCCTCATCGACGATTTCGACGTGGGCCTCGTCGCGGTCAATGTCGAGCTGTTCGAGCGCAATCTTGATGGCCTCTTCACGAGTCTTGGCGCTTACTTCGACCGATCGCATAGACAATCCTCTCCCTCTGTGCGCGAACCGCACGGTAAGCGCAGCGCTCCGGTGCTGCGCGTTGGGCCGCGGGTCTGGGCGTTTCGCCGCGGCGTGGGTGTCTGAACGGCCGGACCGGTGAGCAGGGCGCCGGATGCTTGGCGCGTCCTGTACGAATCCTCGAAGTGGACCTGCCGGGTCGTGTGGGCCGTTCAGCGTTCGAGGCCCGGCGCTCCGCTGCCGGGCACTCGCACCACTACTTCTTCTTCAACTCTTTCAATGCCTGGCGGCGCTTCGCCTGGGCCGCCGCATACCAGTGCCGCTTCTTCTTCGGGGCCTTCTTCTCCGGGACATCCGTCGCCGAGACCCGGATGAGGCGGTTCTGGGCGATGCCCAGCACCGTGCTCACGAGAATGTACAAGTTCAGGCCAGACGCAAAGCTGTAGCAGATGAGGCTGAAGAAAACCGGCATGATGGTCATCATGGCCTTCTGCTGGGGATTCTGCGTAGGCCCGGACATGGGCATGAGTTTTGTGCTGACGATCATGGCCACCGCACAAAGAATCGGCAGCACGTTCAGATACTGAATGTACTGGCCAAAGAACGGAATACCGGCCAGGAATGGGAAGTGGAAGAGCTTATCCGGCTCGGACAAGTCCTTGATCCACCAGATGAACGGCGCACCGCGCAGCTCAAACGTGCTCCACAACATGCGGTACAGCGCGATGAAAACCGGCATCTGCAGAAGCAGCGGGAAACAGCCGCCCAGCGGGTTCACGCCGCGTTCGCGGTACATCTCCATCATGCGCTTGTTGAGTTCCTGGGGATCGTCGCCGCACTTCTCCTTGATCTTCTCCATCTCCGGCGCGAGAAGCTGCATGCGTTTCATGCTGCGCATCTGCTTGATGGTGAGCGGGAACATGGCCGTGCGCACGAGAATCGTCAAGAGAATGATTGCAACGCCGTAATTCGGAATGATGCCGTAGAACCAGTTCAAGACGCTGAGCAACAATGTGGCGAACCAGTTCATGAACTCCGGGTATTGGAAGAAGCGGTGCGAAGTCTCCAGGGTGGGCCAGGCTTCCTTCAACTGACTCCACTCGCTTGGGCCGATGTACACTTTCGCCGTGCTGGCAAGAGATGCGCCCGGCGCCACCTCGGACCGCGGCACGGCAAGACCGAACCGGAACCGCTCATGGTCGCCAATGGAGTAACCGATACACGGGGAGAATTCCGGCTTGAACGCGACGAGGAAGTAGGCGCTCTTGATGCCAATCCACTCGGGATCCGGGATGCGCTCCGTGTGGGGCGTCCCGTCCTTGGCCGGCGTCATTTTGGACGTCTGGATCCAGTCGTTCGCGCCCTGGAGCCGCCAAATGAGGGATTGTTGTACCCCCTTGGTAAGGTCTTCGGAGTCGACGTTGGGGCCCCAGTTCAGAATGTACGCGGGATTCTGGTCCATGCCCAGCACGCGCGGAGAGGACTCGAGGTTTTTGTACTCGATCTTCACATCGATCACGTGAGCCGCATCCGTGAAGGTGAATGTCTTGCGAATCTCCGCAACGCCCGGCAAGGTCAATACGAACGCCACGGATGAGTCCGTCTGGCTCGCGACATCGAAGCGGCGGCGGTCCAATTCATCGCGCAGGTGCTCATCCGAGAAGCGCAGTCCAAATGGGTACACGGCATCCACATCTTGAGCGCTGGACGGTTCCGGCACGAGCTGCTGATCTTCCCCCTTGGCGTGCAAGAGCACATTGGCCTTCTTGAGCCTGGCGCCGATCCGGGTAAACACCAACTCGAGGTCGCCACTCTTGATGGTGATCTCATCATCCGCGGGATTGGTCTGTTCCGGCACGGGTGGCAAGTTGGGCCAAGCCGAGGGCGCGGCGGCAGGGGTCGCGGGCGACTCAGGCGCCTCGGCGACAAGCAGGTCCGCAGGCTTCTTGTTGGAGTTGGGATCCACGGCCTGGGGTGTGCTGGTCTGTTGCGGAGGACGCGGCTGGGGCTTGGGTGCGAAGTAGTTGAAATATACCAGCACCAACGCCGTCATCAGCACAATCGCGAAAAGCTGATTGCGCGCTAATGACTTATCTTGATCGTCATCTAACAAGGGCCGGATTCCTTCATCGTACCCAGCGCCCTCTGGTGCTCATCGTTCGTGCCGCGCATCTGGACTTGGGGACTTTCTCTCATGTGCGGCCGCGCGCCTGCCCGCCTCAGGGCACCGGGTCGTAACCCCCGGCGCAGAAGGGATGACAGCGCAGCAACCGCATGGATGCATAGTACACGCCTCGAAAGGCGCCGTGTTTCTGAATCGCCGCAATCGCGTACTGGGAACAGGTCGGGGTGAACCGGCAATTTTGGCCAAGCAGCGGGGACAGGGTGATCTGGTAGAGCCGAATAAATGCCACCAGCACCTTACCCACTGAGCAGGCCTCCATCGTTCAGGAGCCGGCGAATCGCCGCAGCGCATTGGTGGTAGTTGAGTTCGGCCGCCAGGGGCCGGGCAACGAGAACCAAATCGATATCTTCAGACAGGCACGCGCGGTTGGCGCGATAGATCTCCCTCAGATAGCGCTTAACGCGATTGCGCACGACGGCCTTGCCGACTTTGCGCGAGACGGCGAAACCGAATCGCCGCCCCTGACCTTCCCGCCGGACCATGAAACAAATGAACTCGCGCCCCACACGCTTGCGGCCGTGCTCGAAGACTGCTTCGTAATCACGTTTCCGCGTGAGGCGCTCCCGCCCGGGGAATCTGTTTGGTCCGGCCACAACAGACGGTATACCTCCCGGTTAAGCGGAAAGACGCTTGCGGCCCTTGGCGCGGCGGCGGCGAATCACGGCACGCCCGCCCGCGGAGGACATCCGTTCCAGAAAGCCATGGGTCCGCTTCCTCTTCAAGACTGATGGTTGAAAGGTCTGTTTCACCGGAATCTCCTTTGTTGCACGTTCCGCGCGCTCCAACCGAAAAAGCGTCAACGGGTTCGGAATGCCCAGTTTAGGGCTTTGTCGTAACAAGCAAGTATACTCAATGACGGTGATATGAGTCAAATACAATGGCGTTGGCGGCTTACGCCTCATCCGAGGTGCCTCACCGGGCGCGCCGGTGGCCCTGTGCCATGGGTCAAGCCACCGGCATAGACACCCACGCCTATGCTCCCTCAGGAAACGCATGTGACAAATGCCAGCACATCTGCCCAAACCGCAGGCAAGCCTGCTCAGTGAAAGCAGCGGCAAGCCGCCGCACTCCAAAAGGCGCGTGGCACAGGCGCCCTCGCCGGTGTCTTACACCCCCGTGTGGCCGAAGCCGCCTTCCCCCCTGGCGGTTTCGTCGAGGGTGGTGCAAGGGATCCAGGTGACGCGGGTGACGGGGGCAATGATCATCTGCGCGATGCGGTCGCCGCGCCGGATGGTGAACGGTTCCTGGCCGAGATTGGCCATGATGACCCGGATTTCGCCCCGGTAGTCGGCGTCGATGGTTCCCGGCGAGTTCAGCAGCGAGATGCCGTACTTGTAGGCCAGGCCGCTGCGCGGGCGGATCTGGGCCTCGTAGCCCTCGGGGAGGGCAATGCGCAGCCCCGTGGGCACCAATTCGCGCTGGCCCGGTTCGAGCACAAGGGAATCGGGCACCGCGGCGCGCAGGTCCATACCGGCGGCGTGCTCTGTCTCGTAGGAGGGGAGCGGCAGGTCCTCGCACCCTGGATCGACGGTGATGCGTACCTCCACCGCGCGGGTCATAGCGGCACCTGCTCGCCAAGCGCGCCGTTGGAAGGCCCCAAGACTATCGTGGTGGATTGGTCAGGGGTGAAGCGCTCATTCGCGAGCGCGAGGAGGTCCTCCGCGGTGACGGCGTCGATGGCCGCCACAACCTCGTCAATGCTCAGAATGCGCCCGTGATACATATACGATTTGCAGACGCGCGCCATGCGGTTGAAGGTGCTCTCGAGCCCCATGAGGATCCCGGCCTTCAACTGTTCCCGGTTCAGGGACACTTCATCCTCGGGCACTCGCTCTGTGCGGACTTTCTTCAATTCCGCGCACACGAGGCCGATGGTCTTGTCGAGGTTCTCCGGCGCGATGGCCGCGTAGACCCCCATCATGCCGGTGTCCCAATAGCTGGAGTGGAAGGTGTAGATGGAGTAGGCGAGGCCCTCCTGCTCGCGAATGGTCTCGAACAGGCGCGAAGTGGACCCGCCGCCGAGAATGCTGCTGAGCATGTGATAGACGTAGCGCCGCGGGTCGTGCACACCCGGTCCGGGAAATCCCATGCAGAGGTGGTTCTGGCCGATGTCGCGCACGACCTGCTCGACGCCCGTTCCAAAAGTGGGCGGGCCGTTGCGCGGAGGCGCGGGCGCGGCGGGGATGGACTCGAACTCACGGGCGATCTGGGTGAGCACCGCATCTTCGTCAAAGCTGCCGGCCACGCTCACGATGAGGTTCTCGGGCCGGTACCACTCGCTGAAGTAGGCGCGCACATCGTCGACGGTCATGGCGCCGAGGGTTTCGAGCGAGCCCGCAATCGGGCGGCCGAGGGCGTGGCCGGGCCAGAGGCGCAGTGTGAGGATGTCGTGGACGTGGTCTTCGGGCACGTCCTCGATGCTGGCGATTTCTTCGAGGACGACATTCCGCTCTTTCTCGAAATCGAAGAACTGGGAGTCCCGGATGATGTCGCCGACAATTTCGATCGCATTGGCGGTGTGTTCGCCGAGGGTCTTCGCATACAGGCAGGTGTAGTCACGGGACGTGAACGCGTTGAGATGGCCGCCGTGCGCCTCGATCGCCTGCATGAGCTGGCGGGCCGTCCGGGTCGAGGTGCCTTTGAAGAAGAGATGTTCGAGGAAGTGCGACACGCCCGACTGCGCCGCGGTCTCGTTGGCGGAACCGGTTTTGATCCAAACTCCCGCCGAAGCGGAACGGAGGTACGGCAATGGTTCGAGCAGGACCGTGATGCCGTTGTCCAGGATGTGAATGGACGTCGATTCCTGCGTAATGGATGGGGCGGGCGGCATTTTCTGTGCTCCTGGAGAACGGTTGCAGCCTTTGGTGCGTCCGGGGACGCGCGAAGGGATTATCGCAGACCAAGGCCGGTGAATAAACCGATGGCGCCCCCGGAGGAGCGCCATCGTGATGTTGCGTATGTCTAGCGGCGCGAGCGCTCGCGTCCGCCGCGGTCGCCACCGCCACCCCGGTGGCCGCCGTCGCGTCCACCCCGATGGGGTCCGCGTCCACCGCGGTCGCCGCCGCGTCCACCGCGATCGCCGCCCCGGTCGCCGCGCGGGGCGCGCGGTGCACTCTCGTGGGCGCTGTACTCTTCGTCGCTGATGAGACCCAGCTCGCGGTCGGCCTCGACCTTCGAGAGGTTAACGCGCCCGAGCTTGTCGATCTCCGTCACCTTGACGTTGATGTCATCGCCGACATCCACCACATCGGTGACTTCGCGGACGTGCCCGATGGCCAGTTCCGAAATGTGGACCAGCCCTTCCTTGCCGCCCATAACCGCGACGAATGCGCCGAACGGCATGATACGGGTGACCTTGCCGTGGTAGACCTGGCCGACTTCGGGCTCGGCTACGATCATGCGGATCATGTCCACCGCGGCCTGGGCGCATGCGGCGTCCACCGCGGCGACATTGATTGTGCCGTCGTCCTCGATCTCGATCTCGGCGCCCGAATTCTTCTGGATCTCGCGGATGACCTTTCCGCCGGGTCCGATGACGTCGCGGATCTTGTCGACATTGATGTTGATCGTGATGATGCGCGGCGCGAACTTCGAGATTTCCGAACGCGACTCGGCGAGACATTCATTCATCTTGCCGAGGATGTGTATCCGGCCTTCGCGCGCCTGGTGCAGGGCTTGGCTCATGACTTCGCGCGAAACGCCCATCACCTTGCAGTCCATCTGGAACGCGGTGATGCCTTCGCTCGTGCCGCAGACTTTGAAGTCCATGTCGCCGAGGTGGTCTTCCGCGCCGAGGATATCGCTCAACACGCGGACCTCGTCGCCTTCCTTAATCAGGCCCATGGCGATACCCGCCACCGGCGCCCGCAGGGGGACGCCCGCGTCCATCAGGCTCATCACGCCTCCGCAGACCGACGCCATCGAACTGGAGCCGTTGCTCTCGGTGATGTCCGACACGATGCGAATCGTATACGGGAACGCGGTGTCGGACTCCTCGTCCAACGGCAGGATGCTTTCGATGGCGCGCTCGGCAAGTTTGCCGTGCCCGATCTCGCGGCGGCCCGGTCCGGAAATGCGCCGGACCTCGCCCACCGACCAACTCGGGAAGTTGTAGTGCAGCATGAAGCGCTTGAACTCTTCCCCGGTCAGCTCGTCGAGGCGTTGCTCGTCGCGGCTGGTGCCCAACGTGGTCGTGACCAGCGCCTGGGTTTCGCCGCGCGTGAAGAGGCAGGAGCCATGCACGCGGGGCAACACGCCCACTTCGATCGTGATGGGGCGGACGGTGGTCAGGTCGCGGCCGTCCAAACGCGTATTGGTCTTGATGACCTGCTCGCGCATGAGGCGCTTCTCGAGCGCGCCCAAGGCCGTGGTGATGTCCGCGCTGCGCGCGGCGTACGACTCTTCGCCGTAGCGCGCGGCCAGCGTTTCGTGGACTTCCTTCTCGAGCGCGCTCAGACCATCGGCCCGAGCGTGCTTCTCCATGGGCGCGAGGAGCGCCTTGAAGCGGTCCAGCGCGATGCCTTCGACATCCGCCACAACCGTGGCATCCGTCACCGGCTCCGCAACGGCCATCTTCTCCTCGCCTACGCGCTGCCGGAAGTCTTCGATGGCCTGGCAGATCTGCTTGATGTAGCCGTGGGCGAATTCGAGCGCTTCCAGCATCTTCTCTTCGGATACCTGCCGCGCGGCGCCTTCCACCATCGTGATGGCTTCGGCGGTACCCGCGACGACGATGTCCAGTTCGCTGCCGTCCATTTCCGAGATCTTCGGATTCACGGCCAGCACGCCCTCAATCAAGCCAACGCGCACCGCACCGATGGGCCCCAGGAAGGGCACCTTCGAGATATGCAGCGCGGCGGAGGCGCCGATGAGGGAGAGGATGTCGGGATTGTTCTCGTTGTCGGTCGAAAAGACCGTCGAGAACACTTGGAGTTCATTGTAAAAACCCTTGGGGAACAGGGGCCGCAAGGGGCGGTCCGTAAGGCGGCACACGAGGACTTCGCGTTCCGTCGGGCGGCCTTCGCGCCGGAAGAAGTTTCCGGGGATGCGGCCCGCCGCGAAACTCTTCTCGCGGTAGTCGACGGTCAGGGGGAAGAAATCCTGCCCTTCCCTTGAGTCGGATGCTACGCAGATGGCCGACAGGACCATGGTTTCGCCGCAGGTGACCAGGACCGAGCCATGGGCCTGCTTGGCGATTCTACCGGTTTCGAGGACGATTTCCTCAGACCCGATAGGGATGGAGAGACGTTCTACCATTGTTTTCCTTTTTCTCCGTGTTTGATGGAACGTCTCCCACAACGTTCCAG
>JADLGB010000105.1 GCA_020849535.1 Candidatus Hydrogenedentota bacterium
CAGGCCTTTCAGGCCATTACGGCGGCTCAACGCCGCCGATGTGCACCCATCTTGCCCGGGCTCAGCTCACTCTGAATCACCGTCAATTGCGATAGCTCTCAAAGGGAGGCGATACCAAAGGGGCTTTTGGGCGGTAGCGGAACGGGTAGTTTTGGTGCGATTGCCCTGGGATCTTCATGTAGCGCCCGGGTTCCACCCCGGGCGTCCGAAGGAATCGAAGACGCCCGGCATGGAAACCGGGCGCTACAAAGACGCGGGTTGCCAATGGTCCGAACGGCGCGCGAGGGTTCCCTGGAGGTTAGGGCATCCTTCTGCGATTCAACGATACGTTCCGCAGCATCCCGGTGTGCTTTGCGCGCAGAATGGGGGTGCCGGAGAACTCCTTGCGGAAGGCCTCTTCGTCCATCGCGGTGATCCAATCGGGGTCCGGGTTGGCGTGGCCCGGGCGGGGATGGAAATCGGGCTCGCTGGTCTCCGCCACCTTGCGGTTCCAGGGGCACACGTCCTGGCAGATATCGCAGCCGAAGACCCAGCCCTCAAACTGAGGTTGCAGCTCCTCCGGAATTGTGCCGCGGTTCTCAATCGTCTGATAGGGAATGCAGCGCAGGGAATCTACGACCTTGGGTTCCACGATCGCGTCAGTCGGACATGCCTCAATGCACAAACGGCAACTCCCGCATTGATCGGGGATGGGGGAGTCGTGTTCCAGTTCGACGGTCGTGAGGATGGTCCCCAGGAAGAACCACGAGCCCAAGTCGCGGCGGAGCACCAAGCTGTTCTTGCCGAGCCACCCCAGGCCGGCCCGCACCGCCCAGGCCTTTTCGAGGACTGGTCCGCTGTCGATACAGCAGTAAGTCTCTGCGCCGTCTTCGAGCGACTCGATGAATCGCGCCAGGCGCCGCAAAGGTTTTAGCAGCACGCGATGGTAATCACGTCCCCAGGCATACCGCGCGACCTTGACCGAACCTTCCGCCGCCTTGGGGCGCGGCGCGTAATAGTTCCGCGCTACCACGACGACCGAGCGCGTCCCCGGCAACTTCTTTTGCACGTCCTGACGCATGTCGCGCGTGCGTTCCATCCAATCCATATCAGCGTGGTAGCCGCTGCGCAGCCATTCGCCGAGCCGGTCCTCGGGGTCGATAGACGCGGCCGCGGCGATACCGCACGCATCGAAACCCTCCAGGGACGCGTGCTCCTTGACGGCGCGTGCCCTCGTTTCCACGGGACCGTACGTATGCGGCGAGCGGGGAGACATGATCGTATTGGACTCAGGGTGTTGACGCCGCCAGCTTCTGTATCGCTTGGCCGACTAATTGCATGAGCTTGGTGTGCCGCGGGTCGGCCAGTTCGGCGCCGAGGGTGGCGACCCGGTCTTTCCACTGTTGCGCCTCCTCCGCGCGGCCCGCGGCGGCTGCTTCGGCGGCTTTGGCCATGCCTGCCCGGGCAAGTTCGCGCACGGCCCCGCCCACCTGGTTATTCTCTTGGACCATGGCTGTCCGCTCTGCGCTGCTCAATCTCACAAAGCCTGACTCCGTGAGCAGAAGGCACCGGGCGGGCTCCAGGCGCGAGTCCGCGGGGGGCTGCCCGCTGTAAAGCGCTTCCAGGGCAACCTCCATGTCGCCTGTCGCGGCGAGCGTAGCGGCGGTGAGAGATTCAGGATGCTTGACCTCGTCTATCGGAATCTCCTTTGGGCCGCACCCCGCAAAACACACCAGCAGACCAAAGAACACTGGGATCACCGCCTTGTTGGCCACAGCGTTATCTCCTTGAATGAATAGGTTCATCTAGCGCAAATTCACGCGTGCGCCGTACTGCTCGATCATGCGGCGGTTCCATTCGTCGCCGCCGGGAAGGTTGGCTGTTTTGAACAGCGGCGGCTCCTTGCCGGCCGCTGCAAAGCGGCAACACACGCCGTAGACAATCTGCTCCATGATGGCGATGCCCGCCAGGCTCGATGTGGCCGCGGTCATCAAATCCGTTCCCGGGACTGGCAAGGCCGCGTCTCCGGGTCCGCCACAATTGTCAATGACCACATCGCAGATCTCGTAGAGCTTCTTGGTCTGACCCGCGCCGAGCGTAGCGGCCTTCGACTGGGCGAGCGAAGTGATCGCGATCGTCTTCAGTCCGCGCTCGCGGGCGGCCAATGCCATCTCCACGGGCACCGCGTTCTTTCCGCTATTAGAGACGATAGTGAGGACCTCTCCGTGACACGCCTGCTGTTTGTCGAGGATGGCCTTGGCGAGTCCGGGCAGGCGTTCGAGGGTGGTGCTGGTCACGGGTCCCTCGTGCTGCATGAGCGCGGGGAAGAGGATGGCATTCACTGGCACGAGGCCTCCCGCGCGGTAGTAGACCTCTTCACTCAGCGCATGCGAATGCCCGGTCCCGAACACATGCCAAATCCCGCCTTTCATCATGCTGTCTGCAATCAGGTCCGCCGCCTTGGCGATCTCCTTGGCCTGGGTCCGCTCCACTTCGTCGAGAATGCGCCGGGCCACTTCAAAATACTCGAGCATGGCTGTGCCTCCTTTGAAGAGCAAGTATACAACGCCTCGGCGGCATCTGTTAGCATGAGCGCCACACCGGGAGGTAACGCCATGCAATGGAATCGCCGGAGTTTCTTCACACTGTTCGCCAGCCTCCTGGGCGGTGGGGGAGTGGCCTTTGCGGGCAAAGGAGGGGCACACGCTGAGGACTCCGATTCGCCGGCCGCAGGCGAACAACTGCTGCCAGACAGGGAAAACCCCGTCGTACTGGAATTCGACCTCGTCGTCGTGGGCGGTGGCATTGCCGGGACAGCCGCGGCGATCGGCGCCGCGCGCAATGGGGTCAAGGTCGCCCTCGTCCATGAACGCTCCATGCTCGGCGGCAACTCGTCGAGCGAAGTGAAGCTCGTGCCCGAAAACAGCAGCGGCCACCGCGCTTGGGTCAAGGAACTGGGACTGCTCGACGAGTTTCACACGGAGGAGCGCGTCCGCAATCACCTCCCGTGCCGCGAGGGGATCATGAATTGCCACTGGGATCTTGTGCTATACGAGAAGGTCCTTAGCGAAGCGAATATCTCGCTCTTCCTGAATACCCATATGCACCGAGTTGCCATGCGCGACCCCGGCCACATCGAGTCCGTCTACTGCATTCAGTTGGGATCGGAAAAGACGTTCGAGTTTCGTGCGCCACTTTTTGTGGACGCCACCGGGGACGGGGTGTTGGCGCACCGCGCAGGCGCTGATTACCGCTGGGGCCGCGAAGCACGCAAGGAGTATGGCGAGGCGGAGGCGCCGGAGATTGCCGATGAGAAGACCATGGGCAGCACGCTGTTTTTTCGGGCGGTGGACGCCGGTCATCCGGTGCCGTTCACGTTGCCTGACTGGGCCGCGAGTTTTCCCACGGAGAAGGACCTGTACGCGCGCAACCACACCTCTTACGAGGGCGGGTACTGGTGGATAGAGGTGGGCGCTCCGTATCACCCCATCCATGATAACAATGAAATCCGGCACGAGGCGCTGCGCCAGTTGTTGGGCGTGTGGGACCACATCAAGAACAGGGGAGCGCATGGCGCAGAGAACTACGCGCTGGAATCCGTGGGGTGGTGGCCCTACAAACGCGAAGGCCGGCGTATCCTTGGCGACTATGTGATCACGCAGCAACACATTCAGAACCCCACGCTCCTGGACGACGCCGTGGCCTACGGCTGCTGGAGCATCGACATCCACACACAGGGCGGCATCCTCGCGCGTGACCAAGTGCCGTGCCCGTCGCTGAAGAGCGACGAGAACTGGGACCGCGTGAGCACGAACGTGTATGGCATTCCCCTACGCGCGCTGTACTCGCGCAACGTCGACAACCTCATGATGGCGGGGCGTCCCATCAGTTGCTCATATGTTGGATTCTCCTCATCGCGGGTACTGGGCACGGGTTGCGTCGTGGGTCAGGCGGTCGGCGTTGCCGCCTCGCTCTGCAGGCAATTCTCTTCAACCCCACGAGAGGTTGCGCGCACCCATGCGAAGCAGGTGCAGCAGCGAATCCTGCGCGAGGACGGGCACATCCCCGGAGTGGTGAATGAGGATCCCGCCGACCTTGCACGTCATGCGCGGGTTCGCGCGAGCAGCGAAGCGCTTTTGGTCTTCCCCGACGGCGTCGCGCCTTTAGATCTGCGCTATCCTCACGCGCAGATCTTTCCGGTTTCGGCAAAGCGCATCGATACCGTGGAGTTGCTCATCAATTCGATCCTTCCGTCTGAGACGTCGCTCTCACTGTCTCTTCGTGAGGCGGCGCATGTGTGGGACTATCGCTCGGCGCATGACCTGGCGCAAGCAAGCGCCACCGTTCCGGCAGGCAGTGGCGGCTGGGTGGCATTTCGTTTCAACAAACGCGTCCGGCCGGAACGCCTATACTACGTTTGCACGAGCCCGGCACCGGGACTGTACTGGATGGCGTACCGCGACGAGCCCGGCAAGCCGTGTGTCAGCCCGGTGGGCGTGACGGCAGCGAATCTGCCGGGCCGCGAGCGCTGGCGTCCCATTGTCGGCGGTTGTTCGCTGGCCATGCGTCTGTCGCCAGAAAGCAGGCCTTTTGCCGCGCACAACGTGAATCGGGGCACTCACCGGCCCGACACGTGGACCAACCTGTGGATGTCCAATCCCGTGCACGCGCTTCCCGCGTGGCTCGAATTGTGTTGGCCGTCCACGATCAAATGCACTACGCTGCAGCTCACCTTCGACACGAATGCCAACTACCGAGTGCTCGACCCGCTGTTCCGCTACCCGGACTGCGTGAAGGACTACCGCGTCGAGTACCACGATGGTGCCACGTGGCGTGGTCTCGTTGAGGTGACAGGCAACTACGTGCGCCGTCGCGTCCACACCTTTGAGCAGGTGACGACCCGCGCACTACGCCTGATCGTGCTTGCCACGAATGGCGGTCCCGCTGCCAGGGTCTATGAGGTACGTGTGTACGGAGAAGCGTGATAGCGCGTGCCGTACGCGCTGTGGAGAGCGAGTAGATGCAGATGGTACGAGCAAGTGAATCCGACGTCCAGACTCTCGCACGGATGAACAAGATGCTGATCGAGGACGAGGGGCACCGGAACCCCATGGGGCCGGCCGAGCTTACGAAGCGCATGAGCCGCTGGTTGGGTGGGGAGTATGAGGCCTACCTATTCGTTGTCGAAGAGAGTGTCGCGGGGTATTGCCTCTTCAAAGAGGAGAATGACTTCGTCTATATCCGACAGTTCTTTGTCGCTCGCGAGCAGCGCCGAAAAGGAATCGGCCGACAGGCCATCGAGTGGCTGTCGCATGAGGTCTGGCCAAGAGGCAAGCGTCTCCGCCTGGACGTACTGACGGCAAATCCTGCTGGCATTCGGTTCTGGCGGCAGTGTGGATTCACCGACTACTGCCTGACCATGGAACGCTTGGAGACATGAAATCCGCGGCCCAATTACCGGCGGTCCTCGCCGCATTGTGAGATTACGGGGCCATGATCGATAGCTGCGCCACGACGGGAAAATGATCGCTGGGATAGCGGCCGTCCTGATTGAACGTCAACGTTTCGCAGCGGTCGACGGAGACAGGACCCCTTGTCAGAATCCAATCGATACGCCTGTCCACATTCGGTTCGGGCGCTTTGAACGCGCTCCACGTCACAGGTGGCCCCACCTTCTCCTTGGCTATGATCCACGCGTCCGCCAAGCCGCTACCCGTGAGAATCGTATACGCTTCGCTGCCGCCTGCGGTCGAATTGAAGTCACCTGTGAGGATCACGGGGGCGTCGGCAGGCAGCTTCCCGATGAACTCCGCCACGACCTTCGCGCCACCTTGACGTGCCGGTTCGCTACGATGATCCAAGTGCGTGTTGACGAAATGGAAGTACTGCTTGGATTCATAATGATAGAATCTCGTCCAGGTCGCCATGCGGGTGCACGAGGTGTTCCACGACATCGAACCTGGAACGGTGGGAGTTTCCGAGAGCCAGAAATTGCCGGACTCGATCGGACTCACCTCTTTGGCGAGGTACAGCACGGCCATTCGCTCCCCGGTGCCGTCCGCTTCGCGTGCCACGCCGAACCACCGATACTCGGGCATCTGCTGCACAAAGTAATCGGCCTGGAAGTCCAGGCATTCCTGCGTCCCAATCACGAGCGGGCTGTGTTCGCGCACCATGGCCACGGCGATGTCCCGGCGCTTGTCCCACGCGTTATCGCCATCATCCGCGGTGCCATAGCGAACGTTGAATGACATAACCGTAATGGCCGTCTGTGCGAAGCACGGCGCAATCAGTAGAAATGAAAGGAGAATACTCGTCATCAGTCTGCAACGCATCGCCAACCTCCAACCGCTATCACTACCTCACTCATCTTTCCTATGGTCGCAACAGGTATGCATAGGATTCGCGAAAAGCGCTCTGATGCGGCCCTGTGACTCTTCGGTGAAAAGGTGCGTGGCGCCCTTCTCGAACGTCTCCAGCAGATCATCGGTATCGCGGTCGAGCGCGCTGTAGAGCTGCGCCACGCCGTCCGCGGCTTTTCCGTTCAGGTCGTGGGCCAACCGTTCCACATAATCGCGCAGCACCCGGGCGTCATTCCACGCGCCCAGATGCTCCTGCGTGAATTTCAGCTCCTTGATGAAGGGCCCCATGGATTCCCCGTAGAGCTGCTTAAAGACCTCCGCATGGTAACGAAGGTGCTTGAAGGCAATACGAACCTGGTGGAGGTCTTCCTCGCTGTGCGTTTTTTGCCAGAGTGCATATCGCTTGCCGAGGATCGCGAAACGCTTCACCAGCGCTTCCTCCGCGGAAGCAAGATAGCAGTGCTTGCATTTTCTGGCGCTGGCTGCGAGTTCCTGAAACGCGGCCTCCACCCGTTCTTCCGACGCTAAGTGCACCCCGGCATCCACGCTCTGGGTCTCACTATTGCGCAGGTCGCGCAAGGCGCCGAGGACCTGCGTCGCGGCCGTTCGTGGTGCGCCCTTCATCTTGGTGCGTTTCCTCTCCAAGAGCGCGCGGGTGACGTCCAACTCCCGCGCCACGCCGAGACCGCCTGTGATGGCTTTGAACCGGCTCAGCAGCTCATCCGTGGTCTTCCGCTTCAATTGGGATTTGTGCGCGACCAGCGCGGCCCGCAAACGCCGCGAGGCTACACGCATGTCGTGAATTCCGTCCGCATCGTAGCGGCTGGCCGCGTCGCGGGCGGCATAGAGGGCGGGCAGCCGCTCTCGCAGGGCGTCGAGCGCCATACGGTGACCGAGTGTGCATCGTTTGGGCACGAGGATTCTCCTCTCCACCAACAAGCTGCACGCGCGTTGCGCCACTAACCGCGCTACAGGGAACGGTACGAAGACCGTCAGTTTACCTCGTAGCGGCTTTGCGTTGCCAACCCTCCGGCCGCCCGTAGGCGTGCACCACCTGGACCACCGGCTCGCGCGAAATGCTCCCGGGATTGAGTCCCGGCTGACCCTCGGGGATCGACACGCCGAGCGAGGCGTAGTACTCGACCCACGGCGGGAAGAACTCTCCGGTCTGCGGATCCTTGAAGGTCATCGGGTGGAGCGCGAAAACGGGCCTGTTTTCATTTGCCTGCCGGAATGCCTCGTACACCAGCTCCGAGCAGTAGAGCGATGAATTGTCGATCGCATAGACGCCATCGTAGGGTGCGTTCAGAAAGCTGTTGGCGACACGGAGCGCTTCAGGGATGAGCGGCCGGTGGGTATCGTCCAGACGGCCGACCAGCACCTTGGGGTTCCCTGCCGCGTCCTTGCTGCGCGCGAGGAACTCCGATAGCGTAGTCTCCCTCACACCTGCGCTCACGGCTTCGATCACCAACGGCTCGCGCCCATCCGTTCGGGAAACGATCCCCACGTGAGAGAAGTGGGCGCCGTCAACGCCTTGCGTGACGGTCTCTATGGCATCGCAGAGCGGCCCACAGTCCAGGTCCTGAAAGAGCAGATCGCCTGGCTGCGGCGCAAAAGCATCGGCCCCGCGGTACCCGGTGGACTGGCAACCCGCGATTGCCAGCATCGCGAACGTGGTCACAGTCCTTGCGAGCGGTCGCCGCACCTATTCCTCCTTGGATTCAATGAGCACCTTCACGCCGAATGTGCTCTCAAACAGGTCCGTCTTGCGCGCCGCGCCCCACACGTCTGTGGGACTTGGATGCCGCAGGTGCGCGCGGATGGTCACCTGTCCCGCATCTTGTTTCACACTCAGTTGGCGCACCGCCGCATCATGCGCGCGATCGAACCCGTCGCCAATGCGCAGCAACGCCGCGAGACGGGTCACCACGGCTTGCTCCTCCTTGTCGAGATCGCGAAAGACTTTGTGTGTGGGTTTCGGCAAGGCCTTCCGGTGGTACCGTGCGATACACGCAATCATCATGCGCTCCCGCTCCGTGAACCCCGGCAAGTCGTAGCCCAGGATCAAATCGCGCGCGTGCTTGTGGTGGGCATTCACACCGGCCGCCAGGCCCACGTCGTGCAAGAGGGCCGCGGCGGACAGCAGCGTTCGCGCGTGCGGACCCAGGCCGTGCAGCTCGCTCGCCGCGTCAAAAAGCTGTTCTGACACGCGGCACACCTGGAATGCGTGCCCCGGCTCGGGTTCAACCTTCCGGGCCATGCGGCGTACGCTTGTCAGTGCTTCGCCGCGCAGTGTGCCAGCTTTTCGTTTGCGCGCCATAGTCATGTCGTGCGGGTCCTCTCAAGTTCATTCACGCGCCAGTATCATCAGGCCGAGATCCACGAATTGACCGCCCGACGTCTGATGGCAATGCACGGCAATGGTGTTCTGTTTGCCGGCTTGAAACAGGTTGCGCTGCTCGGGTTTGAGCGGTATCTGTTCGTAGTCGCTCGCAAACCGCTTGCGCTCGAGCAAAGGCAATCCATTTACGTAGACCTCCACGTCCTCATCGTGGTGCAACGACAGCCACGCAAGCGACTTCTCGGACAGTGCGGGCACTTTCACGGTGGTCCGTAACCAGATGTCCGGGGTGCTCCATTCCGTGCCGATGCGGGCGCCCGGGGTTCCCGCTGTGCCGAAGCCCGCTTTCCCCTTGCTCCATGACCCGTCATCGAAATCAGGCTGCTGCCAGCCTTCGGCCGGTGTGCTGGTGGTGAATCGCCACTCGTGTCCATTCGGCCCGGTTTGAAGCACCGTCTCGTATCGGTTGGACATCGGGTTGATGGGCTTGGCCTCACCCTTGGGTTTCTCCGCTCCCGCAGCCAGTGTGAAGAGCAACGTTGGGTCGAGTGGGGCGCGCCCCATGGATGCTCCATAGAGCGCGAGTCCGCCCACATGCGCGGCGTCAGGCCTCACTTGAAAACGCAGGGTGATCGGCTTGTCCTCGCCGATAGCATTCTTCACCGCGGCAAGAACCTCTCCTTCCAGTGGAATGCTCGCCACGGTCCCGTGTGACCCATGGTGAAACTGGGCCACATGGGAGAGCACGCCGAGCGCGTCCGCAAAGTCGGATTCGACGGGAACCGTGCTGACTTCGATGCCGGCCACGCTCACCGTCACATCGCTCGGCCACTTCCTGGTGTCCGTTTGCGGGTAGTCTTGGCGGTTGACGCGCTCTGGCCAGTCGACCAGCTCGCGATCCGCCTTGGCGCCAATCTCCGCGATGAGACGGCACCCTTCAATGGTGTTTGCGTCAAAGTCATCGGGCAATTGAATCTGATACTCGACGTAACCGTCCTTGAATCCATAAACTTTGCCGGGATGCTGCGAGCGCGTCAGGCTCGATTCCTCGAAGGTAAGGTCTGAGAAAGAGTCCACGGGAAATGACACGACGTACTGGGTGGGACCCGGCCACTGCTCGCCATCCGTCACTTGGACGACACAGTAATTCGCGGCGACGCGTTTGTCCCCCTCAAAAACCTCGCCGACAATCTTCATCAGTCCGCCCGCGTTGGGCGCCGTGAAGTCAAATGATTCTTGCGGAGTGACCTTAAACGGCGCCGCCTCGAGCGGCCGCTCGACAGTGGGCACCCATTCCGTCCAGGGGCGACCGTCTACGCTCCGTCCGCTGACGGACATGCGCAGCTTCAAGCCTGAGGTCTCGGACCAATGACTGAGCAAGACGGGGATGTTTACCGGGTCGCCCGCTTTCACTTTCTGGTAGGGCGGGCAGTCCAGCACGAGGAACTCAGATCCCTGCAGGTCGGCGACCGTGATGTTGGCGGGGTATTCGTAGACCTTTTCGGAACGGTCGTAGTTCATGAAGCCATTGTGTTCCCACTCGATGTCTGACAATTCCGTGTAGATGTAGCCGTTGATCTTCTCATACTTGCGCAAGAGATTGGTCAGAAAGAGGAAGACCCACGAGATGTCGCGATCGCCGCTGCCCGCGCTGACGCCCCCGTACTCCGAGTTCATGAGAGGCGCGGTGTCTTGAAGCCACCCCTCGGCGTAATTGAACTGCGAGCCCGGGTAGGTCTTCTCCACGACCTCCGCGATGTGGTCGCGCGCGCGCTCGTAATCGTCGATGTAGAAGTGCCAGGAATTGATGTCCGAGACCACATGATCGTAGTTGCAGGGCGAATTGTCTTCGGCGAGGCGAGTGGGATCCAGCTCCTTGGTCAGTTTCCACACGCTCTGGACCCATTCCTGTGCGGGCCGGTCGTAACCTTGATCGCCGATTCCCCATGTCTCGTTGAAATCGACCCAGGCGATGATCGCCGGGTGATTGAAATCGCGCGCGACCTGCCCGCGCAGCGTCGCCTCCCAGGCCGCATTCGCACGTTCCGACTTCTTCCAGAAGTTAGGGACATCGCACATGAGCATCACGCCGAGCTTGTCCGCCCAGTACAAGGCGCGCGGCTCCTCCGTCTTGATGTGGATGCGCAGGCAATTCAGCCCGAACTGCTTCGTCTTCTCGTAGTCCTGGCGGATGAAGTCATCATCGGGATGCGTGTAGATACCCTTCGGGTTGAATGACTGGTGAAGCGCGCCACGCAAGTAGATGGGCTTGTTATTGAGCAGGATGTACTCCTGGGCGCTTCCTCCGTATGTGCCGCGTGAGATCTTGCGCATGCCGAAATACGTGTGCACCGTATCCACGGTTTTGGAGTTCTGGAGCAGTTCGATTTCGGCGTCGTAGAGCGTGGGGGAATCCGGGGACCATAACGCCGGGTTCGGTATGGGCAGCACCGCGGTAGCTTGGTTCTCGCCCGCCTGCAAGGTTACTTCCTGCGATACCTCGGCCTTCTGCTCGCCATGCGTGGCGGTGACCTTCACCGTGTGCGCACCCGCGCCAGGTGCATTCAATGTGAGCCGAACCTCCGCGCGCTGCTGATCGATATCGGGGAGGATGTGCCCCTGCTGTATAAAGGCGCTGCCCCGTGATTCCAGGTAAACCGTCTGCCAGATGCCGCCGGTTTGCGTATACCAGCCGATCTGTTTGCCCGTCGGGAGATCGGCTTCCGTGCGATCGACTGCCCGGACAGTCAACCGGACAGTCTCACCGGGCTTGACGAGTTCCGTGATCTCCACGTCGAAGGGGACGTAGCCCCCTTCGTGGGTAGCCGCCTCTTTGCCGTTCACCCACACGGTTGCCGACCAGTCGATCGCGCCGAACACGAGGAAGATTCTGGGACCTGCATCATTCGGAATGGCGATATCCCGTTGGTACCACGCTACTCCGTTGTATGCGGTATCGTGGATGCCGGACAGTTCACTCTGCCAGGGATAGGGCACCTGGATGGTCCGTCCATAGGTGTGGGTCTCGAACCACCGGTCGCGCAACCCAGTGTCGTCGGGGTCGAAGTCGAACTGCCACGCGCCGTCGAGGCTCACCCACGGCCGTGACCAGTCGGGGCGCGGGTGACCGTCCAAAGGCTGCCAACCTTGGGCCCACGCGGGCGCACAAGCCAACACCAGGGGGACAAAACAGCGACTGCTCATGTGAACTCTCCTCGACCGCCGGAACACTTCCCCTACCGTCATGAAGATCAGAATCGTTATCCTATTGCGCAACAGGAAGGGTGTCAACTCACTCGTCCGATTGAGAGGGATGAACAAAGTGCCGCAAATGCGGGGAGAAGGCGTTGCAGTTCCGGTATCACGAGCCGATCGGTACGTGCTGTGCACAGCCATCGTGGCCGGTGCGGTGGCCTATTCCTCCCATTTGACCTCGTTTCTCCACGCCAAGGAGGCCGTGTTGGCCGCCGGTGCTGGAGTTCTCGGGGTTCTCTATCTGAAGAGAGGGCGAGTCCCGAGAGGTTCGTTCTGGCTGGTGGGGCCGTTTGGGGTGTCGTTGATATGGGGACTCATCCCAGGCATTTTCGGGTCTGTCCCGCTTGGCGCGTCCAATCTGGTCGAATGCCTGCGCTGGGTGATCTTGCTTCTTTTTGCAGTGTGCGCCTTTCCCATCTTGTGCTCAGAAGAGAGAAGGCAGGCCGTGCACCGAGCGATCGTAGGCTCCGCAGTCATCGTCGGGATTCTCGCCACACTTCAATACGGCCGCCTGATGCCGCACTTCTTTCCGGACTATGGGGGAACGGCCCAACGCATCTACTCGGTCTTTGGCAATGCCGGACTGCTCGGGGGATATCTCGCCATTGCTTTCCCATTGGCCCTTCACGACGCGTTCAAACCGGGCAGGACCGGGAGAATCGCGCTGGTCGCGCTAGCCATCATAGCCGGGGCTCTACTGCTTTCCGGCGCACGGTCAGCGTGGCTTGCCGCAGCCGCCGGCGCCGCGTTCATTCTGGTCTCGGCGAGGCCCGCAAGGGGACGCCTCATTGCCATGGGAGTCGTGGCCGTTGCGTTTGTCACGATTCTGTGCCTTATCGCGCCAGAAGAGACTGTGGAGAGACTCATCTCGATGTTTCGATCCGTTGACCCAGGCCGATCGCTCCGCGAATGGTTTTGGCTCGGCACATGGCGCATGGTCGAAGACTCCCCGCTGACCGGCGTCGGCCTGGGCAACTACGGCGCGTTCAGCGCGCGGTACCTGGGTGAGGTTCTCTGGGAACCCGGTGGAGATCGCCTCGCCCACAATCTGCTGCATACAGACCACGCCCACTGCGATGTGCTGGAGCTTCTGGCCGAACTTGGCGTCATCGGCGTTATCCCGCTCGTCCTCTGGTGGGGAAGACTGATTCGATGCCGCGGTCCGGAATGGGGCGGACTGCTGTCCCTGGCCGTGTTCTCGCTCGCGTATTACCCGTTCTACAGCGCGCCGCATGCAATCCTGGGATTGCTCCTTGCGGGCTGCCTTCTCGGCAGGGCTCCGAAGCTTGCAGAAGGCTGTTCTGCCACGCGGTCCTCGCGGCTCTTGTCCCGGACACTCGGGATCGGCGCGCTGCTCGTGCTCCCCTTGGTGCTGTGGATGGTCGTGCTCCCCAGTTACCTGCTTCGCACGGCGGAGAGTTCGCACCTCAAGGGAGAAGATTCGACGGTCGCCTATGAGCGAGTGGTGGCGTTGCGCTTCACGCCATCTGAAACCCATGAGATGTACGGCTTGGCCCTACTTGACGCGGGCCGCTTCGAGGATGCACGAGATGCCTTTCGCACTGCCTGCAAGGAAATGGACTCAGGGGGTGCCTATCTCGGACTGGCTGCATCGCTGCTGATGACCGGGGATTCTGTGGGGGCAAGGGATGCCGTCGAGCAGAGTTTGCGCCGTTGGCCTTCATCTTTTGAGGCGTGGGCCTTGTTGTTGAAAGCGAGCCCGCCGCACAAGCGGGCGGACATCGTGTTGCGCGCGCGCGTGTGGCTGGAGCCAGGCGAGATCGAGCGGCTTCTGGCCACTACGGACCGGGCCGCACCGGCAACAACCCCGTGATGGTGATTGTGCACGTGGTCCCCTCCGCAGCTTCAATGCGAAGAGCATACTTAGCACCGGGGATTACGGACTGAATGACCCGGTAAGGTGGAGTGTCCAGGTACCGGACCTGCTCCCACTGCGTGGCACGATCATCTTCTTCAACTCGCAGCATTTTCAAATCCACCTTGAGATATCGATCGAGTGGGGTGGGTATAATCTCGATGGCGGCCTCCGACCCGACTTCGTCCAGCCAGGGCGAACCTGTACTGGCCCAGATCAGCGAGCATGTGTAGGGCGTGGGCCCCTTGAGGAGGGTGGGAGCATTCACTGACTCGCCCGACTGCGACAGGCCGTTGTCAAAGCGAACGACTTCCGGCCAGTGGGCCATGAACTCCTTCCCATGCAAGATCGCCGGGAGTGCCAGTACCACTGTTGCAAGAACTACGCCCTGGACAAGCCAAACCCCAAACAGGCGTAGTAGTGTTCCACGCGCCACGAACACGGTCAGCACAACAAACGCTGCCAGCGCGGGGGCTGCGGGCGTCAGCACCTGGTAGGGCACGGGTAACCATAGAGCGAGATAGGACACGCCGGCCGTGAAGAGGCCAGAGACAAACGCGTCTGACAACTCCATACCCTTGAGCCCGAAGTAGCGGAAGAGGCCCCAAAACACGAGAGTGGAGACCAAGAGCACCCCCAAGGCCATATAGAGACGTGTTGCATAGAGTGTCGCCGCCAGGACGTCGTAAACGGTGATGGCAAGGCCCCGAGGGGCCATCGTGTCATCGAGCGGCAAGTAGCTGAACGCGAGAAACACGCAGGCACTGACGACGCCAACGGTTAACAGTCCCCCAGCCAGGCGCCTGATCCAGGCCTGAGAAGGGACCTCGGGCAAGAGTGCGGGAACCAGAGGAGGAGGCGTCGAACTGACCAGCAGTGCGTGACATTGCCAGCATCGGTCGAACTCTTCGCTGTTCTGGGCACCGCAGTTCTCGCAGACGCGTGCCACACTGAGGTTGATCCCGCTGTCGCTATCCGTGAGGTTCAGCTTGCCACGCGGTGTATTCTCGCGAACGCCCTTCAACCGCTGAATGGACCGCCCTGCGATAGAACTGGAAGGGTCCAGCTTGTGGATCTCTTCCCACGCGCTGACCGCCAGATCAACCTTGCCGGCCACCTCGGCCACACGAGCGAGTTGTTCCCACACCGCCACTTCGCCGGGCCATTGCTTGACAATTTCCCGAAGTTCGGCGATCGCCTCGTCATAGCGGCCAAGGCGGTAGTAGGTCGCTGCCAGATAACGCAGGACGTTCAGCTTGCGGGCCCACTCCTTCTTGAGGATGAGGAGATGCTTCAGGGCCTCGGCGTACTCCCACGCCATGTACAACTTCTTGGCGAGCCGCCAGCGATGATCGAAGTCGTCGGGGTGCTCCAGTACATATTCGGTGAGTTCGTGGAGATCGTTCATGGCCGCTGCTCGCGTGCTCTACCGGAGATTACCATGCGGGGGAAATCAAGCTCATTGTCTGGAATGAATCCTTCTCCTTGGTCAGTGCTTCTTCGACTTCCGTTTGGCTTCGACGTGCAGGCGCTTGTTTCGCATGAACAAGATCGAATTCACGACCCAGGCTACGATCGCCGCCAGGAACCCCGCCAGCAAAACGCCCATTCCGACGGGTATCGGCCACTCCTGATCGTCCATGACAACTTGCCATGCGCCATAGATACTCGGTCCGAGCAGAACCACAAAGGCGATGGACCAGAACAACCATCCGACGGCTTCGAGTCTGGGCCGGGTTTGTTTAGCCATGCACGGCTTCCTACTGTATATCGGGTACGACGATACGAAACAGTGCGCCCCCTTCGGATGCGCGCCCCGCAACGATCTGCCCCCCGTGTTCCCCAATTATCTTCGCACAGACAGCCAGCCCGAGACCAGTCCCCTGGGAGCCTTTTGTGCTGTAAAACGGATCGAAGATTCGCTTCACATCACGCTCCGGTACCCCAGGTCCATTGTCCGCCACTTCAATAACCAGTGTCTTGCATTCGAGTGTCTTGGCGGTCACCCAGATTTTCCCGCCTTCTTTCGGCATCGCCTCCGCGGCGTTCAATACCAGATTCAGCAGACAGCGATATATCCCCCTCGGATCCACTTGGGCCTGGGCCGTCAGCCCCGACGTGTCGCTGAATAACTCCACCTTCTTGCGCGAAAGCATCGCCCAGAAAGTTTGCGAAACGTCCTCAATCAGAAGAGCGATGTCGCACGGTTCGCGGTGGGGCACTCGCGGTTTGCTGAACGCCAGCATGTCTTCGACGAAATTGGCTATACGCTTGGTACTGCGCTTGAAAATCGGCCAGCTCCGCTCCAGGAACTCCGTGTTGTTTCGGCTGAGTCCCTGGTCGATAAGGTCCACGCTGCCGCTCATGCCGGTGATGATGTTCTTCGTATAGTGGGCGAGACCTGCCACCGCCTGCCCCAAGGCCGCCAAGCGCTCCGCGCGCAGGTTTTCTTCAATCAGGCGCGCATTGGCGATAGACGTGGCGACCAGCCCCGCGAAGATCTCCATGACGTGCAAATCCGCATCGGTGAAACAGCCTTCGCCAACTTTGTTCACGACCTCGACCACGCCGATGAGATTGTCCTTATCCACGAGAGGAACAGCGAGGAGCGAGCGCGTCTCAAAGTGGCTGGCCTCGTCGGCGGATGGATAGAATCGGGGGTCCTTCCGGACGTCCTGGACGTTGATGGACTGCCGCGATTCCGCCGCCACCCCTGCGATGCCTTCTCCCAGGCGCAGGCGAATTTCTCGTTTCAGGGCCTCCTGGTCGCCCGATTCGCCCAATGCGACCTCGAAATACAGCTCATCGGTCGAGGCGTCGTACAACATGAGCGAGCAAGCTTCCGCACAGGCCACCTGTTTGCTTTCTTCCATGATTCGCGCGAGGAGGGTGTCGAGATCCGTGATGAGGGCGACAAAGCGATGTACGCGATACAGGACATCGACGATTCGCCGGAGTTCCTCCGGGGAAACGCCGTCCAGCCATTTCGCGTTCTGAGGTGATTCGGAGGTCACGTTAGTTGCGCGTCCGCCCGTTCAAGTAGGTCTCCTGACTCGGCAACGAATCAGAGGTTACAGCCAACGAATTGAGTTACAACAGGCGTCCACACCCACTCGTAGCGTGGGAGTGCCCACGCTTCCCGCAAACGGTCGGTGGAGGGCGCCACAACTGACATGATACTCCCCTCTTGGTTATCCTTCCGGTTTCCACGACTCGCAGGGCTACAGATAAAGGCGTGCCCAACTTGTCCAAATGGCATTTTGACAACTCGCCCCGGCAATCTCAAGTTGCTTGGGTAGGTGGCTTGAGCCTCCCCAATATCCATTTCAGGAATCAGCGCGTAACCACACTGAACATCTCGTTCCCTGGTCGGCGGTGCTTGTGACCTCAATTCGGCCACCATGGGCGTTTACCACCGCCTTAGCCAAGCCAAGGCCGAGACCGGTACCCGGTTTTGACAGGCTGTTACTCCCTCGATAGAAACGGTCAAATATGTGAGGCAAGTCTTCAGGCGGGATCCCAATTCCGGTATCTTTCACCGCGATGAGGACATCATCGGGCAATCGGGCGACAGAAACCAAGATCGCTCCTCCGCGCGGCGTGTACTTCATGGCATTGTCGAGGAGGTTGACCAGCACCTGACCCAACATCCGGCCATCTCCCTGGGTCCTCACCTTGCTTTCAACATTGACCGTAAGTTGGATTCCCGCGTCTTCGGCAGCCGGTTGGAAGAGTTCGCACGTCCCGCGCACTAGATCGGTGATATCCACCGGTTCGCGAATTATTTTCGCGACACCACCCTCCAGTTCGGAGATATCCAGCATTGTGTTCACCAGGGCTAGAAGTCCGTCGCATTCCTCAATGACGCTCCCCGTGAGTTCCTGGAATTCCTCGAGCGACTTGCAGGACATAAGTGTTACTTCCGCATTGCCACGAATCCTGGTGATGGGGCTTCGCAGTTCGTGCGCAATGTTCTCACTGATTTGCCGGATCTCCGCGACGAGAACAGCAATCCGATCCAGCATCTTGTTGAAAGTCTCCGCCAAGTGCTCTATCTCGTAGCCGTGCCCATGGAGATGCACACGGCTGTCGAGGTCACCGGCGGCTATTTGCGCGGCCGTATGGGTTACCGCCTCCACCCCGGACATGGCACGTTTGGCCACAAACCATGCCCCGAGCGCGCACAACCCCAACATGACTGCAAGGACATTCATGAACTGGGAACGAAAGCGCGCAAGGAGCGCGGCATTCTCTCTCAACGTATACCCCATGCTGACATAGAGCCCCGGGGCAAGCAATGCGCGAATGCAGCGCGCATCACTGCCGTCGCGTTCCACGTGAACGGTCTTGAGAATCGGATCGTCACTTGGCGCTTCATGCGTCAATCCTGGCGTAAATGGCGCGGCGCCCCAAAAAGACAAATCGGATGAAGCGAGGTCTACGCCTTTAGCGTCGAAAACACGCATGAAGACCTCGTCTTTGCCATTGGCCTCTTGTTCAAACGCGACCTCTTTCCGGAGAGCATCGAGGCCGCCAGAGCGATAAATATCTGCGAACTCCTTCTGTTCTGTCCGCAATGAATCATCCATGCGGTCTTCAAGTGCCGTGGCAAGGCCCCGGTAGAGGTAGGAGAAGCTTAGGAGGGTTGCTATCGCGAAGATGCCCGCTGATAACAGCGCGAGCCGGAGTTTGAAACTGTCAAGAAGTCTATGGCCGGGTTCTGATGGCATAGCCAACTCCGCGAATGGTCTGGATAAGGGCAACCGGGAATCCCTTGTCAATCTTGTCGCGCAAGCGGCTGATACGCGCTTCGACGACGTTTGTTTGAGGATCGAAATTATAGCCCCACACGTGTTCCATGATCATGGTCTTGGACACCGCGCGCTCGGCATTTCGCATGAGAAACTCCAGCAGGGAGAATTCACGTGGCTGTAAATCGATCCGTTTGCCACTTCGCCACACCTCGCGTTTCAACACATCTAGGGTCAAATCGCCCGCCTGCAAAAAGGTCGCTTCACTCGCCCCTTTCGCTCTCCTGACGAGGGCCTGCACGCGCGCGAGCAACTCTGAAAATGCGAAGGGCTTGATAAGATAGTCGTCGCCGCCTGTCTGCAGTCCCCTGACCCGATCGTCCACGGAGCGCCGTGCACTGAGAATAAGCACGGGAGTACTGACGTTCTCCCGGCGCAGCCGCTGAATCACCGTGAGTCCGTCCATGCCGGGCATCATGATATCCACGATGGCCGCCTCGTACGTGCGCGTTGAACCGAATGCGTACCCTTCCTCACCGTCTTTGCAATGGTCGACAGAGAATCCTTCCTGCTTCAAGCCGTTCGTAATGAAGGAAGCGATTTTCGAGTCATCTTCAATCAACAAGATTCGCATAGACGATTCCTACCCGGGCGCAAACTCCCGGGACGCTGTTGGGCGCTGGGGCGTGTCATGCAGCCATCATAACCCGACTGACCTGTCTTGGACCATGAATTCTCCGCAGATTACTAGATGGTAATGTTCCGGCAAGGATTCGGTAACGGGCGGCCACTTACACTGGATTCGCGATTTCAACAGTCTTTCGAGGTCCGTGCGCGCGACTGAGTAGGTCAGACCGTGCGGTCTCTCAATTCTGGGAGCCCAGCTCATGAAACAGGAAATGAAGCCAAAGCGCGTTTCCCCAATTGCTGTGAGCCTTCCTGTCGCCCTTGGGTGCGCACTCATAATAATAGTGCCGTTCTCCTATGCACTCGACCCGACGAGGATTGAACCCGCCGAAGCAATGGACGGCAAGACCTTTGAACTCGAACAGAGCGTCCAGTTTCAGAACTTCGACGAGAAGACCACGGAATCCGAGACTAGCCTGGAGTACGAATTCAACAAGCGCTCGGCCCTGAAGCTGACACTGCCGGTCGAATGGGAGGAAGATAATGACACCGAGGTCGAAGTCGGCCTGCGGTACAAGTTTGTCTTCAATCCGGACGCCGAGCGGGCGCCGATCGTGGCCGCAAGCATTGAGGCTTTGGCCCCGGTCGACGGCGGCGGCGGTGTAGACGGGGAGCTGGGGCTCTACCTCAGTAAGGGAATTGCTGGGGACGGCAAGCATCAACTCCACCTCAACCTCATGGGCTACTATGATAACGACGCCGAGTCGGACGAGCGTGACCTCCGGTACTCGGTACTCGCGGGGTATAGCTGTCAAGTCACTCCCAAGACGTCGCTCATGGCCGGCGTGGAGCGGGAGCAGCTTGAGGACTCCGACGAAAACTCGAATATCGTGGAACTCGGCATGAAACACGAATGCAACGAAACGGTCGCAGTCGCGCTTGGAGTCGGAGCGGGTATTGGCGAGGAATCTCCCGATTTCACAGTACGAGCAGGTATCTCGTTCCGATTCGGCCCAGGCCATTAGATTGCCTATGTTGCTTGCGTGAAGGAGCGTTCTACCCGCAATTCTGATCTAGCGGTTAGGTTTCCATCACGATTACATTGCCTTTGAACGCTATCTTCCGTGAAAGAGAATGCTCGACGGATTCTCTGGGCAGCTTATCGAAAGTGACTACTATGTATTGGATACAGGAATTTGTATACCGCTTCCGGGGAGTGCTTATGGCACCCCTTTATCTCCTACTTGCATGCCTGTTCGTTGGCGAAACAGAATGGGACGCATTGATCTGGCCAGTAGGACTGGTGTTCTTCTTCCTTGGGGTCGCGATTCGAGTATGGGCCCAAACGCATCTACATTACCGGCTACGGGTTCGGAAATCACTCACGACAACCGGCCCATACATGCTCGTGCGCAACCCCATTTATATCGCCAACACAACTATGTTGTTGGCCCTCACTGTTCTGTCGGAACTTCTCTGGCTACTCCCGGTGATGTTCGTGTGGTGCGTACTTGTCTACTCGTTTGTCATTCGGCGCGAAGAACGGCATCTGCTGGAGAAGTATGGCGAACCGTATCGGGAATTCATGGCCCGTGTGCCTCGCTGGGTCCCGCGGCGTCCCCGGGGTGCAGGATACCTGGGCGTTGTGAGGCAGTTCTTGCGAGTCAGTCTGCTGGCTGAAACGCATTGCCTTCTTCTGCTCCTGCCCATGATTGGCAAGGAGTGCCTGTGGGACTTGGGGAAGTGAATTGCGGGAACGGGTGCGCAATGTCCCCATGCCAAATGAAAGAAAACGCCGCCATGAAACCACTAGTGCGTCTTGCCACATTCCCTACGGCTTTCCTGGCGCTGATAGGGCTGGGGTGCGGAACGGTTCGCCCACACGCCGAATACGAACGCGCGGGTTCGCTGATTCAACAGCGTACAGGGGCGCTGTCCATCTACGATCCCGAGAGCGAATCCGTTATCGATGGGCGGGTTGGCGAACTATTGAACGGAGGGATCACCTCTGACGAAGCCGTACAAATTGCGCTCCTGAACAATAAGGCGTTTCAATCACTTTTCATGGAGATTGGCGTCTCCAAGGCGGAATTTGTTCAATCCACGCTACTCTCAAATCCTGCCTTGTCGTTTAGCGCACGCTTCCCTGAGGGTGGGGGCCGATCAAACCTCAGCTTCGGTCTGGCCCAGGAAATCGTTGACCTGTGGCAGATTCCCGTGCGAAAGAAGGTCGCTCAAGCCGAGTTGGATCGCACGATTCAACATGTCGCGCAGATGGCCACCGAGCTTGTCGCTCAAGTCAAGAGCGCTTACTACCAAGCGGTTGTGGCGCGACGGACGGCAGAGATTCGGGACGAGAACCTGAAGCTCATCGAACATTCCCTGGAACTGGCCCAGCACCGTTTTGACGCGGGCGAAGCGACCATACTGGACGTCAACTTGGTAAAGAGCAATGTATTGGACGTGCAGACCCGGCATATTGCGGCCCGCCGGGACGAACGAACGAGCGAGATAGCCTTGGCCCGTCTGTTCGGATTCTCGACGCCAATGCGTAGCCTGGATCTTACCGATCCCCTGCCCTCGCCCGGCGAAACGATTGAAGACGATGCGGTCTTGGTCAAACGCGCGTTCGATGCGCGGCTGGACATCCGGGCCGCTGCCGCGGAACTCGACAAAGCTGAATACGAGGTCAAACGCCAGCAGCGAGCCATCGTCCCGAGCGTGACGCTAGGCATCGACGGCGAACGGCCGGAACTGCGTGCGCCGCGCAGTCTCAATCCGCTGCCTCCTGATCCGCCCATCGGGAGCATCTCACGCCCCACGGCTAGCCAGACGCTACAAGACTATGTGGTCCAGCAGGTCAAGACCCAGCGCAGTTCCCTGCAGAGCATGGGGCAGTCCACGAAGGACTTGTTCCTCCAGCAACTCGACGAAAAGCGTGCGAGAGACCTCGATAAGCGACAAGCCGTCGATCTGCTCCTGGGTCCGAGTTTACAGGTAACGCTCCCGATCTGGGACCAGAACCAAGCGCAAATTGCCAAAGCCCATATCCAGTTGCAGCAGAAACAGAAGGATTTTGAAGAACTTCTGGTGTCCGTCGTGGAAGACGTGCGTACCGCGGCGGAAACCTTGCGCAGCACGCAGCAGCTTATCGAGCTGTCAACCAACGAAACGCTTCCGCTTGCGGAACAGAACGTGGATACTGCGCAAAGGGTGTATGAAGCCGGCGAGGAAAGCATTCTCGCGTTGATTACCGCGCAGACGACCCTGCTCGCGCAACGGGAATCGCAAGTCGCCTACCTCGGCGATTACGCCATGGCCGCGGCCGGACTGGAACGCGCCATGGGCGGCCGCGTGACGGACGAAGCCACTCCCAGTGCATCGACGGATAGCGCGACGGAGGCGGCGAAGTAGTGTCATGTCAGAATCGGCCGTAGACCATCACGCCGCAGGGTATAAACCGAAATGGGAAGGGTTTATCGCCCGCCACAGTAAGATCATCCTGTTCACCTCGTTTGCCTTGTGTCTAGCCGGTCTGTACGCCGCCCAGCACATGCCAGCCTCTGTTTTCCCTGAAACCGATTTTCCCCGGGTCGTCATTCTCGTGGACAACGGCGTTATGCCCGCCGATGAGATGATGGCCACCATCACGCGGCCCATTGAAGAGGCCATGAACGACATCCCTGGCACGGTGAATATCCGGTCGGCCACAGGTCGTGGCTCGGCGGAGATCAACGTGTTCTTTACGTGGCGGACGGACATGGTTCAAGCGGAGCTGTACGTGCTCAGCCGCATGTCTCAGATCCGCAGTACCCTGCCGGACACGGCGGAGTTCCAGACCCACCGGCTGACGTTCATGGCGTTTCCCATCATCGGGATTAGCCTCACCAGCCAAACGCGAGGCCTGACTGACCTCTGGGAGATTGCCAACTACGATATCAAGCCTAGGCTCCTGCGTATCGAGGGCGTAGCTCGCGTAGACCTCGTCGGCGGACGGGAACCGGAATACCATGTGGTGGTCGACCCCGCTAAGCTCGCGGCCCATAATCTCAACGTAACCCAGGTGAGCCAAGCCCTCGCGGATACCAACCTGTTTACTTCTGCCGGCATGCACGAGGAGAGCCGGCAACTGTACCTGACCCTGGTAGACGGTCGCGTAAAGAGCGCCGAGGAAATCGGAGATATTCCGGTGGCATGGTCCGGCGGCGCCCCGGTTTACGTCCGCGACATCGCGACGGTCGAACCCGGGGAAGCGCCCCAGTACAATATTGTCACGGCCGACGGCGTTGATGCGGTACTTCTGAATATTCGGAGTCAACCGGACGGTAATACTGTTGGCATCGCAAACGCCCTTCAGAGAGAGATTCAGAATCTGCGTAATGAACTGCCGCCAGACATGCGGCTTGCCTTCTTCTACGACCAATCACTTTTTGTGCGCGAGGGGGTACGCAGTGTTTGGGAAAGCATCATCTTCGGGCTCATGCTGTCCGTGACGGTGCTCTTCTTGTTCCTGCGAAACATCCGAACCACCTTTGTAGCCGTGCTCGCGATTCCCGCGACCCTGCTCATCACCCTGGGCGCCATGAGCGCCGCACACATGAGCTTCAATCTCATGACCTTGGGCGGTATTGCGGCCGCCATCGGACTCATCATCGATGACGCCATCGTGGTGGTCGAAGCGATTCACGCCAAGATCAATGCCGGCTACAAGCCGGCCGAGGCGGTTCACCTGGCCATGCGCGAAGTCGGTATGGCCTTAGTGGGAAGTACGATCACGCCGGTAGCAGTGTTTATTCCCCTGGCTTTTCTCGACGGGGTTCCCGGGGTGTTTTTCCGGGCCCTGGCCTTGACGATGGTCTGTTCGTTGCTGGTTTCGCTGCTGCTGGCCGTTACCATGACGCCAACCTTGGCGGCATACCTCCTAAAGCCCCACCGGCAAAACTCGCGGGAAGATGAGGAGCAAGGCGGCCGAGTCCTCCGGCGGATTATCGCGTTGTATGAATCCGCCGTGCGCTACGCGCTGCGTCACACGGTGAAGATGGCCGGGTGCATCGCCGTGGTGATTCTCCTCGGCGTGTTCCTATATGGCCGGCTCGATTCCGACTTTCTTCCCGCGCAGGATGAAGGCGCCTTCGTGCTCGACTACTTCAGCCGCCCCGGGACAAGCCTATCGGAAACGGATCGTATGCTGCGTCACGTGGAGCAAATCCTGCAAGGCACACCCGAGGTGGAAAGCTATTCGCGACGCACGGGGGCCCGGCTGGCGCTGGCGATTGCCGAACCGAACACCGGCGATTTCCTTGTGAAGCTGCGTCCGGACCGCGCTCGCAGTACCGAAGAGGTCATTGATGAATTGCGCGAGAAGGTCCAAGCTGCGGAACCCGCTTTGAACACGGAATTCCCGGGCGTACTGAGCGACCTCATCGGCGATCTAACTTGGTCGCCGGAGCCCGTGGAAATCAAGATCTACTCCAATGACACCGAAATCCAGAAACGCCTCGCGACACAGATCGCCTCCGAAATTCAATCGGTTCCGGGTGTCGTGGACGTAAATGACGGATTGGTCGTGGCCGGACCATCACTGGTGTTTCGCGTGAAGGCTGTCCAGGCACTGCGCGCGGGACTGGACGCGGCGCAATTAGGCAGCGATCTGGAAACTTCGCTCCTCGGTACAGTATCGTCCCACATTCTCGAAGGCGACCGCATTCGCAACGTGCGGGTACTGCTGGCGAATACGAAGAGTATGGGCGAGGACGGACTCGGCTCCTTGCACGTGCGCGCCGCCGGCAGCGAATCCGTTTCCATGAGCGACGTGACTACGACCGAGCACGAGCCCGGCCTATTGGAGATGGAGCGTGACGATCAACGCCAGTTAGTAGCGGTCTCGGCGCGTTTGGCGGGCGTCGATCTTCGCAGCGGAATCACCGCGATCAAGCAGAAACTCGCGGATGCACTCAAGATCCCGCTGGGTGTGTCCATCGAATACGGCGGATTGTTCCAACAACAACAAGAGTCCTTCGCAAACCTGACGCGCGTACTGCTTATGGCGGTACTGCTCGTGTTTGCAATCCTCATCGCCGAGTTTCGCGCCTTGCTGCAACCCATCGCGATTGTGGTGGGCGCGGTGTTGGCATTGTTTGGCGTAATTGCCGCGCTCTGGAGCACGGGAATTTCGCTGAACATTGTTTCCTTCCTCAGCACGATCATCGGATTCGGCATTGTGGCCAAGAACGGTATCCTTATGCTCGACTATGTGGACCAATTGCGTGAACGCGGGCTGACGTTTACCGAGGCCCTCGTCCAGTCGGGGCGTCGGCGGTTGCGGCCGGTCCTGATGACGTCACTGACAGCGTTCCTCGGCCTGTTGCCGCTTGCTTACGGCGTGGGAGCCGGCGCGGACATGCTCCGGCCGTTGGCGGTGGGTGTCATTGGCGCCTTGTGCATGTCGCTGCTCCTCTCACTGGTGGCGACGCCGGTTGTGTATTACATTCTCGTGCGGATCTTCACGCCGCACGTGCTGCGCTCCTCGGCAGCGGTGCAGGCAAATCCAGGGAGTCCGTCATGACCTTGAAAACTCGGATGCAGTCGTTCATCTTCCCGGCGCTTTGCGCCTTGGCTTTCGCGTGCGGCGGGTCCGATGATCCGGACACTATATCCGAGCAGTCCGAGCTGGCCCAAACCCCTGCCAAAGTGCATGCAGCGACTGCTCAGATCGACACCCTGCAGCCCGTCTTTGAATCGGTGGGCACGATGGTGCCCATACCGGAACAGACGGTAGTGCTATCGTCGCAGGTGCCGGGGCAGATAGCCAAATTGGATGTTGAGGAAGGCCAGATCGTGGAGGCCAACGCCGATGTAGTACGACTCGACACGCGCATTGCCGAAACCGAACTGGCCAAGGCGCGGGCCACGCTCGATCAGGCCCGGGCGAACCTGTCCCGGCTCGAGCGAGGCCCCCTTCGGGAGGAGGTCGACGCGGTTCGGGAAGACGCCCGAAATGCAGATGCGACAGCCGACTCCGCACAAAGCAAGATGGAAGCGTTGGAGCCT
The DNA here is from genome assembly GCA_020849535.1 of Candidatus Hydrogenedentota bacterium. Lineage (GTDB taxonomy): Bacteria > Hydrogenedentota > Hydrogenedentia > Hydrogenedentales > SLHB01 > JAHDWY01. Next base: position 26,242 of record JADLGB010000105.1, read on the forward strand.
CTGTATCAAAAGGGTGAGATTTCCAATGTGCAATATGAACAAGCCAAGTCCAATCTTGAAGGTGCCCGAGCGCTGGGCGCCGCGGCGGAGGCCAAACGAAAGTTGCTAGAGGCCGGCACGCGTCCGGAGACGCTCGCGGAAGCAAGAGCACAAGTTGCGGTTGCGGAAGCGGGAGTCAAAGCGGAGGAACTGGTCGTCGGGCTATCCCAGATCACGAGTCCGATTGGCGGCGTCGTCACAGAATTGCCGGTGCGCAAAGGCATGTACGTGCAGCCGGGCACAACGCTGGCCACGATCATGGACCTGACTTCCTTGTTCGTCCAGTTTCGCATTCCGGCGGACCACTTGACGGACGTGCACGACGGGGCCACGGTGACGGTAAGTCCCCTGTCAGACCCGAACCAGACGTACACCGGTACGGTGACCCGCATCGGAAAGTCGGCCGACCCAGCCACGGGCGACGTCATGGGGTACGCCGTAATTGCCAATCATGATCTCAAACTGCGTCCGAACATCGGCTGCCGGGTACGCGTGGAACTGCCCGCTATTCCGGATGCGTTGCTGGTCCCGGTGGCCGCCGTGGCCGACCGGGACGGAGAATCGGTAATCACCGTCATTCGGGACAACCTGGCCTATGAGACCGTCGTGAAGGTGGGCGTTCGCACGCGGGATTTTGCTCAGATACTGAGCGGCATCTCCGCAGGCGACTTGGTCGCTACTGAAGGAGGCTACGGCCTGCCTGATGCCTGTCCTGTGCGTCTCGTCGAGGAGACTGTAGGCCCTTCGAGGTAAGACCCTCGTCCGGCTTCTTGCCCATTGAGGTCGCGCAATCGCACGGGTACAGTTCAACGAGATGGCGATACGTTGTTCAAGTAAGCCTCCAGACTTGGCAAGGCGTAGTAAATCACATCACCGACAACCTGCAAACTGTCCGGACTGACCTTTTCCAAGGTATCGTTGGGCGTGTGCCAGGTGTTCTTGTGGTCGAGCATGGACCCGCCGTACTGGTAGTCGATGAGATTGAGTGCGGGTATTCCCGCCAGCCGGAACGGCAGGTGGTCGTCCTGAATGGCGGCGGACTTACCTGGAAAATGGCCGGTCACTCCCAGTCTGGAGGCTGTGGACCACACGCCGTTGATCAGCCAGCCCGGCGCGCCTTGGTCGCGCAGGATGCCCAGATAGCGGTCTCCGATCATATCGACGTTGATCATGAATGCAACCTTGGGCAGGAGGTTTCGCGATCGGAGCATGCGCACCATCTCGCGGCTTCCGTACAGGCTGTCGCTTTCCGACCATTCTTTCAAGGCCTCTTCGCCGTCAAACCAGACCAGCCAGATACTGCGGCCCACGCGCTTCGGACCGAGCGTGCGCGCCATCTCGATCATCCAGGCCGTCGTGGAACCGCCGTCATTCGCACCCACGAAGCGAAAGTCGGGGAAATACTTGGTGTCGTAGTGGTTTCCGAGCAGAATGATGCCGTCTTGGCTGCCCTTGACAACTCCCACGACGTTGACCATGGTCTTCTTGCCGAGTGGAGTCTCCGCCTCGAAAGGATATTCGTGGACCTCCAGGCCAACTTCTTCAAGCTCTTCCCGGATGATGCGCCGGGTACTTTCCGCTTCTTTCGACCCTGGGGGTCGAGGGCCAAGATCCACGATACGTTTTAGGTCTTCATAGGCCCGAGAGCTTTGAAAAGGGGAGTGTGACTGCGCGCCTTTCACTACCGTGGAAGGGTCGCGGTACGCCACCTTGCGAAAACCCGAACTGAAGAGGATCAGCAGGATGAACACCCCCACCCCGACTGCGACAATGAGTTTGAGGGCCATTCTGCCGTAGGGCCTCGTGACAGGCCCGCGCCGCTCCGCGCCAGGACTCTTGCGTCTACTCCTCATCTGGTTCCCCCAATAGAATGCCGCTCACATTCTTGCGGGCCTTAGCGAGATTATCATGGCGCCGCGCCCGCCAACTTGGCGGCGCAGTGGCGCACAAACCCCTCCAGCAGCCAACTTGAACCGTCCTGGGTGCGCTCCGGATGCCATTGCACGCCGATGACGAAATCGCGAAGCGGATCCTCGATAGCCTCAATGATGCCGTCCGGACTGATCGCCGCCAAACGGTATCCCTGCGGTGCCGAGCGAATCGCCTGATGGTGGGATGATGTAATACTGACTACCGGTCCCGGAGCCAAGGCGCGCAAGTGAGTGCCCTCGATCAAGTCCACGTCATGCCGGTACATCCGCGTTTCATCGCCATGGATCCCAGTCCCCGGACACTGATCCGGAATGTCCTGTATCATCGAGCCTCCGGCGTAGACGTTCATCGCCTGCATGCCGAGGCAGATACCCAGTACCGGTTTGTCCAAGTTCAAGGCGGTCTGAAGCCAGAGACATTCACTTTCCCAGCGCTCCATCGGCAGGGGCTCCGATGCCGGGTGTTGTTCCTCACCAAGGACTGACGCGGGAATATCGTTGTTCCCGCCCGACAGGATCAATCCATCCAGCCGCCGGAGGACCGATTCGGCGGTCTCCGGCAGAGCGAGCGGAAGAATCACGGCCGCTCCGCCGGCGTCGCTGACGCCCTTCGAGTAACTTGTCAAGAGAATATTCGAGTTCCACGGACGCCCGAACAGTGTTCCCGGAACGAACTCACTCGTGATGCCTATCAGGGGTCTCATTCGAAACGTGCTCTCCTTCACGCGGATAGACTTCGGGAAGCACCCACCTACGAGTCACCCGAGCAGTTGATTTGCGCGTACTGCGCACCATCAAAGATCGCGAGGAATTGTCTGCTTGAAAATTCGTAAAATATTGATGCGAAATATGTTAGAGCCTAAGATCTCCCCGCAATCGGGTACTCGTGGCTCTGCTGCGACGCTCCAGTATACCATGCGGCGAATACGCCGATCGAGGCTCGCTCCCCTCAGCCGAGGTATCTTCCATCAGGTGAAACCCTTACCGCGCCGACAGAGTCTAACCTTGTGAGTTGGTGTGTCCGCCGCGGCGGCGATTCGGTCAGTTTGAACAAGCGCGGGGACTCCGCAGGCGGGGTCCCTCACAGAGGGAACTGGGCGCGAAAAGGGGTTCCTGTGATGTGTTTGGGAGGCTCTATGCAAAAGGCAGTGAAGGTCTTGGCTTTGATGGTGGCCGCCGTGCTAACGACGGGGTGTCCCGATACCGGCGCCGCTAAGAAAGAGGCGCAAGCCAAGCCTGTGGAGAAGCGCACGACCATCCCTGTCGAGGCGCAGTTGGCTCAGCGGGGCGAGATTTCGGAGTTCTTCGAGACCACCACCCGTGTCGAGGCGGAGCGCAAGGTCACCGTCACCTCCGAAGGGATGGGCAAGTGCACCAGCGTTCACGTGAATGAAGGTGACCGGGTTCAGGCGGGCGATGTGCTCGCCGAACTGGACAAGGAAGAACTGAATGCCCAACTCCGTTCCGCCAATGCCCAACTCCAGAAGTTGAAGAGCGATTACGACCGCTCCAAGCAACTGTACGAAGAGGGTCTTGCCGCAAAGGCTGAGTACGACAACGCCCGATACGGATACGAGCAACAGCTTGCCAGCGTCAACCAGCAGCAGGTACAGCTCAACAACATGACGATTCGCGCCCCTATCAGCGGCATCATTACCACCAAGCACATTCAAATGGGAGACCTCGTCTCCTCAGGCGCGCCGGCGTTTGAGGTCGTAGATCCCTCGTCATACATCCTCAACATCAACCCCCCTGAAAAGCTGTTGCCGCGCGTGGACAAAGGTCAGGTGGCACTGGTCACCGTGGACGCGGCGGAGGGCGTTGAGTTTCCTGCGAAGGTGCGCCGGATCAACCCCTCGGTGGATCCGGCAACCGGGACGGTGAAAGTCACGTTGGATTTCCAGAAGGACGCCCTGGAAAAGCTCCGCGAGGCCGCCTTCGCGCGAGTCCGCCTCGTGATGGACACGCACAAAGACGCTCTTCTCGTGCCCAAGGACGCGATTGTCGAGGAGAATACGAGGAAGTACTTGTTTGTCGTTCAGCCCGAAGCTCCGGAAGCCGGCACGGAGACGCTGCCTTCCCCCGCGCAGAAGGATGCGTCTTCCGGGACCATTCTGGTCGCCAATCGCGTAGAAGTGGAAACCGGGCTGGAGGACAGTCAGCACGTCGAAATCTTGAATGGAATCGACGAGGCGTCTCCCATCGTGACGGTAGGACAGCAGACACTTAAGCCCGGGTCCGAGGTCAAGCTGACGACGGCCGATCAGGAACTCATGGCCAAAGCGGGGATGACGGCCGAAGAAGCGTTGAAAGCTGCGGAAGAAGAACGCGCGCGTGGCGCCAAGAATGTGGACCCGCGCACGCAGGGATTATAAGCGGACATAGCCCCTGCGTACACACGTATTGCTAACCGGTGGTGTTGACCTACTGCGAGAAGTGAGTTTACATGTCTGATCCCCTACCTGAGCGCGAGAAACTCCCCCATAGTCTGCCGATTCGCCGGCCGGTGACCATGGCCATGGCTTTCCTGACTCTGGTCGTGTTCGGCTGGAAGTCCTATCAGGAATTGCCCATCAACCTGATGCCGGACATTTCATACCCCACCCTGACTGTGCGCACCGAGTACGAGGGTGCTGCCCCCGAAGACGTGGAAAAGCTGGTCACACGGCCGCTTGAAGAACAGCTCAGCATCGTCAGCGGGCTGGTGGAACTGAACAGCACCTCGTCCGCCGGTTTGTCCGAGATTGTGATGGAATTCACGTGGGGCACGGATATGAATCTCGCGCAGCAGGACGTGCGCGACCGGCTCGACCTCTTCGATCCTCCCGAGGAGGTGACGGAGAAGCCCGTTATCCTTCGGTACGATCCCACACTCGACCCCGTCATGCGCGTTGCCATCACCGGTGAAGATCTATCGCATATCACCGACGAAACGGTTCGCGAACAGCGCACACGCGATCAATTGACGGCTATCCGCGAAGCGGCCGAGCGCTATATGAAGAGCGATCTCGAAGCCGAGATGGGCATTGCCCAGGTTCTCGTGAAAGGCGGCCGTGAGCTTGAAGTGGAAGTCGAAGTCGACGCCGACAAACTCAAAAACCTGGGCATGTCGGTTGAAACGGTTGTGCAAGCGCTCGCGCAGCAGAACATCAACCTGTCCGGCGGTGTCCTGCGCGAAGGAAAGACCGAATACCTCGTTCGCACGGTGAACGAATGGGAGGCCGTGCGCGAGATTCCCCACGCCGTGATAGGCAGCGTCAACGGCCAGCCGTTGCGCCTGTCAGACGTGGCGAACGTGGAGGAAACGGAGAAAGATCGCGAGTCCATCGTGCGCATGAACGGCAGCGAGGCCGTCGAGCTGCAAATATTCAAATGGGGCGATGCGAACACGGTGCGAACCTGCAACACCGTGAAGGACCTCCTCGGCTTCGATCGCGAGAAAAGCAGTCTCGAGAAGTTGCAGGCGTACATGTCTCAGATGTCGCAGCCGCCTCCTGATGCTTCGATGCCTTCCATTGTCGCGATGCAGCAACTGGCCAAGGAGATGCAGAAGGGCGTAACCCTTCGCAACAAACTGCCCGAGTACTCCCAGTTTTTCATCATCAGCGACCAGTCGCGATTCATCTCCTCCGCCATCAAGGAAGTCCAAGGCAGCGCAATTAACGGCGGTATTCTCGCCATCATTGTCCTGTACTTCTTCCTGCGGGAGCTGAAACCAACCGTCATTATGGGGGTGTCGATTCCCATTTCCATCATTGCGACGTTCATCCCCATGTTCATGCAGGACCTCACCCTGAACATCATGTCCCTGGGTGGTCTGGCAATGGGCACGGGCATGCTCGTGGACAACTCGATCGTGGTGATGGAGAGTATCTTCCGGTGCCGCGAGGAAGGTGATGACACGATCGACGCCGCGAACCGGGGACTCCATGAAGTTTACGGCGCGCTGATGTCCTCGACACTGACCTCCGTGGCGGTCTTCCTGCCTCTCGCGTTTGTCCAGGGCGTGGCGGGCCAGCTCTTCCGGGACCACGCGTTGACGGTCACGTATTCCTTGCTGGCCTCTCTGATCGTGGCCCTCTATCTAGTGCCGATGATCGCCTCCCGTGCCCGTCTCGCGCTGATTGCCAAAGAGGAAGTCGTCTGGCTCCTTCGGGCCTATCACGAGGCCCGGAGAGAGCAGGGCAAGGGCCGCATCGAAGCGGCCCTGTGGGTTCTACCCAACTCGGCGCTGGCCTCGGCCCAGTGGACCCTGGACCAAGCCACCGTTACATTCGCGCCGCTGCTCCGGATGCTGAAAGCCCCGTTCGACTCGTCGGCCCCGCTGACGATAGGCCGCATCGTGCGGATGTTCCTCGTCGTGTTTACGGGCATCGTGCCCGTATTCTTGGTCTGCCTCCTCTTCAGCATTCAGTGTTTCATTCAGATTCTCCTCCAGGTTTTGATCACGATTCTCTTCTTTGTGACGGTGGTGCTCGTGGGGTTGTTCGGTCTTGCGGCGGCCTTGCTGTATATCGTGTTGTGGTTGCCCCTGTGGATCTTCGACACGTGCTTCAACGTATTCCGGGACCACTATTCGGCGATGCTGCGGTATTTGTTGCGATGGAGCCCCGCCGTGTTGGCTATCGTTCTTGCGTTGGCTATCCACAGCGCCACAATCGTCCCCACGCTGGGTCGCGAACTGGTGCCCGCGATGAATCAGGGTGAGTTCGGCATCCGGCTGGAGGAACCACCCGGTACGCGCCTTGAGGAAACTGCGCGGCGTTCGGAGGCGATCGAGCGACTGGCGATGCAGATTCCCGAGGTTGCGACCGTCGCCGTGGAAGTCGGCCAGGAGGGCGACGACACCGGCGCCGAGCGCGGCGAGAATATCGCGGAGTTCTCCGTTTCGTTGAAAGATCCCAAGAAGAACGTGGTGCGCCAGGACGAGATCATGAACACCTTGCGTGAGCAGATTCAGGCCGTCAGCTCCGGCGAGGTCAATTTCACTTTGCCGTCGCTGTTCAGCTTCAAGACCGCCATCGAGTTGCAGATCCGGGGCGAACAGTACGACGAGTTGGAAAAAGTGGGCAAGCAGGCTGTGGAGGCCATCCGCGGCGTGGCGGGCGTGAAGGATCCGGAACTGAGCATGAAGGAAGGCTCACCCGAAATCATTATCGAGTTGGACCGCGACCTCCTTGCCGCCAAGGGGATCGCGCCTGAAGCGGTGGCCCAGCGCTTACGCACCGAAGTCCAGGGTGACAAACCGACCGAGCTCAATCGTTTGGGGGAGAAGATTGACATCCGCGTTCGCGCGGACAAGACGATGCTGAGCAGCGTGAATGACTTGCGCAAGCTATCCGTCACGGATGGGCATCCGCCTATTCCCCTCGAATCGGTGGCGCGCATCAGTGTCCAGGAAGGCCCCAACGAGATTCGCCGCATCGACCAGCGTCAGGTCGCTCTGGTGACTGCGAACGTGACGGGCCGTGACTTGGGCGCTGTCATGGATGAAGTGTTTGACGCAGTGCGCGGTATCGAGATGCCCCGAGGCTACGAGATCTCGCCCGGCGGGCAGGATCGCGAGTTACGCACGGCCTATACCAGCCTTCAATTTGCGCTCGTCTTGGCGATCTTTCTCGTATACGTCGTCATGGCCTGTCAGTTCGAGTCCATCCTGCATCCCGCTCTTGTGATGACCACCGTGCCCATGGCAATGATTGGGGTGATCTACACGCTGTCATGGATGTCGGTAAGCATCAGCATTCTGGTCTACATTGGCGTCATTTGCCTGGCCGGTATCGTCGTGAATAACGCGATCGTGTTGGTCGACTATATCAATCAACTCATAGCCCGCGGCATGAAGAAGGCAGACGCCGTGGTGGAAGCGGGCAGAGTGCGGTTGCGCCCCATCCTAATGACTACCCTGACCACTATTCTTGGCCTTTGGCCCATGGCAGTAGCCACGGGCGAAGGCGATGAGATCCGTCGTCCCATGGCCATCACGATCATGGCGGGCCTCGCCTCCTCGACAATCCTAACCCTCGTGATCATCCCGATGGTCTATTACCTCTTCGGAGGCCGCGAAAAGTCGTGAAGCGTTCTCTGCCCGGAATTGCCCTGAGCCGCCCCATCACGGTTACCATGCTGGTCATCACCGTGATAGGACTCGGCGTGATTGCCCGGTACCGTATTCCGTTGGAATTTCTGCCTCCAATGGACCTCCCATTCATCTTTTGCCAGATACCCTACATCGGCGCGACGCCGGAGCAGGTTGAGAAGGAGGTGGCCGTCCCGGCGGAAGGCGAGTTTCGCACCCTATCCAGCCTGAAGCGTATCCAGACGACCTCCAACATGAACGGTTGCACCGTTCGATTATTCTTCGACATGGGGACGGACATGTCCCTTGCGACCGCCGAGGTCCGGGACCGAATCGAGCGTCTCAAATTGGATCTTCCCGCGGAGATCGATCAGATCGCACTGCGCAAGTTCAGCGCGGATTCGATGCCTATCATGGCCATGGCGCTGTACAGCCCCGGGGATGACGAGGACTTGACCTATCTCGTGCGCACGGTCCTGCAACCCCGCCTGCTGCGACTGGATGGGGTCGCCGACGTGACGGTATTCGGAAAGCCGGAGCGCGAAGTTCTCATCGAGTTCGATCAGGCTGAATTGCGCAGCCGAGGACTCAGCCTGTTTCAAGTCGTGTCGGCGCTAAGGCAGACCAGTATCAATGTCACTATCGGCGACATGGTTGACGGCAATACTCGCTATTACGTCCGTGCCCAGGATGAGTTCACGGCCCCGGAAGACCTTGGACAACTGGTTGTCGGACCGAATGCCCTGCGCCTTCGGGATGTTGCACACGTGGGCTATCGGACCCGCGAGGTCGAGTCCGGGTATGCCATTGACGGACAATCCGGCACCTTTCTGATGGTTCGCAAAGAAGCCGAGGCCAACACGATCGCCGCATGCAAGGCCGTGCGAGAGGAACTGGCCCATCTCGACAACGACCCCCAGTTTGTGAATGTGCGCTATTTCATGTTCTTTGACCAGTCGGACATGATTCTCTCCGCGCTGGAGGGACTGGTGGCCGCTGGCAAGTTCGGGGGTGGGCTCGCGGTTGCCGTGCTCTTCCTCTTCTTGTGCCGCATTCGATCGACGCTGATCGTGGCATTGTCGATCCCGGCGTCGGTCGTTGTCGCGCTCGTGTACATGTTCTTTACGGGGATCAGCTTGAACGTCGTGACGATGATCTCTCTCATCATTGCGCTCGGGATGCTGGTCGACAATTCAATTGTCGTCATTGAGAACATCACCCGATACACCCAGATGGGCTATTCGCCGAAAGAAAGCGCGTTGCGCGGCGCGGCGGAGATGTCCATGGCGATCACGGCGTCCACCCTGACGACCTGCGTGGTCTTCATCCCCATCGCCTATCTCGGCGCCGGGGAGATGTCCACGTACATGAAGGCGTTCGCTGTCCCTATCACCGTATCGCTCGGCGCGAGCCTCATTATCGCCTTGACCGTTATCCCGCTTGCCGCAAGCAGGATGAAGCCGCGGCACGAACTTATTCTTTCGAGGGTCTTCCGGCGTCCCGCGATGGCCCAGGAGACCGGTCTTGCGGATGCGCCCGGCTTCTTCTCCTGGTTCCGTTTTCCCCGCCTCGCCCACCCGATCCACGCGACTATCAAAGTGTACGTATGGTTTCTGAGGTTCGTGGTTCGCTGGCGGCTCGCGACGGTTTTGGTCATTGTGGCGGTCCTGCTCATTACGTATTTGATTCCCTTTTCGCACCTCCAGCAACAAGGTATGCCCACGGTCGACACGCGCCGCGTCTCCATCGAAGTTGTGCTGGATCAGGGCTTCACCTTGGATCAGTCGAAGGCTACGTTCGAGAGCATCGAGAGCATCATTGACGAGCAACGAGATGAACTGGGAATCAAGAACACCTTTATCCGCTACGACACAACCGGGGGAGAGGTCGACGTCTACCTGTACACCGATGAAGAACTCGAGCCGGGCCAAGTTCTGCCGTATACCACCGACAAAGTGATGGATATCCTGTGGCAGCGGCTGCCTGCGCGCGTGCCCGGAGGCGAGTTGCGCTTCTCGATCGCCGAAGCGAGTGAGCTTTCCACAAGGTCCTTTTCCCTGCAAGTCCGGGGCGACGATGCCCGCACGCTCGCCACGTATGCGGATAGCCTCAAGTCGGTCATGAAGAACAATATCCCCGAGATTTCCGAGATCATAACCGATACCGATCGTGCCAAGCAGGAAGTCCAGATCAACGTCAATGAAACCCTTGCCGAATTCTACGGGTTGACCCCGATGGCGATCGCGCAAACCGTTGATTTTGCGCTGCGTGGAATTCGGATTTCGGAGTTGAAGCAGGGAGGGCGAGAAGTCCCGGTCTGGGCCCAATTCCGGGAAGAAGATCGGAAGACCCGCGGCAATCTCGAAAACGTGACTGTATTCAGCGCCTCCGGCGAGCCGCTGCCCATCAACCGCGTCGTGGAATTCACAAAGTCCAAGAGTCCTCAGTCCATCATCCGAGTGAATGGCAAGAATGTCATTACCCTGACGGCCAAGATTCGCGGCGAGAATCTGGGCAAAATCATGAAGGACCTGAAAGGCCTCCTTTCCGACTTCGACATGCCTACCGGGTACTCCATCGAGTTCGGCGACGAGTTGCTCAATCTCGATGAGAACATGACCAGCTTCCTGACCGCTCTGGCGCTCGCGGTAGTCCTCATCTATATTGTGATGGGCGCCCTATTTGAATCGTATCTCTTGCCGTGGTCCATTCTGACCACCCTGCCCCTCGCGGGAATCGGGGTCGCATGGTCCTTGTATTTGTTTAACACCCCCGTGGATACGGTGACGTTGATCGGCATCATCCTCTTGATGGGAATCGTTGTGAACAACGGAATCGTGCTTGTGGACTACGTGAACCAGATGCGTCTCCAAGGAATGGACCGCTTACAGGCGATTCTTGACGCCGGACGCGACCGGTTCCGTCCCGTCATGATGACGGCCCTGACCACCATCCTGGGCTGCGTCCCCATGGCATTGGGTAGTTCGGTGGGCGGGGAGGTCTCGTTCGGGGGGCTGGGGCGCGCCCTTATCGGAGGATTGACAACGGGAACGGTGCTGACGCTCTTTATCGTCCCGGTCTTCTACACCCTTTTCGACGACGTGCGCGCCTGGTTCTTGAAGTTCTTCTCCAACATCGCGGCCATCTATCAGCGCGCCTAAGCATCGTCCCCCGTGCGGTACAAAGCGGCAATGCGAAGTTGAGTTTGCTCACGCCTGCGTGCTATCTTCTTATGTTTACGATTTGAGTGCGCCGCGTGCGCAATGTGCTCCCGGGGGTGCCAGTCGGGGAGTGAGGAAAGGGGTAGCTGTGAGAAGGTATCTGGTCGCTGGAAACTGGAAGATGAACCACCTCGCGGGTGTCGCGGTGGATACGGCCAATGCGCTGAAACCGCTGGTAGCCGGCGTTGATTCGCTGGATATCGTGATATGTCCGGTATTTACCGCCTTGGACGCGGTAGGGAAAGCCCTCAAGGGCTCGAATATCGGGTTGGGAGCCCAGAATTGCTATCTCAAGGAAAGCGGCGCCTACACGGGCGAAATCTCGCCCCAGATGCTGAAGGATGTGGGGTGCACCTGGACCATCATCGGTCATAGCGAACGCCGCCAGTATTTCCATGAGTCGGACGAGCTTCTGAACCAGAAGTTGCGCTTTGCCCTGGGCGCGGGCCTCAAGGTTATGTTCTGCATAGGCGAGACCCTGGAAGAGCGCGAAAGCGGGAAGATGAACGACGTCCTCATCCGCCAAGTGACCCATGGGCTCCAGGGCCTCTCGGAAGCGGACTTCGCGGGCGTGGCCATTGCCTACGAGCCCGTCTGGGCCATCGGCACCGGCGTCACGGCGACCCCGGAACAGGCGCAAGAAGCCCATGCCTTCGTTCGCGGTCTGGTAAAAGATCAGTTCGGCGCAACTGTTGCCGATGCTGTGAGGATTCTATATGGTGGCAGCGTCAAGCCGGACAATGCCGCCGAATTGATGGCGAAGCCGGATGTCGACGGTTCCCTTGTAGGCGGAGCGTCCCTGAAAGCGGACAGTTTCGCAGGAATCGTCAAGGCATCTCTCTAGGAGGTAATACACGGCGATGCTTGAGTCTATCTTTTCCTGGAATACCCTGTGGGTGATCATGTGGATCCTGTTTCTGCCTGCCTGCGTGGGCCTCATCGTGATCGTCCTGCTTCAGAAGGGCAAGGGCACGGGCTTCGCCGGCGCGTTTGGCGTGGGTCCCGGTTCGGAGACGGTCTTTGGGCCGCGCGCCCGCAAGAGTCTCCCTGTCAAGATGACCTATGCCATGGCGGCGATCTTCATGGTGCTCTCCTTGAGCATGTCTCTGGTAGCGGGCCGGGTACACCGCGGCTCGGCGCCGGAGGCGGTCCCCGTGAGCGAGGAAGAGGCCGCCAGCACGATATACGACGAGTTGCTGAGCGGGTCCGCGCCGGAATCGAGTACAAGCACGGCGCCCGCCGAGGCGCCTGCAGCTCCAGGGACTGAAGCGCCCGCGATGGAGATTCCAGCGATTGATACCCCGGCGGCTGGTGCGGCGCCTGTCGAGCCCGCGCCCGCCACGGATGCGGCGGCGCCGGATCCGGCCAGTGCCGACACGGCCAACGCGCCGGCCGAGCCAGCAACCGCCAACCAATAGTTCGACGGCAGGATCGGTCCGGCCCAAGGCGCGCGTGCTGCTTTGGGCCGGTTTCTTTTCGAGGGGAGGATGAGACTCACGTGGACAAGATACTGATCCGGGGCGGGCGCCCGCTTCGCGGGACTGTGCAAGTGCGCGGCGCGAAGAATGCCGCGCTCCCGCTGATGGCGGCGTCGATCCTCGCCGAAGAGGCGTGCACGCTGCACAATGTGCCCTGTCTTCATGATGTGTTCACGATGGACAAGCTCTTGTCCGCTTTCGGCGCCAAGATTGAGTTCACGGGCCGTTACATGACGATCGACGCATCGACCCTCGACTCGCACGTCGCCCACTACGATCTCGTGCGTAAGATGCGCGCCTCCTTCTTCGTATTGGGTCCGCTCCTCGGGCGTTTCGGCAAGGCCCGCGTCTCGCTGCCCGGCGGCTGCGCCATCGGTACGCGCCCGGTAGACATTCACCTGAAGGGACTCGAAGCGCTCGGCGCGTCCATCGCGATTGAAGATGGCTACGTCGTGGCGGAAGGGGCGCTCAAAGGCGCCGAGTTCTCCTTCGATTTCCCCAGCGTCGGCGCGACCGAGAATCTCATGATGGCCGCGAGCCGGGCCAAGGGCGTCACGCGCCTTTTCAACGTCGCTCGTGAACCCGAAATTGTCGATCTTGCCCACTTCCTGAATTCGATGGGCGCGCAGATTTCCGGTGCGGGCACCGACCTGATCACCATCGTTGGCGTCGATTCGCTCGGCGGCACCGAGCACACGGTCATTCCGGACCGCATTGAAGCGGGAACTTTCCTCATCGCGGGCATGGCCACGCGGGGAGATGTGACCGTACTCAATGCCAATGCCGATCATCTGCCCACCTTCCTCGGTAAGCTGCGCGACGCGGGCGCCGAGCTTGAGGTACATGGCACGCGCATTCGCGTGAACGCGTCCGCCGCGCTCAAGGCCGTGGATGTGACCACGTTGCCGTTCCCCGGGTTCCCGACCGACTTGCAGGCGCAGATGATGTCCATGCTCTGCGTCGCCGACGGCGTCAGCATCATGCGCGAATCGGTCTTCGAGAACCGGTTTATGCAGGTGGCCGAACTCATCCGCATGGGCGCCGATATCGGATTGGATGGCAACTCCGCCGTTGTGCGCGGTGTGAAAGCCTTGAGCGGTGCGCCGGTCATGGCTTCGGACCTGCGCGCCTCCGCCGCCCTCGTTATCGCGGGTCTTGCCGCCTCGAAGGGTGAGACGTCGATTTCGCGTGTATACCATATTGACCGGGGCTACGAACGCATCGAAGAGCGGCTCGCCAGCATCGGCGCTGACATCGAGCGCGTGAACGACTGATTCCGCGGTGTGCATGGCGGCGTGCAATAGTGGCCCTGACAGTAGGGAAAGCGCCCAGTACCCAGCGAGTTTGGAGATAGGCAATCATGCAGGTCATTGAGATCAAAGATGACGCGTCATTCGAGGCGGTGGCCTCCCGGGTCATGGGCCGAGACGAGAGCGGGGGAGATGCTGGGACCGATCCGGCAAAGCTGGATGCGGCCCGCGCCATCGTGGAGGCCGTTCGCGATCGCGGGGACGCCGCCGTGGCCGAGTTCACGGAGCGCTTCGACAAGGTTTCCCTGACTCCGGAACAATTCGAAGTAACTCCCGCGGAAATCGACGCGGCGTTTGACCGTGTCGACTCTGTTACCCTGCAGGCGCTCGAGCGTGCCCACGAAAACGTCTCCACTTTCCACGGCAAGAATCTGCGTCAATCATGGGAGGAGACGTACCCAGATGGCAGTGTCATTGGGCAGCGCCTCACGCCTGTGGAAAGCGTCGGACTCTACGTGCCCGGTGGAACGGCTTTCTACCCATCCTCCGTGCTGATGAACATCGTTCCAGCGCGTGTGGCAGGCGTGCGCGACATCGTAATGGTGTCGCCGCCGTCGTTTGAGGGTGGCATCCATCCATTGGTGCTTGCCGCCGCACGTTTGGCGGGCGCCTCGCGCGTGTTCCGCGTTGGCGGTGCGCAGTCCATCGCCGCGCTGGCCTACGGAACGAATCGCGTTCCCGCAGTGCTGAAGATCGCTGGTCCCGGCAACATCTACGTCACCCTTGCGAAGCGTCTGATTTCGTCGTTGTGCGATATCGACAAGGAGGCGGGTCCGTCCGAGGTGGTTGTAGTGGCCGACGCGCACGCCGACCCCAATTGCGTCGCCCTGGAGTTGCTGGCACAAGCCGAGCACGACCCCGACGCCCGCGCCATGTTTGTGACAGACTCGGCCGACTGTCTTGCCCGTGTACAGCAGGCTATTGCCAAGCACGTGCAGACGCTTGGCCGCGCGGATATCATTCGCAAGGCACTCGACAACTTCGGCGTAGCTTACGTCGTGCGCAGTATTGAGGAAGGCGCGCGCCTGACCAATCTCATCGCGCCGGAGCACCTCTCGATACAGACGCGCGACCCTCGCGCCGTGTTCAACCTGATTCCCAACGCGGGCTGTGCAATTCTCGGAGGAGATACATCCGTGGCGGTCGGCGACTACTATGCCGGACCCAACCACATCCTCCCGACTGGACGCCGCGCCCGCTTCGCGTCTCCTTTAACGGCGGAGGATTTTCGGAAGGTCACGAGCGTAATCTCGTTCACGAAGGAGCGCATGAAGGCCGTCGGTCCGGACATCATCCGTCTCGCCCAAGCGGAGAAACTCGACGCACACGCGCGTGCCGTGGAGATTCGCCAATGAAGTACGGTCGGTCCATTCTGGCCGGCGTCGAGGGCTATGTCCCCGGCGAGCAGCCGCGTTCTTCCGGTGTGATCAAGCTCAACACGAACGAGAACCCCTATCCGCCGTCGCCCCACGTGCTTGACGCCCTGTGGTCGCTGGCCTCGGAGAACGTGCGCAAGTATCCGGACCCCGTGTCGCGTTTGCTTCGGCAAGCCTGCGCCGATCGCTACGGGTACCCCGGTCCTGAATGGCTCATCGCGGGCAATGGCATGGACGAGCTGCTGGCCCTGGCGGTCCGCACCTTCGTGGATCCGGGCGACACGGTACTGTCGCCCTATCCGACGTACACGCTCTACGATACATTGAGCGCATTGCACGGCGCGCGTTTCGTGGGCGTTGATTTGGATGAGACGTTTCAACTGACGCCCGCATTCTGCGAGACGAAGGCGAAGCTCTGCTTTCTGCCGCGCCCCAATGCGCCTACTGGCGTGGCGGCCCCGCGCGCTGAGGTAGAGCGGTTCTGCCGCGCGTTCGACGGTGTCGTCGTGATCGACGAGGCGTATGTGGAATTTGCGGACGACACCTGCATGGACTTCCCGCGCCTGCTCGATAACGTGATCGTCATGCGAACGTTCTCGAAATCCTTCAGCCTGGCCGGCATGCGGCTCGGCATCGCCGTGGCCCAGCCCGCGATCATCGAGGAGTTCATGAAGTGCAAGGACTCCTACAACATCAACATGGCCACGCAAGCCGCGGGTCTCGCCGCCATGCAGGACTACGACTACATGCTCGGCAACGTGGCGAAGATTCGCGCCACCCGTGCGCGCCTCACCCGCGCACTCACGGATTACGGATTCGACGTACCCCGCTCGCAGACCAACTTCGTGCTGGCCCAGTGGAATAGGGAGCCGTCGGCGAAGGCCATCTTTGAAGCGCTCAAAGAGCAGTCCATTTTCGTCCGTTACTTCGCCGCGCGCCGCCTGGAAGACTGCCTGCGCATCACCGTCGGCACCGAGAGCGAAGTTGACGCGTTGCTCGACGCTCTTCGCGAGATCATCTACGGTGTGGAGAGGGCGCCAGCAGCGGAGTGAAGCGCCACGCGTCCAGCCTTCAGCGCGCAACATCTCCCTCGGCCCTGCGGGCCTGCCCCCTTTGAGGAGGGCAAAGGGGGATGTTCTTCCTCTTTTCTTGCATTCTCCCTATGCCGCGCTACTCCGATGCCTGCCCGTTATCTGTACCATGTGGTAGAATAGAATCGTGCAGCGAGCGCCATGATGCGATTTCAGGGTGGCGCTCGCTGCGCAACGAAGGAATCAGGTAAGGCAATGAACAGGAGGTCTCATTGATGAGAGGTGGTTGCCGTAGGCTAACGCGCAAGGCCGTGTGCCAGACCTTGATGTTGACCGCATGTCTATCGGCTATCTGGCCATTTCAAGGCTGCGTGACACCGGCCGAGGGCGGTCAACAATTCAACATCCTATCGACGCAGGAAGAGATTGCCCTGGGTGACAAGATGGCCCAGCAGATCGAGACCGAAGAGAAGGTCCTGAACGATCCGGTGATTCAGGACTACGTGCGCGTCATCGGTGAGCGGCTCGCCCGTCTCTCGCCCAGAACCGATGTGCCCTACAAATTCACGGTCATCGACAACCCTGATACGATCAATGCCTTCGCGCTGCCCGGGGGCCACATGTATATCTACACGGGTCTTCTCAAGCTCTGCGACAATGAGGCGCAGCTCGCATCGGTCATGGGGCACGAGATCGGCCACGTCGCCGCAAAGCACCATGGAGAGAGTGTCACCCGCCAGTACGGGTACAGCATTCTGATGGGGATTATCCTGGGAGACAAGTCCTCTCAGGGTGCGCAGGTCTTGGCTCAGCTTGTCGGCACGGCCGGGGAGATGCGGTTCAGCCGCGTGCAGGAACATGAGGCGGATCGACTTGGCATGGACCTGCTGTGGCGCGCCGGTTATCAGCCGGAGGCCATGGCCGCCTTCATGCAGAAGATGCAACAAATTGAGCAGGAGAAGGGGGGAGGCCGCGCGCCGTTACCCTTCTTCTCATCGCACCCCGCGACCGCTGACCGCATCACGAACCTTCAGAATTTGGCCATGCAGTATCCCGCGGACCTACGCGCGAACAGTCCCACTTACGCGGAGCGCTATCAGGAAAAGGTGTTAAGCCGCCTGAACTAGTAGCATTACGAAGCCAAAGAAAAGAACATCCCCCTTCGCCCCCTTCAAAGGGGGAATTCTGCAATACTATGTCTGTATAAATAGAGAATTCTTGTGGGCGGGGCGTGGGCGATTGCCCGAAATGCGCGCGGCCCGAAGGGCATGCGTTCTGCTTCCCCCTATGAAGGGGGCAGGCCCGCAGGGCCGAGGGGGATGTAAAGCCCATCCAGTGTGCACCGTATCCATGCACACACCTGCAAGTGGCTCAAGCACCGTCATACCCGCGCAGGCGGGTATCCATCCTCATCTTCACCCTTGCACCTCCCTCAGGTCATCCTCAAAGCACACAAAGGAATAGCGCCCCCGCCGTCATGGCCGGGGGCGCTGTCCAATCACTCAGAGTGTAGTTGCGCTGACTACTTCTTCTTTTTCTTGCTGTCGGACTTCTTACCCTTTGCTTCTTTGCGAGGCGTTTCAATGGCCGCCTGCGCCGCCGCGAAGCGCGCGATGGGTACGCGGAACGGGCTGCAACTCACGTAGTTCAGACCCGCGCGGTGGCAGAACTTCACCGAACTGGGTTCGCCGCCGTGCTCGCCGCAGATACCTACCTTCAACGCCGGACGGCTTGACCGGCCGCGCTGAACACCCATCTCCACCAACTGGCCGATACCTTCCTGGTCGAGTGCCTGGAATGGATCCTGCGGCAGGATGTTGTTTTCGAGATAGTACGGGAGGAACCCGCCGACGTCATCGCGCGAGTAGCCAAAGCCCATCTGCGTCAGGTCATTGGTTCCGAAGCTGAAGAACTCGGCCTCCTTGGCGATCTTGTCCGCGATCAGGCACGCACGCGGAATCTCGATCATCGTCCCAACCATATAGTTGAGCTTGATCTTGTACTCCTTCTCGACCTGGGCCGCCACGCTGCGCACGATCGCGGCCTGGTTCTTGAATTCATTCTCGTGGCCGACCAGCGGAATCATGATTTCCGGCAGGACCTTGACCTTGCTCTTCGTCAGTTCCGCCGCGGCTTCCAGGATGGCGCGTGCCTGCATCTCCGTGATTTCAGGGTACGCGACGCCAAGGCGGCAACCGCGATGGCCGAGCATCGGGTTCAGCTCGTGGAGCTGCTTGATGCGGGCATTGATCTTTTCGACGGGGACACCAATCTGCCCGGATAGCTCCTTCACCTGGGCATCCGTGAGCGTCACGAACTCGTGCAGCGGGGGATCGAGCAAGCGAATCGTCACGGGCTTTCCGGCCATGACCTTGAGGATGCCGATGAAGTCCTTCTTCTGATAGGGAAGCAGCTTCATCACCGCCTTGCGCCGCACTTCCTCGTTGTCCGCGAGGATCATCTCGCGCATGTGCACGATGCGCTCCGGCTCGAAGAACATGTGCTCGGTGCGCGCAAGGCCGATGCCTTCCGCGCCAAAGGCGATGGCTTGCTCAGCGTCTTCGGGGCGCTCCGCATTGGTGCGCACCCCGATCTGGCGAATCGCATCCGCCCACCCCATGAGCTTGCTGTACCACTTGTTCTTCTCCGGCTGCGCGGGAAGCACGCCGACCTGGCCCACGTACACGCGGCCCGTCGAACCGTTGAGGCTGATCCAATCGCCTTCCTTCAGGGTGATGTCTCCCGCAGCGACCGTTCCGCTCTTGATGTCGATATGGAGCACGCCACACCCTACGATGCAGCACTTGCCCCAACCGCGCGCGACGAGCGCCGCGTGGCTGGTCATGCCGCCCTTGGCCGTCAGGATGGCTTGGGCCACGTGCATGCCGTGAACGTCTTCGGGCGACGTCTCGTTACGCACCAGCACGACCTTCTTGCCCTGCTTCGCCCACTCATCCGCCTTGTCGGCCGTCAGAACGATCTGGCCGACGCCGCCGCCGGGCCCCGCGGGAAGGCCCTTCGCGAGCGTGGTCGCCCTCTTCTCGGCCGCGGGATCCAACATCGGGTGCAGGAGTTCGTCAAGCTGCTCCGGTTTCACGCGCTTGATCGCCGTCTTCTTGTCGATCAGCTTGCTTTCCGCCATTTCCACCGCCATGCGGACGGCCGCCGTGCCCGTGCGCTTGCCCGTGCGCGTCTGCAGCATCCAAAGCTCGCCGTCTTCGATGGTGAACTCGATGTCCTGCATGTCGGTGTAGTGCTTCTCAAGCTTGAGACGGATCCCGTCGAGTTTCTTGTACGCCTTCGGATTGACCTCTTCGAGGGACTTGTGGTCCATCGTCCCTTCGGTCTTCGTGGCCTTGTTCAGCGGGGAAGGCGTGCGCGTTCCCGCGACCACATCCTCGCCCTGTGCGTTCACGAGCCACTCGCCGTAGAACTTGTTGTCGCCCGTGGCCGGGTCGCGTGTGAAGGCCACACCGGTCGCCGAGGTTTCGCCCATGTTTCCGAAGACCATCGCCTGAACGTTCACCGCGGTGCCCCAGTCATCCGGGATCCCTTCGATGCGGCGGTACGAAATCGCGCGCCGGCCATTCCACGACTGAAACACGGCCTTGATCCCGCCCCAGAGCTGCTCGTTCGCATCATCCGGGAAGGCCTTGCCAAGCGTCTGCTTGACGATCTTCTTGAATTCCTCGCTGAGTTCCTTGAGGTCGGCCGCCGTCAATTGCGTGTCCAGCGTCACGCCGCGCTGTTTCTTCATGGCGTCCATCGCGTGCTCGAGCTGCTCGCGGACCGAGTGGCCGTCTTTCACCTCGACGCCCGCGGCCTTTTCCATGACTACGTCCGCGTACATCATGATGAGGCGGCGGTACGCATCGTATGCGAAGCGCTCGTCACCACTCTTGGCGACGAGGCCGGGCAGGGTCTTCGAGCACAGGCCGATGTTGAGCACCGTGTCCATCATGCCCGGCATCGACATCCGCGCGCCGGAACGCACGGACATGAGCAGAGGATTCTTCGGGTCCCCGAACTTCTTGCCCATGATCTTCTCGACACGGGCCAGCGCTTTCTCAACTTCCTTAGTCAGTTCTTTGGGGAGATGCCCGCGATTCTTGTAATACTCCGTGCACATCTCCGTCGTAATCGTGAATCCGGCAGGCACGGGAATGCCCAGGCTGGACATCTCCGCCAGGTTCGCGCCCTTGCCGCCCAACAACTCCTTCATGCTGGCGCGCCCCTCGGCCTTGCCGCCGCCAAAGAAATAGACACTCTTCTTCGCCATTGCTGATAGTCTCCTTCCGTGCCATTCCAAGAAGCACGATTCCCCCAAAACACGAGGGTTAACTAGGTTGTGGTGCGCAGTTCTCGTTCAACTGAACCCCCATGAACAAAACCGAAAAAGTATAGCGTGGACTCCTTTCGGTTTTCAAAAACCACCCCCGCTTCATCAGCAAGTTTTACAATTGGACATACTGGTTACATATAGACTATTAGAATATTCGGACCTCCAACGCGGCATGTACTGAGGCTCCCAGGGGAGGAAGGAGCCTGAGCGACAAAAATTGTCGCCCAAAATCGTTTCGGGTCAACAATTAACCGCGCCGGAAGATCCCCGAATCCCCTGCTTGGCGGCGTAAGTTGCTGCAATGTAATATGTTGTAGTAAGGTGTCCTCCTTCGGCACGTTTGCTGCTCTCAATCAGAGCGCGAGCGATGCTGGGCGTATGAACCGGATGTGCTACACACGGGAGTTTGGCCATGAAACGACAACACGGTTTCACCATGGTCGAGCTGATGATTGTCATCGAGATCATCATCATTCTGACCGCACTCGCCTATCCTCAGCTTCGCCGCGCCCTCATCAATGCGCGCGAAGGAAGCGCCGTCGGCTCCGTGAAGATGATCGTGACCGGCCAGTCCGGCTTCAAGGAAGCCGGATTCGCCGATGCGGATGCAAATGGTGAAGGGGATTACGCGACATTTCCACAACTCGTCAATCCCGACGGTTCGGGCACCACAGCGCCCTTCGTCGATCAAGATCTAGGCAGCGGCATCAAATCGGGCTACATTTTCACGATATCCGTGACTGCCGGCAGCGCGGGCACGCCCCCGTCCTACACCGTTACGGCGGTGCCCACGATCCCCGGCACCTCCGCCTACAAGATGTTTTACGCGGACGAGTCCGGCATTATCCGCGTTTCTTCCGACGGTTCGCCCGTCGGGCCATCGTCTCCACCCATCTAATCAGGAGGGTTTAGCGTACTCATGGGGCCGGTCATCTCAGTAGAAGGAGATGGCCGGCTTCGCATTTTCCCTGCGTCCCCCGCGTCTGTCCTGCGTCTTGCGACCGGGCGTGGCGGAAAGTTACACTAGGCGTCGTCCTCGGCGTGCCCTCGTATTCACGCGGTTCGCGATTCCACCGCCGGGACCCCTCAATAACCGATGTCCTTGCGCGCCTGTAGCTCAGTTGGATAGAGCAACGGCCTTCTAAGCCGTAGGTCG
>JADLGB010000106.1 GCA_020849535.1 Candidatus Hydrogenedentota bacterium
AATTGTTGGACAAGAACTGGACGCTCAAGAAGCGGCTCACCGACAAGATCTCGAACAGCCGCCTGGATGAAATGCACCACTTGGCCATGGAGTCGGGTGCGAGCGGCGCCAAGATCTGCGGGGCGGGTGGAGGTGGCTTTCTGATGGCTTGCTGCACCCCATCGAATCGCCAGCTCGTCATGCAAGGCATGTCGCAATACCGCTGGATGCCCACGGAAATCGTGCCGGACGGCAGCAAAGTCATCTTCAATTACCGGAGGCCGTCGTGGAAGTAGCTCGCGGCGCGGAAGAGCAACACCCGGTACGGCGGCCCGCGCTGTTCCTGGATCGCGACGGGACCATCAATGGCGACCGGCCGGACTACGTCAAGAGCCTTGCCGAGTTTCATTTCCTTCCCGGCGCGTTCGCCGCGATGAAACGGCTCGCGGCGCTCGATCTGCCCCTGATTGTCGTAACCAATCAGTCGCAAATTGGCCAGGGGATCACGCCGGAACATGTGATTCGCGAAATCAACGACTATTTGGTGAGAGAAATCGAGGCGCACGGCGGCCGCATCACGGACATCTACGTGTGCCCCCACGCTCCTTGGGAAGGATGCGGGTGCCGGAAGCCAAAGCCAGGCCTTCTTCTCCGGGCGAGCGAAGAGCATCATATCGACCTCTCCCGTTCGTACATGGTCGGAGACCGCGTTTCCGATGTCGCGGCGGCCATGGCGGCGGGTTGCAGGTGCGTGTTCATCTCTCCCGGGATGTCTCCGCCGGCGGAGGTCGTCTCGATGAACCCCGAGGTCATCGTGCGTGACCTGGGAGAGGCCAGCGAGTACCTCGAACAAGTCATTGGCAGCATGTCGCTCTGACAGCTTCTGGGGGATCGAACGTTGGGTAGGCGCCGCTGCCGAGTGCGGCGGCTTGGGAAGGATTGCAGGGAAGTGATAACCGTGCTGTTCAGGCACAACGTGGAACCCAATCGCCGCAGTGTTTCGACCGCGGCGATATGCACCCTCCGCGGATCTCCTCGTGGGATCTCCGTCGTATGCTGGAGGTCCGCATGGCCCTACGCATAGTGCAATTGGCACGGCGCTTCGATCTGAACGATTGGGGCGGCACGGAAACCGTCGTCGCGGAGACGAGTAAGCAATTGCTCGCGATGGGCCACCATACCGAGATTCTGTGCACCCGGGCTACCGCGAACAAGGACGGCGATACTATCGGCGATCTCAAGATCACGCGGTATCCCTACTTCTATCCCTATTGGGGCCTGAGCGACGCCGCGATAAACATTCTCGATCACAAGGGAGGAAGCCCATTTTCGTTCAGCTTGATGCGCGCTTTGAAGTCCTACCCCGATCCTGACCTGATTCATATCCACACGGGGAACCGAATTGGTGGGATCGGCCGTCATGTGGCGCGAAAGCGCCGCGTGCCTTATGTGGTCTCGTTGCATGGCGGTGCAAATGCGATGACCTCCGCAAGCCTGGGCGAACTCGCAGCGCCCACCAAAGGCGCTTTCGACTGGGGCAAGGTCTTGGGCCTGTGGGTCGGTTCCCGGCGCGTCCTTAACGATGCCGCCGCGATCATTTGCGTCGGACAGGATGAACAGATCGCAACGCAGAAGCACTATCCGCGGAAGAAGGTGATCTACCTGCCTAACGGCGTGGACATTGCCCGGTTCGAGCGGGGAGACGGCAACGCGTTCAGAGTCCGGCACTCGATTCCCCAGGACGCCTTCGTCATCCTCACCGTGGCGCGCATCGATGCGCAGAAGAACCAGCTCGGCGCCGCCCAAGCATTGCCCGGCCTGCTCGAGTCCGTGCCCAACGCACACCTTTTGCTGATTGGCCCCGTGGCCAACCCGGCCTACCATGTCCAGATCCTCGAGGAACTGAAAAGGACGGGACTCGCGTCACGCGCCACCATCATCGAAGGCGTGCCCGCGGGCAGCCAGGATCTCGTTGATGCGTACCACGCCTCGAACCTGTTCTTGCTTCCATCCGTGCACGAACCGTTCGGGATTGTGATTCTCGAAGCGTGGGCCGCGGGTCTGCCCGTCGTGGCCAGCCGGGTCGGCGGGATCCCCCACTTCGTCTCGGACGGCGTGGACGGGACCCTCTTCGATGTCAGCGCCGCGGGTAGCATGACGCAGGCCCTCGCGACAGTCGCTCAGAATGCCGCGGCCCAAGCAGCCATGGTGGAGGCGGGCGCGAAGAAGGTCCGCGCGGAATACGGGTGGGATCGAATCACTGCGCGTCTTGTCTCGATCTATGAGGATGCCATTCGTGAGAATCCTTTTCGTTAACGAGCGCTGCGGATACGCGGGCGGCATCGAACAGAATGTCGCAGACACCTCCGTTGGACTGCGCGCACGGAGCCACCAGTGCTATCTGGTGTATGGTGCTGTTACGGGGCAGGGCGACATCGAGGCGTACAAGCAGTTTTTCGACGGCTGCTTCCAGTGCGCGGAACTGGGCTCGGACAAGTCGCAAGATTCGTTCGAGACCATCGTCAAGCGTGTGCAACCCGACATCGTCTATCTGCACAAATTCCGGGGTATACAACCTTTCGAACACGTCCTCAAAGGCATACGAACCGTCCGCGTCATCCACGACCACGATTTGTGTTGCCCGACGGGCCTCAAGTATTATCGTCTGAGTGGGCATATCTGCACGGTGAAGGCTGGTTGGCGGTGCTGGCTGGACGGCGGATTCCTCGCTCGCGACATGCATTCTCCCGTGGGATTCTCGTTTTCCAGTATCGGCAGCAAGATCCAGGAAATGCGCCGCAATATGCTGTTGGACATGTTCATCGTAGACAGCCACTTCATGCGCGAAGAACTGACCGGCAATGGTTTTCCTTCCGAGAAAATCCACGTCGTACCGCACATCGTGCG
>JADLGB010000107.1 GCA_020849535.1 Candidatus Hydrogenedentota bacterium
AAGCCGAAGTGGTCGCCAACGAGAAGGGCGCGCGCCTCTTCGAGCATGAGTGCGAGACCTGGGTCAATCTCGGCCTGCATCCCAACGTGGCAAGCTGTTACTACGTCCGCCGGATCGATGGTATCCCGCGGGTTTTCGCCGAGTACGTGGACGGGGGAACGCTCTCTGCCTGGATCCACCGGCGCACACTCTACGAAGGCGAGGACGTCCTGGCGCGCATCCTCGACGTGGCGATCCAGTTTGCCTGGGGCCTTCGTTACGCCCACGCGCAGGGCCTGCTCCACCAGGATGTCAAGCCGCTGAATGTCCTCATGACCAGAGGCGGCGTGGCGAAAGTCACCGATTTCGGATTGTCGCGCGCCCTGACCCTCGCCTCGGCCGAAGCGGGCGCGACGGTGCGGGCGCACCGCGGCATTGGATCGCGCGGCACCCCAGTCTATTGTTCGCCCGAGCAAGCGTACCGCCGGCCACTGACTTTCGCCACGGACATCTGGAGCTGGGCCGTATCGGTCCTCGAGATGTTCACTGGCGAAGTCACCTGGATGGCCGGCCAGTCCGCGGGCGATTCCCTGGAGAACTACCTCGTCCTGGGACCGGAGCACACGCCCATTCCCGAGATGCCTCACGACCTCGTGGACCTGCTCCGCCTGTGCTTTCAAGAAGAGCCGGGCGAACGTCCCGCGGGTATGGGCGACATCATCGACACGTTGCTCCGCACCTATCGTCACGCGGTAGGGAGCGACTATCCGCGCCCCGCGCCGCAGGCTGCGGAAACCTCCGCGGAGCGTCTGAACAATCGCGCGGTCTCGCTGGTGGACTTGGGCAAGAAGGAAGAGGCCCGCCAGACCTGGGATCGCGCGGCACGTATCGAGCCAGGCCACCTCGAAACCGTGTACAACTACGCGCTCCACTACTGGCGGGAAGGTCTCACGACCGACATCACCGTCCTGCGGATGGTGAAGAAACTGCGCAAGAAGCACCCGAAGTCCTGGAAGGCGCTGTTCATGCACGCGCAGGTGGAAGCGGAGCGCGGCGATTACCAGCAAGCCCTTGCGATGCTGGAGGAATGCGCCAAGCGAGACGGCCCTGAACACGAAACGGAAACGGCGATCGAGGAAGTGCGCTGCCGGTTAGCCCAATCGCGCGTGCTGATCAAGGCGTTTGGACGGCACGAGGCCGGCATTTCCGCCCTTTGCCTCAGCGGAGACGCCCACGTGGCGCTCTCCGGCGACCGCGACGGAGACCGGGGAGTCGTCCGCGCCTGGAACGTGCAAACCGGCGAGGGCATGCTCGTCTGTGAAGGCCACGAGGCCGGCATCGGCAGCATCGCGCTCACCGCGGACGGCCTCAACGCCGCGAGCGGCTCCGCCGATTGCACGGCCCGGATCTGGGACCTCGCGAAGGGCAAATGCCTGCATGTCCTCGACGGCCACGCGGGACCCGTCACCGGCCTCCTCTTCACCGACGATGGCCGCGCCCTGCTGACTGCCTGCGAAGACGGGACCATTCGCATGTGGGATCGCAAAGAGGGCAAGCCGCTCGCGACTTATGAGGGACATACGGGCCCCGTCCATGCGCTGTGCCCGGGCGTGCCGGGACAGACGTTCTTCTCCGCGGGGCAAGACCGCACCCTGCGCCAGTGGGAGCTGCGCAATGGGAAATGCATCCGCGTGGAAGCGGACTACAAATCCCCGCTGACCGCGCTGGCCGCCAGCGATCATCGCCGCTACGTCCTGGCGGGGGCCGAAGACGGCTACATCGAACTCTACGACGCGCTGGAATCGAAACGGATGGGCCGCCGCAAAGCCCACAGCGAGCGCATCACCGCGTTGTGTATGGGCATGCGGGGACGCCAGGCGCTCTCCGCGGTGCCCGGCGGGAAGATCCGGCTGTGGGAACTGGCGGCGAACCGCTGCCTCCGGACGTTTCGCGGCATGGCGCCCCTCGCCATGGATGGCGGCGGCGCCGTCGCCCTATCGGCGGGACCCGACGGGCAGCTCCTGCTCTGGAATGTGGGTCTCGCCAATGACGTGCTGCGTGCTCCCATGATGCTTTGCCAATCACACAGCATCGAGGACGAGTAGCGCCCACCCCCCGCGCCGGGCGGCTCGAACCTGACCTCTCGCCAAGCCACCACGCAATACGGTCTTAGCGAAAGGCATTCAAATTCAAGATTCACCACGCAGGCATGAAGCACACGAAGCCGATACTCATTGAGGCTGGGTGCTCTTTTTCTTTCGTACCGCTCTCGCCCCAAGTATCGAATTCTCGTCACGATTTCGTGGCGGCATGTGCCGAAGGTTGCCCTATCGCGGAGCGATTGGAAACAGAAAAGACATGTTTCACCGCGAAGCCACGAAGTTCGCGAAGTAGGAGCGATTCCTCTCGCCAAGGCGCGCGACGGCGCAAAGGAACATCGAAGAATACGCGCACGTCCCCCCTTGAAGATAGTGCAGGGGGATGCTCTTCCTCTTTGTTGTGAAGATGGATGTAGTTAATTCTTGCGTTACCTTCGCGTCCTTCGCGGCTTCGCGGTGAAATCAACTCCGAATCACGGGCCGGACGCCCGTGCCCCGTTTCAGCCTCTTTTCTGAATCGGTGTAATCGGCGAAATCGGTGGACATACCTTTTGGCTTGGTCGCGGCTATGCTGCGCCAAGTGTATCGTGCTTTTCGTGGTGATATGGCCCTGCACCCGATGGGTGAACGGACCGGATTCTGTAACTGCCCGTCGCGAGCAAGCAAACGGAGATTATCCGCTTTCAACTGCAGCTTCTGGGATCAACGCACAGGCGCGGAGCCCCGGGCTACTCCGTCATTTCCTCGGCGAGTCGCTCCCACTCCGCATACATGTCGCCGAGGTCTCGCTTCAGCCCGTCGTACTCCTCCTTCAACTGGCGCGCGGTCTCATAGTCGGAGGGGTCGATTTCCGTGAAACGGGCCTCGATACCGTTGACCAGCTCTTCGACTTCGGCGATATCCCGCTCCAGTTCCTCGAGCTGATTGCGCCGCTTGCGCAATACCTTCTGCTCCTCCTTGCCCCGGACGGGCTTCTTGCCGCGGCGGATCTTGAGCACATCCTCGGCTTTGTTGGACGCTTCCGGCGCCGCTTCCTCCGCGCGTTTCCAGCGGTAGTGCGAGTAGTTGCCGAGGTGCACCTCCGCCCGCCCGTGGTCCAGAATGATCAGCTTGTCCACCAGGCGGTCGATCAACGCCCGGTCGTGCGAAACCATGACAATGCTCCCCGGAAACTCTTCCA
>JADLGB010000108.1 GCA_020849535.1 Candidatus Hydrogenedentota bacterium
CCCACACACGGTTCCAAAGCCTCCTCTCGCGCGCCATCGACGCGATTTGGGCCTTCAAACAGCGCGCAGGCACAAGATGCACAACAGCGTAAAAATACTTCGACGTTTCCTTGAAGGGGGCAGGCCCGCAGGGCCGAGGGGGATGTTCCTCGGGCGACCAAGAACACCGATAGAGCGAACACCCGTCGTGATTGGGCGGCCTACGTTAGGAAAGGGTTAATTTCATGTTTCTTGTTGCACTAATTGCGTTGGCGGCGGCAGGTGATGCAGCGCCGGTCGCTGCACCCAAATGGCCCGAGCACGCGTTCTTCGGTCTCCACTATGACCTGCATCCAGGGGCGGGGGACACGGAACTCGGACGCGAAACCACGTACGAGCATATTCGTGAACAATTGGAGAAGGTGAAGCCTGACTTCGTGCAGTACGATTGCAAAGGTCACCCCGGCTACTCGGGCTACCCGACGGAGGTCGGCTCGCCATCGCCCGGGATCGTGAACGACGCACTGCGCGTCTGGCGTGATGTCACGCGCGATATGGGCATCCCGCTGTCCATCCATTTCTCCGGAGTGTGGGACACGCGGGCCATCGAGTTGCATCCCGAGTGGGCGCGCATCGCGGCGGACGGTAAATCCAACCCGAACAACACGGACCCGCTCAGCGACTACACGACGGCGCTGATGATCCCTCAACTGGTCGAAGTCGTTACGAAGTACGATCTGGACGGCGTGTGGATCGATGGCGAGAACTGGGCGAGCCAGCCCTCCTGGAGCGAGCGCTGCATTGCGGAATTCACGAAGCGCACGGGCATCACAGCCATTCCCCGCAAGGCGGATGATCCGCACTGGTTCGAGTGGCTGGCGTTTCAACGCGACCTCTTCACGGAGCATGTTGCGAAATACACGCAGGCCCTGCACGAGGCGAAGCCCGACGTGGCGGTGTGCAGCAACTGGATGTACAGCGTGCGGCAGCCCGAGCCGATCACGGTTCCGGTTGACTATCTGAGCGGAGATTTCGATCCGTCCTTCGGGGCGGAACGGGCCTGTGCCGAGTCGCGTTTTCTCGCGAGCCGGGGCCTGCCGTGGAATCTGATGGCGTGGGCCTTCCTCAGGACCGGCGACCAGAACTGGACGCTGAAGACGGTGCCGCACCTCTCGCAGGAAATCGCCGTATCGTTGGCCCAAGGCGGCGCAGTGTTCATCTACAACGCACCCCAGCGCTCGGGGCGGCTCACCGCGTGGCATCAAGATATCCTCGCGGGGGTGGCGGACTTCTGCCGCAAACGGCAGGGGTATTGCTTTGAAACGGAGACCTTGCCGCAGATCGCGTTGTTGCACAGCGAGAGCTTCTACTACCGGAACAACGCCCCGTTGTTCAATTTCGCGTCCGCGAACGAGCCCATGGAAGGGGCACTTCACGCCCTGCTCGAGAATGGCTATTCGGTCGACATTCTGAACGAAGAGATCTTGCTGGCCCGCATGCAGGAATATCCCCTTGTCGTCGTGGCAGAGCAGGAAGGTCTCTCGGATGGGATGAAGAGCGCGCTCGCGGAATATGCGCGCAAGGGCGGCCGGCTCGTGCTGTCCGGCGCGAACGTCTCCAAAGACTTCGCGGAACTGGCCGGCATCAGCGCCGTCGAGGGACAAACGCACCCCTCCGCGTACGTGCCCGCCGACAACGGTTGCGTGACAGTCAGCGGCCCATGGCAGGCGGTGGCATTGAACGGAGCCGAAGCTCTTGCGCCGTTGCTTGGCCAGCAGGAACCGGAACTCAACCAACTCGGTACGCCCGCCGCGACGCGCATGAAGGTTGGCGATGGTGTCGTGGTCGCCGTTCACGGCCCCGCCTTCCGCGCATATCATCAAGGGCACTATCCACGGCTGCGCCAATTCATTGGGGACTGCGTATCGGCGCTGGACTCGCCACGGCTCTGCAAGTTGGATGGACCCTGGTGGATCGAGATGTCCGCGCGGAAGAGGGAAGACAAGACGCTCATCCAGTTCGTCAACCGATCCGCATCGGGCTACACCGCACCGAACCGGCATATGGTCGAGCACGTGCCGGATGCTGGACCCTTTACGGTCACGCTACCGTTGGACAAGAAACCCACCCGCTGCTACATGGCGCCGGATGAGTCCGGCCTGGAATGGTCGTACGCGGATGGTCTGCTCAAGGCGAAGATCTCTGGTCTGGCGATTCACAACGTGCTCGTCGTGGAGTAGATCTGCCCTCACGAGCCGAGTTTGAAGGCCGAAAGGGTGAGTGCATGTATTTGGGCAGTTTTGGAACCTAACGGTCCCTTCGCCTTATCGCATCAGTACGGCAACGCCCCATACGCGGGCACCACGTGACGGGGATCTTTTCATTCTGACCATGCTTCGTGCATCATGAAATCGGCGGTGCTCAGGTCCCGTAACCGTTGCAGGGAGAGACCCATGTCATCCACTTCAATCAGCCGTAAAGAGTTCATGGCGCGCGTAGCGCTTGGAGGCGCCGCGCTGGCCTTGTCCGCGCGTGGACAGGAGCCAGTGCAACCTGGGCGAAGGCCCAACTTCCTGGTGATCCTCACAGATGATCTCGCCTACCGGGCTGTAGGTTACAACAACTCTGCTGTCAAGACGCCCAACCTGGACCGCCTTGCAGGGGAAGGGATCATATTCGACCGCACGTACATCGCGACACCCATCTGCGCGGCGAGCCGTGCCAGCCTGCTGACCGGCGTGTTTCCGCAGCAGCATGGATCGGTGGGACTGGACCCTGAAGGCTTTCACCGCAGCGCAATCGAGGAGCGGCGCTTCCCCACACTCGCGCACACGTTGTCCGGTGCAGGCTATCACACGGCCTTCTGTGGCAAGTCTCATCTGGGGCCGCCGCGCGACTATGGATTCATTGAGGGCGAAGAGCATAAGGACGGGACTGATGATGAACCACTGGCATGGGCATCGCGTTTTCTCGCGGGGCGACAGGGCGACGAAACGCCGTTTCTGCTGTGGGTGGCGCTGCGGCAACCGCACATTCCATTGAAGCCCGGGCCGGAATGGCTCAAGCTCTATGAAAGCGCGGAGCTTCCTATTGACCCGAACTTCCTCGAGTCGCCTCCTCCCGAGAGTCAGTTCAACCAGGGCCTGCCGGGCGAGCACTTCTATCGTGAATGGTCCGCGGACGCGCCCGCGGACCAACTGCGCAGCGGGCCGCCGCGAACCCGCGAACAACTGCTCGCCTTCATGCGCGTCTACTACGCCACGATTTCTCGCATGGATTCGCAGGTGGGCGCTTTGATCGGCGCACTGAAAGCGTCAGGACACTATGAGAACACGGTCATCTTCTTCCTGTCCGACAACGGCTACCATCTCGGCAATCACGGGCTCGGTAACAAGATCACAATGCATGAAGAAGCGGTGCGCGTACCCATGTTTATCCACTGGGCAAGGATGCGATCCTCAGGCAAACGCAGCGAATCTCTCGTATCGAGTCTGGATATCTATCCCACGATGCTGGATCTCGCGGGAGTTGGACCATTGCCGCACCTTGCGGGCCTGCCGCTAACGCCACTCTTTCAGGATCCGGCTGCGCAATTGCGTGTGTTCGCGGCGAGCGAATGCGTGGGCGTGGGCGGCAAACCCGGCATGGGCCACCGCATGGTGCGCACGAAGAACTGGAAGTATGTCCTCACGGACTCGAACGAGGAGGTCCTGTTTGATGAATCAGGCGATCCGTATGAGATGACAAATGCCGTGGGCGCAACGGCCAACGCAGATGCGCTTGCCGCGCATCGGCGCTACATGAGCGAGTGGATGAAGACCGTCGGTGACACGCACGCACCGCCGCCCGAAACGTGAGTCTCAAGAGGTCGCTGGAGGGTTGATTTCGTGTACGACTCTTTGATGCGCGTATGGCGCCCGCCGGTCGCACTCTTGTTGTTCGCTGTAGTGCAAGCCAATGGCGCGGAGGGCTTTCCGGCCTTCGAAAAGCACACAATCGACACTTCCTTTGATAACGGTTATCAAGTGAGTGTCGCGGATGTGGATTGCGATGGGAAGCCCGATATCCTGGCGTTGTCCACGACACCTTCCAAATTGGTCTGGTATCGAAACTCAACCTGGGAACGCTACACAATTTCCTCCGTCACGGAACGCAACATCGACCTGGCGCCGTACGACGTGGATGGTGACGGCGACCAGGATCTGGCTGTTGCCAGTGCCTTTGATCTGGGCGATTCAACACAGGGTGGCCTCGTGCAGTGGCTCGAATGCCCTGCGGACCCGGTCCGCGACCAGGAATGGAAACTACATCCGATTGACGCGCTGCCAACATCTCACCGTGTGCGCTGGGCGGATATCGATGGCGACGGGCGCAAGGAGTTGCTCAATCTACCCATCATCGGCGTCGGTGCGAGCGCGCCGGAGTATGCGGCGGGAGTGCAGTTCAAAGCGTACATCGTTCCGGGCGATCTTCAGGCCGAAGCCTGGAACGCAACGATGGTGGATGACTCCCTGCACATGGCCCACGGACTCCTGGTTGCGCGATGGAATGGCGATGCCCGCGACGACGTTCTGACGGCGAGTTTTGAGGGCGTTCACGTGTACGTGAGCGGTGAAAGCGGATTCACAAAGCAGCATCTTGGAGAAGGCCACGTGGGCGAACGGCCTAAGCAAGGCAGCAGCGAGGTCGGCGCGGGAATGCTCGCAAAGGATGGGCCGCGCTTTGTGGCCACGATCGAGCCCTGGCACGGCCATGAGGTCGTGGTGTACACACCACGGACAGACGGCGCAGTACCCTGGACGCGCGGCGTAATTGACTCCAGTTTCAAAGATGGCCACGCGCTACTATGTACCGACCTCGACAAGGACGGCACAGACGAGATCGTCGCGGGCTATCGAGGAGAGGGAACAAGCCTCTATATCTATCGCTATGACTCGGGCTCGGCGTCGTGGGTGCGGCTTCCCTTGGACGAAGGCGGCATGGCCGCCGCAGGACTCTACGCGGCCGACATCGATCAAGACGGCTGGCCGGACATCGCCGCCATCGGAACGTCAACCAACAACGTCGTCTGGTACGAGAACCAACGGGACTGACACCGTCTTTCGCGGAAGCTTTGCGCGCCGAGATTCCCATCTCCACCGAGATTCCTGTCTCGACAGCGAAACACCCTGTCCACCGCCACGCAAAAGGATACCCCGGGGGATGAATGAGACTCGCTCACTTCAGCCCGGGGATGATCCAATCATGGCAATGAGTATATCAGCGTGCCGGGTGTTACGCCTCCTGAACCACGGTATACCCGAGCGCGTCCGCAAGCGCGAACACAGGTTCCTTCAGGTCGCCATAGAAGGTGACCCGGTGCCAGCCCCACTGGTCCCATTGGGTGAAGAACTTCTCGATATCTCCGACGGGCTCGCCGCACAGCTTGGTCCGGCACGCGCGGTCATCCGGGTCGTTCGCGACGGCCTTGGCCTGATGGAACAAGATCTCCTTGCGGTCCGGCGCCACCTGCACCGACGTGGTCATGTACCCAACCGGGAAGATCGAGCGCACCGCGGCCCCTTGCCGGTCTTCGGAATGCGTGAGAATCTCGAATGGATTCGCCGCACCTTCCGGTCCAAAGGGCTTGTTTGACGCCACGCAGTGCGCGTAGATGATTTGGCGCTTCGCCGTGTCGATCACCGGATCTGAGATATACCCAGGCCGGCCATTCGCCAGCGCGCCAAAGGCCGCCATGCACGACGCGGAACGCGTGTCGCACTCGCACCCGCCGACCAAGCCCATGTTGTTCAACTCATGAAAACCGAGACACGGATACGCATGGATGTGCCCGCCATAGAACCCGCCCAAGCAGTTGATTGTGATGGCGTTCGCGCCGTGCCGGTCCAAGAGGGCTTTCTCCGCCAGGTACATTGCGGCGGACTGGTCCATGACTTCCCGCGGTACGTCAATCGTGGCGGCGGCCGCCTTCAACCAGCGGTCCGCAATGGCTATGGCCTCCTCCTTGTCGGCGGCAGTCCAGGCGTCATTGAGTTCCGCAAAGGGTATCTTGATGATCGGAATGCCCATGATATCCGGTTCTTCGCCCGATTCCTGGCTGCGCACCGCGAGGATCTTCATTTCCTTCATGCGCGCCATGCAATCTTCCGCCGACAGGGCCTTCAGAGGATCGGGCAGGCAGGTGAGGTCGCCCGGTTTCGGTGTGCGCTCGATGCGCGCTTTGGTCACCGCCGCCACGAAGTCGGCCACGGTACCGCCCTGCTTGACGAGCGAGAAACTCTGCGCCGCCGCGATCAGGTCCTCCGGCCGCGAGGATGCCACGAAGCCGACATTCGGCGCAGCGGCCCGCATGAATCCCGCCGTGTACACCAGGAACCCGCCGCTGCCCGCGAATTGGAGATCCGCATAAAGCACGGGCTTGCCTGTTGCCGCGGCGGTCTGCACGACCTTGTTCCAGCAGTTCATCTGATAGACGATGTAGCCGTCGATGTTGGCCGCGCCGTCGTCCGCGATGATCTTCTTCGCCTCTTCCTCACCATTGGCCATCGCGGTGACGAACTCGAACCCGGGACAGCCCTGGGCCAGTTCTCCGTTGATCCGTTCCATGACCGGGCCAAAATCGAAGCCGACGTTCGGCCAGTCCGGCCTTGCCTGGACCACTTCATGCAGGGAGTAGAGAATCTTGATCTTCGGTTTTGCGGCGTCCTGCGCGCGCACGATCCGGGGAGCCCCCAGCACGCCGGCCGCGCCCGCGCATGCCGCCGCGCACCCCGCCGCCAGAAACCCCCTCCGGCTCATCCTGCAACCCGCGCATCCAGATAGTAATTGACTCGTTCCCATGATTGTGCCCTTTCCCCCAAAGAAAAGTAGTTCATACATCCTACACATTGACACTACACCCGCTGCGGCCTGTCTGTCTACCCCCGGCCAGGCAAAGGCTTGGGCACCGATGTGCGCTCTTCCCTTCCTGTCCCGAATGCTCATCCGACGTTGTGTCCGACCGTGGGCTGGGGTACCATCTAAGTAGTTGTTTCACAGCAGGCTAAGGCGAACCAAGGGGGTGGACGGCCAATGCTACGGACGGCGATACTGGTACTCGCGGGGTTTGCCATTCCAGAAATGGTGTGGGGCCAGGAGACTTTCGTCGTCTTCCGCGCCGGTGAAGGCGGCTATCACACGTACCGCATCCCTGCGCTTGCTGTTACCGGCACAGCCACGGTGCTCGCATTCTGCGAAGGGCGCAAGACAAGCCCCAGTGACGCCGGAGACATCGACCTGCTCTTGAAACGTAGTGTGGACAGCGGGGTCACATGGAGCGAGCTGCAGGTTGTGCATGAAGAGGGCGGCGACGCGAAAATCACCATCGGGAATCCCTGTCCAATCGCTGGCGCGGAGGGCGCCGTGCATCTCCTGTTCACGTGCAACAACGAACGCGTGTTTCATACAAACAGTCGAGACAATGGATCGACTTGGTCTGAGCCGCATGAGGTCACAGGCGCCCTCGCGGGTTTTGATTTCCCATGGACTCGTGTGGGCACAGGTCCTGGACATGGAGTCCGCCTGTCGAGTGGACGCCTGTTGGCCCCCCTTTGGCTGAATGAGCGGACCGGGCAGAACTACCGGTCGGCCGTGCTTTACAGCGATGACGATGGCGCGTCGTGGCACGCGGGCGGGTTGCTTGGACCGGAAATCGCGGATACCAACGAATGCATGGCGGCCGAGTCGCCCGACGGTACTGTGTACCTGAACATGCGCGTACAGAAGTCTGCATAC
Source organism: Candidatus Hydrogenedentota bacterium (assembly GCA_020849535.1). Taxonomy (GTDB): domain Bacteria; phylum Hydrogenedentota; class Hydrogenedentia; order Hydrogenedentales; family SLHB01; genus JAHDWY01. Next base: position 7,753 of record JADLGB010000108.1, read on the forward strand.
CGGGCGGTTGCCTGGAGCCAGGACCGTGGGCAGACATGGACCGCGCCTGCTCCGGACGATGGGTCGCCCGCACCAGTGTGCCAGGCGAGCGTTCTGCGCGTCAGCGAGCGCATGTTCTTTGCGGGTCCCGCGGGGCCGGGGCGCACGAATCTCACTATCAAGGTGAGCGATGACGGCGCGCGAACGTGGCGGGAACTCGGGGTCCTTCACGAGGGTCCTGCCGCGTATTCGGACCTCGCCTTGTCGCCTGACGGGAATCTGCTGTGTTTGTATGAAAGCGGCGCTGCGGGTCCGTACGAGACCATCAGCCTGCGCCGAATTGCCATTCGCTAATAAAGAAGACCGGGGCTCCATGAATCATGGAGCCCCGGTCTGGATAGCCGCTAAAACGGCCCTTGCTGTTTATTGGTCCTTCAGGTGCACGGGAATGCGCATCTTGTAGAACGAGCGCCAGACGAACACCAGCGAGGCCGCGAAGAAGATCGCGGCCGCGATCAGACTTACCGCCGCAGGCAACTCGATGGCCAGTTCCACCGCCAACAGACCGAACAGCGTCGTGAACTTGATGACCGGGTTCATCGCCACCGAAGAGGTGTCTTTGAAGGGGTCGCCCACGGTATCGCCGACGACGCTGGCGTCGTGGAGTTCGGTGCCTTTCATCCGGAGTTCCGTTTCCACCACTTTCTTGGCATTGTCCCAGGCGCCGCCGCCGTTCGCCATGAAGATGGCCTGATACAGGCCAAAGATCGCGATGGAAATGAGGTAGCCGATGAAGAAGTAGTGGTTGAAGCAGGCAAACGCCAGCGTCGAGAAGAAGATGCCGAGGAAGATATTGAGCATCCCCATCTGGGCGTATTGCGTGCAGATCCCGACGACCCGTTTGGAGTCCTCCACGGAAGCGCGCTCGCCGCCGCCCTCGAGTTTAATGTTCCGCTTGATGAACTCGACGGCCTTGTATGCGCCGGTGGCCACGGCCTGAATTGCCGCTCCCGAGAACCAGAAGATCACGGCGCCGCCCGTAATGAGTCCGAGCAGGAAGAGCGGATTCATGATGGACAAACCTTCCTGGACCGGCATTTCGCCCGGGATCAGGGCAGTGGCGTCGCCGTAGATTCCCTTCAACACTTGGATGATGGAGAATATCAGCGTGGTGGCGCCCACGACGGCCGTACCGATGAGCACCGGCTTCGCGGTTGCTTTGAAGGTATTGCCCGCGCCGTCGTTCTCCTCCAGATAGTCTTTCGCGGTTTCAAAATTCGGTTTGAACCCAAAGTCTTTCTGAATATCCTGCTCGATATTCGGCAGGGTTTCGATGGTGGACAATTCGTACACAGACTGCGCGTTGTCCGTCACCGGGCCGTACGAATCCACCGCGATGGTAACCGGGCCCATGCCCAGGAACCCGAAGGCCACAAGGCCAAAGGCAAAGATGGCCGGAGCGGCCATGATGGAACCCAAACCCACGGTACTCACGGCCCAGGCGATTCCCATCAGCAAGATGATCGCCGCGCCCATCCAGTACGCGCTGAAGTACCCGGCGACCAAGCCGCCGATGATGTTTAGACTTGCGCCGCCTTCGCGCGAGGCCGCGACGATTTCGCGAACGTGGCCGGAGTTCGTCGAAGTGAACACCTTTACCAACTCGGGGATCAAGGCGCCTGCAATCGTACCGCAACTGATGATGATGGACAGTTTCCACCACAGCGTGCCGTCTCCGAGACCATGGACCAGCACGGCCGAAAGCACAAAGGTCATGATGATGGAGACGATGGAAGTGAGCCAAACCAGCGAGGTCAGCGGAATCTCGAAGTTGAACTTCGAGGAGTTGCCGAACTTGCTCTTGGCCCATGCGTTGTTCACGTAGTAAGACAACGCACTGGTCACGATCATGCCGACGCGCATCACAAAGATCCACACGAGGAGCTGGACTTGGTGAACCGCTTCCGGAACCGCCAGGAGGATAAACGTGATGAGGGCAACGCCCGTCACGCCATAGGTTTCAAACCCGTCCGCCGTCGGGCCCACGGAGTCGCCCGCGTTGTCGCCGGTGCAATCCGCGATAACGCCCGGGTTACGGACGTCGTCTTCCTTGATCTTGAAGACGATCTTCATCAAGTCGGAACCGATGTCGGCGATCTTGGTGAAGATACCGCCGGCGATGCGCAACACTGCGGCGCCCAGCGATTCACCGATGGCGAAACCGATGAAGCAGGGACCCGCCCAATCGCCCGGCACAAAGAGGAGAATGAAGAGCATCATCACGAGTTCTACCGAGATCAACAGCATGCCGATGCTCATGCCCGATTGCAGCGGGATGGCCATCGTGGGGAATGGCTTGCCCCCCAGGCTCGCGAACGCCGTCCGCGAGTTGGCCAAGGTGTTGATCCGGATGCCGAACCATGCCACACCGTAACTGCCCAGCATACCGATGATGCTGAAGATGATGATCGTAATGACCTTGGCGATCGTGAAATGCAGGAGGAAACCGAAGTACACCACCATGATGACCGCAAGAAACGCCCACAAGAAGGCAAGGAACTTGCCCTGCGTGATGAGATAGGTCTTGCAGGTCTCATAGATCAGATTCGATATATCGTGCATGGAACGGTGCACCGGGAGCTTCCGGATCTGCGTGTATTGCAGCCAGCCGAACCCCAGACCGCCGATGCAAATCAACAATCCAAACAGCAGCAGGTGGTGGCCGTTGATCGACCCAATGAAGTTTACAGAGGCTAAATCCGGGATGACGAGGTCCGCCTCGCTGGCGATGGCCGTGCCCGCGGGCAGGAACACCGCCAACGCGAGCGCGCAGAGCGCCGCGCGTCTCATCGTCAAGGTCGAGAACATTCGGGACAGGTCGGTTGGCATTGTTTTCTCCCCCTCCTCAAGGTCATAGCAATCCATGTTGCTGCTCATATGAACTCCCAACACCCACGGTGGCGAACGTTAACCGGCCTCTTGCGGTGGGGTCGTATGACCCTCCTTACGCCGGCTGACCGGAAAGGCACACAGAAAGGCGCATCGGCAGATGGATGAAGGCCGCGAAATGTCCCAGCGCTGGACTACGCAGATCCGCACCGCACCATCTTACTCAAGCCCAATCGGCGACGACTGTACGGCAGTGGAGCTTCTACAGATCGACGCCGCAGGCCAGTTTCAGCACTTGATTCTCTGATGACATTCAATAAGTCATTATACAACAGGAACTTATGAGCGACAAGCCAGCCTTTCGGACAGTACTCATCTTAGCATGAATCGAGTGCAAATCCCGTGCCACGGAGAAAGACACGCTGTAAGCCCCTATCACGTAGGGATATGTGCGATGCCAGCCATTTCAGCGCGGCACGAAACTGCAATTTCAAGAACGTCCCAAGGACATGTATGCTCAGGTCAGATCTGCGCAAGCCGTTGTTGCTTGGCGACCCTGCCGACCGCTCCCTGCGCGGCAGATCCAGACTGAACCCCACTACGATTGTCAATCCTACAGAAGAGTTCGACGAATCGTCAAGGGATTCCCGCAAACATCATGCATGTTTCGGGAATTCGCTGGGTTGAACGCCGGAGGCAACGCCACTAAGCTGGCAAGACAAGGGGAGTTTGTCACTTCACGCTGGAAACGGGATTGCGGTACGAGGGGAGCGCTGCATGCAATCACAGTTCAGCACCATCGACTGGGTGATTCTCGTCACCTATTTCGTCACCATGGCCTCGGTGGGTCCTATCTTCGCGCGCAGGAACAAATCGACGGAAGGGTTCTTTCTCGGAAACCGGTCGTTTCCATCCTGGCTGCTTGGGTTGGCGATGTTCGCGACTTCGATCAGTTCGATCACCGTCATGGCGTACCCGGGTGACGCGTACAGAACCGCCTACCTTCGCCTGCTGCCGGCATTCATGCTGCCCGTGGGCATCCTCATCTGTTCAAGAATCTTCTTGCCATTCTACCGGCGCAGCAGGTGCACCTCGGCGTACGAGTACCTGGAAGATCGCTTTGGGGCCGGCGTGCGCGTCTACATCTCCGTCGTTTTTTTGTTGATGCAGATTACCCGCGTCGGCACGATCCTGTTTCTCGTGTCGCTCGTCTTCCAGCGGATGACGGGCGCGACACCGTTCACGTGCATCTTCGCGGGCGGGATTGTGATCGCCACGTACACGGTGCTCGGAGGTATCCGCGCAATCGTCTGGACGCAATTCGTGCAAGCGTTTCTGCTCTGGCTCGGGGCCATCACGTGCATGGTGTTGGTCGTGGGCGGCATCGATGGCGGCATTCCCGCAGTTATCTCGACCGCGATGGCAGACAACAAATTCATGCTCGGCGACCTGAACGCCGCCGGCGAGTTGGAGCCGGCGAAGTGGTTCTCCATCTGGGACAAGGCCATTATCATGATGTTCATTATGGGCCTGAACAATTGGCTCTATGAATACAGCAGCAATCAGAATGTGATTCAGAAGTACGTTTCCGCGAAGAATCCCAAGGAGGCGACGCGGTCCATCTGGATTTGCTGTTTCCTGAGTGTGCCGACTTGGGCGTTTTTCATGTTCCTGGGGACTTGCCTGTATGTCTACTTCCAGCAGAATCCCGATCAGGTTTCGCAGGACATACTCCACGGCGCAAACGGGAGGAAAGCGGAGGAAATCCTCCCGTATTTTTGCGTGAACGAGATCCCGAGCGGACTGGCGGGCATCGTCATCACGGGCATTCTCGCCGCCGCGATGTCTGCTTCGGCATCGAGCATCAATGCCATCTCCGCTGTGACGATTACGGACATCTACAAGCGGCACTTGGTGAAGAATCGTGGAGAGCGGCATTACGTGCTCGCCGCCCGCGTGGTCTCACTGGCCGCGTGCGCGCTCATGATGGGCTGCGCCGCCCTCTTTCTGCTGGCCAGCACGCTCACCCTGCAGGACCTTGGCACGAAGATGGCCTCGTTGCTGTTTGGCGGTATTCTGGGCCTGTACGTGCTTGGATTCCTGACGCGTCGTGGAACGGGCCGTTCGGCCGGTATCGGCATCTTGTGCACGGTGGCATTCACGATATACGCGGCACTGGGTGAGTGGAAGGTTGTGACCAAAGAGATGTTCATGAATTGGGGATTCTCGGAGGGCACTTCCCAGATACTGGCGCAGCCGGTGCACACATACTACGTCGGCATCTTCGGCAACATCATCATGTTCGTGGTCATCTTTGCGGTGTCCCTGCTGTTCGAGCGCAAACGCGATCTCCCCAATCTCACCTACTGGACGACGCAACCCGTGGACGGCGAGGAAGACGGGCAATGAACCATGGCCAGCGAGCAGCGCAGCCCGCAGAACCGGCCATCCTGTGCGGCTTGGCCGCGGTCGTGATGGCTTACGGCTGGGGCTATCGGGGCATCGTGGGTCACGAGGGTGGCGCCATGGTGCCCGGAGCGCTGCTGGGGTTGGCCCTCTGCCTGGGTACGAATCGCTTCGACTGGCACCGCCGTGCCGCCGTCGCGGGGCTCTTTGGCGCGGTGGGCTGGGCCTGGGGCGGCTCGTTCAGCTACATGGAGCAGACCTTCTACACGGTATCAGACAGTTTTCCCGACGTGTTCTACGGGTATTCATGCCTCTTTCTCCTCGGTGGATTGTGGGCAGGCATTGGCGGCGCAGTCCTGGGGCTGGCCTTTACCCTGCCGCGTTCCCGGCTGGAACGTTTCGCAGGGCCTTTCCTGGCGATCTCCGGCGTGTTTCTGTTCCTTCACGTGTATCTACTCTTTAGTCCGGATGTTCGCGACTCTATTGCGCGGAAAACCGCCCAGCACTTCCATGACGCCGACGCGTTCGCCGCCATTATCGTAGTCATTGTGAGCGCCGTCTACGCGCTGGTCCGGCGGAAAGAGCGCGAAGAAGCTGTTTTGTTTCTCGCGTGTGCCCTGGCATGGTGGGCGGGCTATCTTGGCTTCACCAAGTTCGGGGGAATCAGCTTGGCTCCGCCGTTTCGCAACGAAGGATGGGGAGGGGTCGTCGGGATACTCGCGGTACTGTTGATCTACCTTGTCCGCCGGCAGAATCGCGCCGCGCTCATGCTCTCCCTGTATGGCGTCGTGGGCGGAGGAATTGCCTTTGCCCTGGCCGTATTTGTGCGCCATCCCGTTCGCGTCGGCTGGTGGAAGTTCGCGGCATGGGGCGGCACCCTTCAGTGGAAGATCGCGGAGGAGAGTTTTGGCTTGTTCATGGGACTCGCCATCGCGTTCGGCGTGCTGCGGCTTGCGCGCGGCGCCCTTGCTCCCGCAGCGGAAGACGTTCCCCCGCGCCGGCTTGACGTATTCGCGGTCTTCACCATGCTCGTGGGGCTCACGTGGATCAATTTCCGCCGTGCGCCCATGGCCTGGGTCGATCGTTACAAGCTGGTGACAAACGAACCCGTCGCCGGGCTCATGCCCTGGACTTGGTACACGCTTTTCGGGGTGGTTTTCACCATAGTCCTGACCTATGCGCTTTATCTCTACCTGCACAATGCCCTTCCCCTCGCCCCGTCGAATGCCTACGGCAAGGGGGCATTCGTCTTCCTGATGCTGATGTGGATCACGGTACTCGTTGGCTTCATGCAAATGCTTCCCGGCGCCAACAAGGAAGACCATCCCCTGGTCGACGCGACATTCATCGCTTTGTCTGGCATCGCAACATTGATCGTGCTTGCACACGGACGTGCGGCGCACGCAGAGACTGCGCCTGCCGCAGTGGTGCCTTCGTCGGACCCACGCTGGAATGTAGGTTGGCGTTATCTCGCTGTATGGGTACTGGTTCCCGTCATGCTTTTGATTGTCTCCGCGTTAAGCATGGCCATGCAGCATGGGCCCGCCGACGGTGCGCGCTTGCGGTTTGGTCCGAATGCGTATTGGCGCGATGCGCTGCAGGTCGTTGGCACTTGGGAGGTGATTGGAACTGCCAGCAATGTGGTTGGTGATTCGTTCAAGTCGGAGCCCAATGTGATACAGACGGTCGAGTTCGCCCGCGACCGTTCCGTTACGCTCACGCTGCGCAGCGGTGAAACGATTTCGGACACACACACGTGGCGGCACAAGGATTCCATCGTTTGGCTCGAGTGGTACAGTGCGATTCCGAGACATCCTGAACAAACATCGATTCCGCTGACGTTTTACGGCGGGAACATTTGTCTCACCAGGCCTCCGGGCCAAGACCAGTCAGGTTTCCTGGTTCTGCGGCCTCTGCCGTCCATGTGACTATGCGAGAATGGGCCGCGCGAGGGCTTTCAATAGTCCTCGAGCCGACACTCCCGATTACTGCGCACGCGACATGATCATTGACATCAGTGTCTCGTCTCATTGCACCAGAGGTGCCGTACGAAGTAGTATGCCTACGGGGGACACGGGGAATTCACGGGGCTTTGCGGGGGGAGACAATCATGTCTGGGGGCTGCATTCGGTTCTTTTGCGTCTCATCGGTGTTGTGTGTGTTAGCGACGGGATCCATCGGCCAGAGTCCGCAGGCGGCGGGCGAGGGAGAAGCATCCGAAGCCGCTATCGTCCCTGAATACGAGCGCCACTGGTACTTCGCCTTTGGCAGCTCCAATTTCCATCCGCGACTCGACGAGTCAGAGGCCAAGATCGACCGTCAGGTGAACGACCTCGTCGGTTGGCTTCCTCCGTGGAAGAACCCGATTACTTTCAAAGACTGGGCCGGGGACTTCAAACTGTGGGATATTACTTTTGGCGTTGGCCGGGATTTTACACCGAGGACCTCCTGGATGATTTGGATGGGTGGGGCGACTGCCCATGTCGAGAACAACGAGCGTTACGGCCCTCTCACCACGGACATCGGATTCAAACGGTTCACGGCATTCCTCACCATCCAAGGGTACGGCTATCCCTGGGGCAAGGTGGACCATGAGGCAGTCATCGGCGAGCGTGGCGTCAAGCGGGTCAAAGCAACCTTTGCCAATGCCAAGCCCTATTTCTCGCTTGCCACGGGATATGTGTATATGCACGCCAACGCCGATGGTCGCTTCAACCTCCCGCTTGTAGGCACCATCCTCAGGCAGACAGACAATTACGACCACCACCTTTTCCACGTCAGCCCGCGTGTGGGTGTTGAACTTCCGCTCAACAAAAACAATAGTCTCACGATGGAAGGACTCTACTACTTCTTCGGGCCCGAGCACGGCGATGAATACAACGGCCCATCCGTGAATTTCATGTTCAAGCACCGGTTCTAAGGGTACAATAGAGCGGATCCTGCCTGCGCGATGGCCGGAAAGCTCAACACATCTTCGTGGTCACCAGACGAAAGGGACGTAACGTGAAAGTCTTACGCCGGACAATCAGGATCTCTTGCCTCGTTGTGATTGGTTCCTTCACGGCCTGTGGGGCATATGGCGCTGAAGCTCTCGATCTGGCCAAGGCCGCCATCGTCGCGCACGACGAGAGTACCGTTGTCGCGACGGCGGCCCGCATGCTTGTGGAGGAGATCGCGAAGCGCACAGGGGTCACCTTGTCGTCGGCCACCGCGGCAAGCGGCGAGGTCAACCCTGTCATACTCCTGTCACGCGTGGACAAGGTTCCGGAGAAACTCCGCGACCTCGTTGCCGGTTTGCAGGTGCCGGAAGCGGCAGAGGGTTTTGCCATCGGCGTTCGCCCGGATTCCGTTCCACCCGCGGTGGTACTCGTGGGGCGCGACGAGCGCGGCGTCCTCTACGCCGCGGGACGTCTCCTGCTGGAACTCCGCATGGCGCCAGGAACATTTGAGATCCCTTCCAATTTCCAGGTGTCCACGGCGCCGCGATACCCCTACCGTGGGCATCAAATCGGCTACCGGAGTCTCGCGCACTGCTACGATGCGTGGACGCCGGAGATCTACGAGCAGTACATGCGCGAACTCGCCGTCTTTGGGGCCAATGGCTTTGAGACGACGTCCTTCGCAGACCCCGATGAAAAGGACGGGCCCCACGCGAGACTGACCCGCGGCGAGATGGCAGCCGCCTGGTCTCGAATCTGCGCGGACTACGGCTATGACTTCTGGTTGTTCACCGGCGCGATGGGCGGAACCGGTGAAGCTGACAAGGAGGTGGAAGAGAGCATTGAAAGCCACCTTGCCTCACTTCGGGCCATTCCGCATCTCGATCACGTTTACCTTACGGGAGGTGATGGAGGTAGTGAACATCGGCGCCCCGATCTCATGCTCGAAGCTGTTGGGCGTTTCGCCTCGGAAGCGCGCAAGATCCATCCCCAACTCGGCATCTGGGTATCCAATCAGGGCTTTGACCCGGAGCAGAATAACTGGTTTTTCGATTACCTGCAGCGCGAACAACCGGAGTGGGTAACGGGGGTTGTCTACGGCGCGTGGACGCGCATTCTCGCCGATGAACAGCGGGCGCGCACACCCGAACAATATCCTATCCGCCGCTACTCGGATATCGGGCACTGTGTTCGCGGCCAGTATCCTGTGGCGGGATGGGATCGTGCCCTCGCGCGCACGCTCGGCCGCGAGCCGTTCGCGCCACGCCCCAATTGGCATGCCCGCATTCACAACCTGTTCGACGAGTATTGCAATGGTTTTGTCACTTACTCCGATGGGGTCGGCGACGATGTGAACAAGTTCGTGTGGACGGCCCTCGGCTGGGATCCCGACCGTAGCCTTGATGACATTCTCCTGGATTATTCGCGGTTCTTTTTCGGGTGGGATATCGGCGAGAAGGTCCGCGAAGGAATCTATCTGCTCGAACAGGATTTTGAGGGGCCCCTGGCTGAGAACGCCAACGTCGAGAAGACCTTTGCTCTGTGGACTTCACTTGAGGACGGGGCGAACGATTCTCTGCGCGCGAACTGGCGGTTCCAGGAGTGCCTGCTCCGCGCGTACTACGATCACTACACGCGCCTCCGCCTGCTCAAGGCGAACGCTATCGAGGACCGGGCCATTGCAGCATTACGTCAGGCGCAACAGGTAGGCGTTGAGAAGGCCATTGAAGACGCGCGGGCCGTCCTTGGGGAGTCTGACCAGGATGCGGAAACCAATCGCCTCAAGGCGCGCATCCTCGAGTTGGGCGCGCAACTCTTCGAGAGCATCGGCGCGCAGTTGGATGTGAAGACGTACAAGGCCAAGAATGCCGAACGTGGCGCGGTGCTCGAGTTTCTCGATACACCCCTGAACAACAAGCTGTGGTTGGAGAACGAACTCGAGGCCATACTCGCGGGAGAGTTCAGCGCTTCCATGCCGGAGCATGCTGCCGAGGGCGACGTGCGTCTGCAACGCATCGCGCGAGTTGCCAACTGGGAGGATGCGGGTCCCGGCGGGTTCTATGACGACCTCGGGTGCTCCTGGAAACAGCCGCACCTCGTGAAGCCGAAGCCGCTCTGGGACGACCCGGCGGGGGTGACCACGCCACGCGAAGATCACACGATGGACAAAGGTGAGCCAAACCGGTTGTCCTGGCTCGATGTCAGTGAGGCCCTCAATCAAACGCCGTTGGTGCTGCGGTACGAAGGTCTGGACAAACAAGCCACGTATCGCATACGCGTGACGTATCTCGGCCGCTACAGGGCGACCACGCGACTGGTGGCCGACGAGCGATATGAGATTCACGGGGCCTACGGGCACACGGTGGCTGGCGTGCGTTACACGATCAAAGGCGACAGTGCCGCGGTCGAGGGCGTGTCTGAGTCCGGAGAAGAGGACGCTCCTGGGGGTGTGGTCGTGCCCCTTGAGTTTCCGATTCCTCGCGCCGCCACGGAAGACGGCACCCTCGAGCTGCGCTGGCAACGCATGACAGGCCGTGGCACACAGGTCGCCGAAGTGTGGCTAATCAGAGATCGCGACTGAGAGACGCGCGACTCAGGAAGCACAGGCGAGAGGCCGGCTTGGAACCTGCTCCGGAGGCTTGCGCATGATTCTGAATTCGGTGGGGTTGCCGCATTAGCTATAACCAGCGTGCTTGTCCGGGCGCTTGTCCATGTCCGTATACTGTTCGTGGATGTCTTCGAACTGGGTGATGTGAGCGAGCATGATGCCGGCAACTACCGGATCAAAGCGTTTCCCGGTCTCCTCGTGCAGGTTCTGCGCTGCCGCCTCGGCTGTGAAAGCGGCCTTGTATACTCGTTCGGAACGGAGAGCATCGTAGTGGTCGGCGATACTCATAATTCGCGCGGCCAGGGGGATTTCGTCGCCCCTGATTCCGGCTGGGTATCCTTTCCCATCGTACCGTTCATGGTGACACAAGACGATATCGCGCGCGAGGCGGAACATCCGGAGATCGCAATAGCGGAGCACGGTTTCAAGCGCACGTCCGCCAACGACCGTGTGGGTTTTCATGATCTCAAATTCTTCGTCCGTAAGCTTTCCTTGTTTCTTCAGAATCGCATCCGGGATGCTGACCTTGCCGATGTCATGCAGGGGACTCACATAGTAGATGGCCTCGATGAAATCCTCGTTCACCTGGTCCTTAAAGCGGGCGTCTTCCGACATCAGCTTTGCAAGAAGCGTGCAGTGGTCACGCACCCGATAGAGATGCGCGCCCGTATCGGCATCGCGTGATTCCGCCAGTTCCGCCAACGAGATGATCAGTCCCTGGTGCGCGCGCAGCAAGTCGAGCGTGGCTACTTGGTTTGTCTGGCGCAGCCGCTGGGACAGGAGCCGGAGGATGCGTTGCGCGAAGCGCGCCTCCTGGTCCATCAGCACAACGAAGTGTTCGCGGCTGAGGCTGAGGAGTTCCATGTCGGTCACCGCCTTGACCGTGGCCGACCTCGGTTCATCGGCGACCAGGGCCATCTCGCCAAAGCCGTCTCCCGGACCCAGGCGCTGGAGTTCCCGCTGGCCCACACCGCTGCCCTTCAGCACCGTCGCTTCCCCCGTCGCAATGAGATAATAGGAGTCTCCGCGGCTTCCCTCAGCGAAGATGAGTTCACCTGCCTTGACGGTGATCCGTTGAAACTCCTTCGCGATTCGCTCAATGGTCTGAAGTCCGAGTCCCATGAAGAGATCATTGCGTCCGAGATACGATTCAATGTGCATATTCGCCACTCCAATCCCGTAGAAGGCTGCCATTAGCATACCATCGGGGTACGCCTGGGAAAGTAGCAGGCCTGTCAGTGCAGGTCATTCCGGAGACCCCGGATGCTAAACAAGCAAACCGGCGCATCTTTCCCTCGCAAGGTCAGTGGTCCGATCTTCTCGGCCTCCACGTGGTCTTTTACGTGTTCGTAGGTAGTCTCACTGACCAGAATATCGGCTTTAAGCTCTTTTGTCAGCGATTCGATGCGCTGGGAGTAGTTCACGTGCCGGCCAATCGCGGTGTACTCGAGACGGCGTGCGGAACCAATGTTACCCACAACGACCTCCCCGGTCGAGATCCCAATTCCGATCCGCAGCGATGGCTTTCCGCTGTGCGCCCATTGCTCGTTGAGTTCGCGAAGCTTGGCTTGCATGGCCAGCGCGACCTTCACGGCGCGGAGCGCATCGTCCTGGTGCGGCACCGGCGCGCCAAACAAGGCCAGAATCGCATCTCCGATGAACTTGTCGAGCGTCCCTTCATTCTCGAGGATAATGTCGATCATGGCCGCAAAGTAGGAATTCAGGAATTGAACGAGATCTTCCGGTTCCATCTTCTCGGACATCGAGGTAAATCCGCGAATATCCGACATCAGGATTGTGATCATCCTGCGCTCGCCGCTCACATTCACGGGGCGGGAACTCCTCAGGATCTGATCCACAATCTCGGCGCTCACATACCGCGAGAACGACTTCCGCAGAAGTTGCCTGCGTTTTTCTTCGTGACGGAGACGCACCAGTGTGAGCAAGGAAGACCCGGACACCAACATGCTCACCCCGGGGAGCGGAGACCAGAAGACCCCCCACCGGTCGAACACAGCCCAAGACCCCAGCAGCAGCGCGACGACCGCTCCCCCAGTCATGAGTGCGCTCAGAGTGACACGTGTCCAGGCGACGAGGGCGCTTACGAGTAGGCCCGACAATAGGACAGTCAGGGCCTGCACACCTCGAATCCATCCGGGTTCGGAGAAGAAGTCCTCTCGCAGAATCGCATCGACGGCCAGTGCGTGCATATCCACTCCCGGGCACAGGCGCATGACCGGTGTCGCGTGCATATCCTGTAATCCACTCGCTGACGACCCGACCAAAACGATCTTTCCTTGGAGACGCTCCGGATCGACTCTGTCTTCCAGCAGGTCTACTGCAGAAATATGCCGGAAGCGGTCGGGCGGCCGCACGCGAAATGGGAACAACATGTTCCCCTCAGAGTCTGTCGGAATAGAGGTCTGGCCGATCCGTACTTCCATCACGCCCGCGTTGGACCACTCCACCACCACCTGCTTTTCGCCAGACGCGGCAAGAAGAGCGCCCACGGGAAGACTCGGCACCCATTCCTCGCCAAGTTGTAGGACGAGAGGAGCCCTCCGCAGTTTGCCGTCCCGGTCGGGAAGTGTGTTGGTGGCCGCCACGAAAACGGCCGCATTTGCCAGATCGGAAATTGGGCAAAGCATCGCGGTGGCCGCGGGAACAGGTAGTGCACCCTCCGATCCCGGATAGGCGCGCAGCACCACACTCAAGGGATTGCCGCAGGCTCCGCCTTCTGCCGGCGGGGTCTCGCCAAACTTGAGTTCCGCCCCCAAGACCACTTTGTGGCGGGCCATGGTCTCTGCGAGCAGACGGTCGTTGTTCAGTGCGTCAGCCGGTACACCACCGAGGTCTAGACGAATGCCGCGGTCCTTGAGGTATAGGTTGCTGACAGCATCGAGCGAGATCCGGTCGGGTTCCGCAAAGAGGAAGTCCAGCGCAACGCTGCGCGCACCCTGAGCCGCCGCCTTTTCGACAAGCTCCGCAACCCGATAACGCGGCCACGGCCACTGTCCCAGCGCTGCAAGGCTTTGTTCATCCACATCGACCACGACGACTTCCGGAGGCGGGAGCGGCGCGCTGAGGAAACGCACCATTTCGTCATAGCCGACGTACTCGAAAGCCCTCAACGGCGAAGGGGGGAAAACCACAAAGACTAGAAAAGACAGTGTAAGAAGTCCGCCGAGAATAAAGACAATACGCGACGTGGAGGCGAACACGGAACCGCCGGCCGATGCACCACGCATCAGCCGCACCAGACGGTCACGTGTTCCGGCCAGCAACACCGATCCGCCAGCGCCCCCGCAGGTTAACGGACCACCACTTCGACGCGGCGGTTCTTGGGTTCGTCCACGTTGTCCTCCGTTGGCACAACGGGTTTGCTTTCGCCGTAGTACTCGATCGTCAAGTACTCGGGCTTGATGCCTTGCTCCACGAGCAGGGCCTTGACCGCGTTCGCGCGGTCGAGACTGAGCTTCATATTCGTGTCGGCTTCGCCGGTCCGGTCTGTATGCCCGTTCAGGCTGATGTCGTGTGAATCGCGCTGGCGTGTTTCCGCAAGCACCTGTTCCAGGATGGGTTTGGATTCGGCGTTCACGTTGCTCGAACCGCTGTCGAAGTAGATGCTGAATCCCCTTGGCGGAGGCGGCACGATAGCCAATGCATCCGCGAACTTGCCCTGAATCTCTTCGGAGGTCGCCACACGCGACTCGGAAAACGCCTTATCCTCGCGGGGGGCCGCAACGGTTTCGTTGGCCTTGTTGAGGGTCACGCTGGCCGCTTGGTTCGATACGGTGACCTCCCCGACATGTCCCTCAGGATCGGGTACCAGATAGAAACTGGCCTGCGGTTTTGTCGCACATCCTGCCGTAACCGCGAGGAGGAGTACCGCAATAATGAAGTTCGAGTTCTTCATTTTGTCTTCTCCGAGTGTTTCGCCTTTTTCGGCGCCGGCACTTCCACCAGCAGTTCGGTACCGCGAACGGCCGCAACTCCGGCCGGCGTTTCGATCTGGGCCGAACCGGGCGAGAGCTTGGCAATTTGCCCGGAAATGTAAACCAAGGTCCCTTTGGCGATGCTGAGCGTCATCCCTAGAATGCCCTCGTCAGGTTTGAACTTGAATTCGGACATCTTGAGTTCGCTCGAAGGTCCCAGCGAAAGCGTGGTATCGTCCCTCAGGACTATGCCCACACCCCCACCTTCTTCAGTCCGAATTACGTCCGAGGTGTATAGGCGAGTGCCCTTTTCGGCCTTTACCTCATCTTCCCCTCGGAGCAGGTGAATGGTCCCCTTGATGTCCGTGATGCTACCGACCAGATTGTCCTGGGACTCCGCCAACACGGGAAGGCACATTGACATTGCCACGATTAGGACGAAACGCGATTTGCCCATCATGAGCCCCTCCTGATTCCCGTTGCCCAAGTCGATGCCCCTAATCCAGTTATACTCCAAGATGTCAAAAAAAGACAGTAGGATCTCCGCAGTTCAGTCACTACAGCAGAGATAGTCCCCTTGAAAACAAGCTCAACGTGGAAGTGGCGACTCACTGACGGCGCAGGACAACGCTGTAGTCTATGCATCGCGAGCCCCGGGGACACGAACACGTGCGACATTCCTCAAAAGGAGAGTTCATTCACCGATGAACCCAGATTCCGCGGAGAAAACCGTCCCAATTGTGCGGAAGCGTCTCTATAGATTATACCGCAACATCCCGTCTCGCTTTCTCTCGCGCCATACGCGGACAGTCACGATCAAGCCTCCAATCGCTCCGGTTGCATAGCTCGCACTGTGCGCCCAAAGATCCGCGGCGAAGAACGCGAAGGTCTCGGGAGGGAGCAGCTTCACGAAATACAGTGGAAACGTGATTGCCCCGGCTTTCGTGAGGAGAAAAGCCGTCACTCCCGCGGCTGTTGCGGAACCGGCCATCACAATCAACAGCCGACCGATAGAAGGGGCCACGTCGCGAAAAGTGCGCTTTGGCGCCTTCCCGGCGCGGCACGCGATGGCGAGCAGCACGCCCAGGAACGCCCCGATCCACCACGTGGCCGCCACGCCCCACACGAGCGCGAGTACGACAGGGCTCTCTGAATCGACGATTCGCGGATGGCCAACCGTGAAGTATTCGACGCAGAGATGCGCCGTAGCAAGGTCATGCGCAATGCCGTATGCGATAGCGATTGCGACGACGCTGACGACGACGGTCAGGAAATGAAATGCCGCTTCCAGATCGTAGCGAGCTACGATATCTGGGAGCGGCTCGTCTATATCCTGGATCTTCCCAGAGTTCATGTGCAGCGCGTCCGCCTTGCTGAACAATCACGCGGGCTACAACCGGGGAACCCCTCGGTAAATTGTCGCAGCGAACTGGTATTTCCCGCTGGGCACTTCCAGTTCGACCCGGCCAAACCTCTCGGCGACACGGATAGCCGCATTCGAGGCGAGCGGCGAACCGCCTTCGCTGAGGCTGTCCGCGCCGACAGCGGGAATTTGGACCAGTGCCGTCGTGTTCGCGGGAATCTCCACATCTAGCGTAAAGGTGTTTCCATCCAACTTCCAGTTCGACACAACGGGCCCGCGGATCGTATCGTACCACGTGTTGGCCCACGTAAGGTCGCCGACCGGGCGCGGATCGATGATGATGCGACGGAAACCCGGCTGCTCGGGATCGGGCTTGATGCCGCCGACCGCACGCGGGAACCATTCGCCCGCCGCAAGCAAGGTGCTGTGGATCTGCGAACGGTCGCCGTCCCAACGCTCCCACATGGTGGTGGCACCCTGCTCGCGCATGAAACCCCACCCCGGATACGTCGTCTGGTTCATCATGAGGAATGCCAGATCGTCGCAACGTTTATCCGTGAGGAGGCGCAGCAGGATCATGGAGCCGTGCATACCCACATCGATGTGTCCGGCATCGGTTTCCGTAATCGTTCGCGCAAGGTTCAGGAATACGGCTCCCCGCAACGCGTCCGGCGTCACGCCGGACGCGAGCGCGAATGCGAGATAGCCTTGTCCGCCGCCCACGTATGAATTGGTGTCGGCCTTGAAGTAGGCTTCGTGCGTGGCCTTGCGGATGTCCTCGGCTTTCCGTGCATAGAGCGCGGCGTCATCCTTCTCGCCAAGCACTCCCGCCACCTTGCTAAGGTGGTCGTTCACGTAAGCGCAGTAGCAATTGTTGAAGAACGTGCGCTCTTCCTCAGGGGACCACGGACGGCCGTTACCCTGATCATGATCCGGCACAACCCAATCGCCGATGAAGCCATAGTTCTCGTGGCCGTAGGGCTTGATGAGATTGTTCTCGGACTTCGAGTCCAGGAAGGCGATGTAGCGCTTCATCATGTCGTAGTTGTCGCGCAAGACGCGCGTGTCGCCGTAATGCAGGTACATGTCCCACGGCAGCAAGATGCTGATGCCGCCCCAGGCCGGTCCGCCGCCCGCATCGTGCGGTCTCGGAGCGATGTTGGGGAGATGACCCGTCTCCGGGTCCTGCACATCGCGCCAGTTGCCGAGCCATTTCGTGTAGAGTCCGCCCACACCGCACGCATAGAGTGCAGTCTTGGTTGTGATCTGGCCGTCGCCGCCGTATCCCAAGCGTTCGCGGTGTGGACAATCGACCGTATCGCCGCCCGCGCACACGCAGCGGAAGGTGTAGAGAGTCGTGTCGTAGATCCAGTTGAGCAGCGGGTTCGAGCACATGAACGCGCCACGCACCGCGTAGTCGGTTTGCACAAAGTGGGCGCGCGCGTCCTCACGTGAGGGTGGGCGGCGAAGGCCTTTTACCAGCGCATAGCGGAAGGCATGATAGTTGAAGTGATTGCGGAACGTTTCCACCCCGCCGGTGCGTGGGATGTATTCATCCAGCGTCCGGTAATCGACCCATTCACCGGGCTGTTCGCCCGCCCGCTCGACGTATCGGATCGTAACGGGCGCGCCCGGAGTTCCCTGCACATCCAATTCAAGCATCGCGATCACGTTGCGTCCGAAGTCAAAGAGATACTCGTCCGGCCCCGTCGATTGAACGGAGATGGCAGAAACAGTCTCGCGCACGCGATCGGGCTCCATCATTGGGGCGCACAGCACGGGCGTAGGCGGCTCCGCGACACGCGCCGGCATCCATGCCGCATCATCAAAATCCGGCAGAGCCCATCCCGGCAACTCCCTCGAGGCATCGTAACGCTCGCCTTTGAGATTGCCCTTGGTAGTGTCTCCCAATGCCGCGACCGGGCCCTCGTGTGTCTTCCAGCTCTCGTCGGAATTGACAACCACGGTCTCGCCGGTTTCCAGGGTCACTTCCAACTGCACACTCACAAATGGGCCGCCTGGTATGACCCCTGGGAAAGACTCGCAATACCAACCGCGCCCCAGCCACGCACCAACGCAGTTCTTCCCTTCCTTGACCGCACCGGTGACATCGTAGGTGACATAATAGGCGCGCTTATTGAAATCGCTGACCGGGGGACTGCACACGTCGTCGCCGATGCGCTGGCCGTTCACGTGCAGTTCCTCGTAGCCCAGCGCGGCGACATAGGCCGTGGCGCGAACAGGCTTGTTTTCCAGTGTGAACGTCTTGCGGAACATCGGCATGAAGGCTTCCGGCTGCGCGGGGTCAGCGTAGACACCACCGATCCACTTCGCTTGCCAATCACTCGGCGCCAGCATGCCCATGGACCAATGCGCGGCGGGGCTCCACTCCGACACGCCATCGTTCCTGTCCCACGCGCGTACTTTCCACCAGTAAGGCGTGCGCGATTGCAGCGCCGCGCCCGCGTAGGCAATCAGTGCGGTTTCGCTGGAAGCGACCTTCCCTGAATCCCAGACATCGCCAACATCGGCGTCGAGCTTGGCCTGCGAACTCGCCACGAGAATCTGATACGCCGTCTGTCGCTGGGCGCGTTCATCGGAACTCACGGCCCAGGTCAGCCGCGGCGCGACTACATCGATTCCAAGAGGATTCTTCAGATACTCGCACGTCAGGCGAGACACGTAGAGCGTGCTGGGAGTGTCCGCGGTTGCTGGTTCTGCCAATACTCCGGAGCAGACTGCCAGAACCGTGAGAAGTATCAGGTGGTACGTATTGCCAAACATGTCTAGAGGTCTCCCCAAATTGAGTGAAAGGCTATTCTGTCAGAAAGCAGACCTTCAGACAACGGAGGGATTCCAGTCAGGGCAGTTCACATGAACTGTTCTTGACAAGCCGCCGCAATACCTACAGAATCGGCTCCCTGGTGTAATCGCTGCAAGCAACGCGGGAGAACCATGCCATGGCCATCATCACTGAAATTGCCCCGGACGTCTATCGCATCTCGATCCACAACGAGCAGATCAGTCTGCAATTCAATCACTTCCTCATCTTGGACGACGAGCCGATGCTCTATCACACGGGACTGCGGGCGCACTTCGCGGAACTGAGCGACGCGGTGAAGCGGTTGCTTGCGCCCAAGGAAATCCACTGGATCGGATGGAGCCATTTCGAATCGGATGAATGTGGCGCGCTGAACGAATGGCTGGTCACGGTCCCCTCCGCGCAACCCATTTGCGGGGCGCTCGCGGCCGCCGTCAACGTGAATGACTTCGCGGCGCGCCCGCCTCGTGTCCTGCAGGATGGAGAAACCTTCGCAACCGGCAAGCGCCGGTTTCGATATGTTTCCACCGCACACGTCCCGCATGGGTGGGATGCCGGCGTGATGTTTGAAGAAACGGACCGCACGCTGCTCTGTTCCGATTTGTTTACCCATTTCGGTGTGGTCGAGCCGCTTACCGAACATGATATTGTCGGCCGCGCCCGCGAGTCGCTCGAAAACATGCAGCGATCACCGTTCGCCAATTACATCCCCTACAACGAGAACACGGGGAGAATCATGGAGTCACTTGCTAACCTTGACCCCAAGCTGCTGGCTGTAATGCACGGTTCCAGCTTTCGCGGCGATTGTGCCCAAGCTCTGCGCGATTTCGACCAGACGATGCGCGAGGTGCTGACTCCGTAACGGATAGGCGTCGGCAGACGAACCATACCCGTCTACTGCTCCGGAGACGTATGCGACCCATGAGATGAATGCGCTCCTATGTATTCTTCCCAGGATTGCCGCCACGGCACGGGCGAGAAGCGATCGGCAAAAACGTGACGCTGCGGGCCCAGATGATAGACATCGCGCATCAGGCGCTCGCGGGTTGCCCAGAACGCATCCACGGCGGCAAGCCGCGTATCGGTCCATTCGGTTTCCGCGACGATCGTCGCATTGAGCTTCATAAGTTCCAGTTTCAACCGCCACTGTTCCAATCGCCAGTTGTCCGACACTGCCGCGGCACCTAACTTCTGGAAATCCGCGTCGGCAGCGGAGGTGTCCACCGCATACGGCTTGCCCCACGGTCGAAGCCACGCGGCCCACGCTTCAGGCTGGCCTTCTCTGCCGTCCAAGTACTTCGCTGAATACCCGCGCAGCACCGTGTCGGTTTCGGCAAAGCTGTGCGTGGACAAACCCGCCAGAAGGGCCTTGTTCACGTCGTCGTACACGCCTTCGGAATAGGCCATCCAGCCGGTGCAGCCTTGCTGCTCCAGCGCGGCAATGGTGCGCTCCAGGCGGTCCGCCGCGATGACGGGCCCGAGATGGGCATACACATCCTTCGGGCTAGCCTCTTCGGCGTAGCCAATGTGCACGAAGGCCTGGCGCGCGCACCCCTCGGGTAGGAGAACGTCCGCGACGGAGTCCTTACCGTAGGGTATGTGCAGGGCCATGCTCTTGGCCCAGCCCGGCGCTTCCGCGTTTGCCCACTCGGCGAACTGCCGGTGCTCTTCTTCGGTCCACCACCAGCCGATGAATCGCATCTGGACTCCGGGATGGTACTGCTCCGCAATCGCATGGATCTCCCTGGAAAGCTTCGCGAAGGTGAGGATCCACGGCTGACAGGTCTCGCAGGCACAGCCGCCGTAGTCGTAGGGCGCGGCCGATATGGCACGAAGGTGAATGCCTGCCCTTGCGAGGTCTTCGAACCAGTTCATGTAGTTCTTGAGGATCACGCTCCGGCCCGCGGCGGTCGAAGGACATACCAGTTGACCGAAGATTCGCTCCGCCTTCTTCGCGGCCACGTCCGGCAGGCACTGGTCCAGAAACACATGGTTTGGCGTGATGACAAGCACGCACGGGAGGCCGAGTGACTGCGCGACCAGGAAATTGCGCTTCTTCGCATCCCACAGCGCCTTTCCCATGTTGTAGTGTGGGTCCACGAAGGGGTCCGCGCAGTCGATGGTGTCAAACCAGTCCGCGTACTCGTTGAATCCCCAGTCGCGCCATTCGGTCAGCAACGCGCGGTACTCGCGCTCGCCAAGACACTCATAGCTGTTGCCGAAATGCCCGGGCGCGTATAGCGTACGCGTGGCCAGCGGCACGCCAGGGTCATCCGCCTGCGCCAAAACCGCGGCTAAAGCTAGAATGGTAAGCGCCCATCGTTTCATGTGCCTAAACCCCTCTTTCGGTTATATGGACAGTGGCGTACGCGCCGTCACATCATCTTCCCTCCGGAAATATGAATCAGGACAGATGCCAGGTCAAGGCCAATCCCGCTTGACATGCGTTGACATCCCACCGTGATGATCGAGCGAGGTAATGCCACTGAGTAGGGCGGGATTTGTTCCCGCCCTCTTGCTTTACCATTCAAGAACAAGGTGTATACAGAGATGGCCTTGAACAGGCGTGATGCCGTTACTGGCCGCGAAGTGGACTAGCTCAAGAGGGCGGGATCAAATCCCGCCCTACATAATGCGTCCATTGTGGATTCCGTGTGAGGCCGTACCGTCGCGCGAGGGAAATTGCGGAAATGCTCGTTGACTTATGGGTGCGGCATCCTCCATCGTCAGTATCCATAGCCGGGCGTGGCGGGAAACCTCACAGGAAGGAGTAGTGGCGCGTGGACCGGTACAACAGCATTCGAGAGAGTTGCTTTGTCGCTATCCTTCTTGCGAGTTTTGTCACCGCGTTCTGTGGACAGGCGCACGCTGATGCACAGGCGCCGCAAGGTATGGTTTTTCTCCAACACTGCGACCCACGGTTTCGCGAAGGGCTGCGGCGTCACGGCCTGCTCGAAGGGGCTGGATACCGCCTGCACAATACGGGGTATGACGTTCATCGTTTCAGCGAGCGGTGGTCCGGATCGCCGCTCATTGCCGAGGCAAGGGACTCTGGACAGCTATACTACCTCGACCGGCTCAGCGGCGGCATGCCTTATCAGTCGCTGGACGGAATCACGGAGATCGCCGAATCCCTGAAGGACGATCCAAGGTTCCTAGGGTACCAGGTGCACGAGTGGGGCAACTCGCCGATCCACGATTACGAGCGCATCCACAAGAACATCCTCGACAAGGGACAGCCATTTGATGCGGAGCACTTCGCGTCACTTGAAGGCCGCGTGGAAGCGCCCTATTACTCCGGGGGCGACTACGGCTTCTACAAAGACGTCTACGCGGAACTCTCTACTCTTGAAGACGTCGAGCAGTATTTGGAGCGATACTTTAAGAAGATGGTGGACATGACCTCGGGGCAAGTCATGTCGGTCACGGGATTCGGCCAGCTTTATCACGCTGCGTTCCGCCTGGGCGCGAAAAACGTAATGCCGGAGATCGGCAATCAAGTGCCCTTGTCGGCGCTGCAAATTGCCTTCGCGCGCGGCGCCGCGCGGGAGTACGCAAAACCCTTTGGCGTGTACTACGAGCCCTGGGGAGGTTCTCCGATGGGGTGCGTCTGCGCGTTGCCATTCTCGCCGTGGTTCCCGGATCATGCGCAGCTCGCGAAGGTGATGGACGGGTACAATGTCGGCCGTGAATTCGGGAGCAGCCGTTCCTTGCAGCGCCGCCTACTGTACTTCAGTTGGCTTTCCGGCGCCGCGTTCTATGCCGAGGAATGGGGCGCGGAGAACTACTTCGGAAACTGGGAGGACTACCCACTCGCGAAGTACGGCGCAATCGTGAAGGAGTTCGATGCGATCAACCGCCGCTTCTCGCGACCAGAACCCATTGTGCCCGCGGCGATCGTGATGCCGCCGGACACCTTCGGCGTCGATATCCGCTACATCGCGGGCAGCGCGGAAAAGCTGTGGCGCCTGGCGCCGCCGGATGACTTTCACATGCAGCTCCGGGCGTTTGCTTCGCGGTTGTACGCGACGCAGCCGACGCGTTCCGGCAGCGACGCGCACAACCTCACGCCCTCCCCGTGGATTGGGTGTTTTGATGTGCTGTCTTCGGATGCCCCAAGCGACGTGGTAAGCAAGTACCGCATGCTCGTCCAATTCAACGCGGAGCAAGCCACCGGCAACGAACGCGCGTTCGTGTACGACGGCGCGCCCGCCTGTGCGGACGCGTGTATCGCCAGACTCAAACCGCTTCTCACCTACCACGTGGACGGTCAGGTCGGGACCGCCCACGCCCGCAGCGATGGGCGCTACCTGCTCGGCGTGTTCAACAACCTCGGCATCACAAAGACCGCGGCCGGCGGCGAAGTCGCCGACCCCGCCGCGACGCAAGACGTAGTCGTATCGGGACCCTGCGACGGTGTCGAGACCCTCATCGGCGGCGCCCATGTCGTGACCACAGAGCCGGACAAGATTCGCCTGAAACTCCCTGCCGGCCAGCTTGCCGTCCTGACTTTTCCGGACCCTGCGGACGCACGTGCCGGTGGGCGCTAACCCACAGCCAGATTGACCACGTCCGGGGAATGCGCTATTCTGCCGCGCGGAGTTTGTCTTCACTTAGAACTCAATTGGGACTTGCGCCGATACTCAGATAGCCGCTTTGCGACAGCGTGTGCCAGGGTGTGGCGCCGGGCCTTGGGATGGGGAGGGGACCCGTCCAGCCTGTCAGTGGTGAAAGCCCCAGGCAAAGAAAGGTTACCGCACGATGACCAAGAGAATTTCCCGCAGAATGTTTCTGGCCGGGTCGGCCGCCGCCGTCGCCGCGGGGTGCGCCTCGACCGGCAAGGCGCCCGGCAAACTCAGTTCGCGTTCGCCGAACGAGAAACTCAATGTGGCCGGTATCGGCGTCGGCGGTAAGGGCGCCAGCGACGTAGACGGCGCCAGCAAGCACGCCAATATCGTCGCCTTGTGTGATGTCGATCTGGAGCAGGGCCGCGCCTCGTTCGAGCGCATGCCCGACGTGCCCCGCTTCCAGGACTACCGCAAAATGCTCGACAAGATGGGCAAAGACATCGACGCTTGCACCGTATCGACGCCCGACCACATGCACGCCATGATCGCGATGCATTGCATCAAGATGGGCAAGCATGTCTATGTTCAGAAACCCCTCACCAAAGACATCCACGAGGCGCGCATGCTCACGGAAGCCGCGCGCCAGTACAAGGTCGCCACGCAGATGGGTAACCAGGGCCACTGCGAAGACGGCGTGCGCCAGTTCTGCGAGATTCTCTGGTCCGGCGAAATCGGCCAAGTGCACGAAGCCCACACATGGACGAACCGGCCCATTTGGCCGCAGGGCATACCTGATCCGCTGCCTGCCGAGCCGGTGCCTGCCACGCTCGACTGGGACCTCTGGTTGGGCGGCGCGCCCGAGCGCCCCTACAACAAGGGGTATTGCCCCTTCAAATGGCGCGGCTGGTGGGATTTCGGCTGCGGCGCCCTGGGCGACATGGCCTGCCACATCATGGACCCCGTCTACTGGTCGCTGAAGCTCGATGCGCCGCTGAGTGTCGAGGTGATCTCCCAGGAAGGCTGCAACGCGCAGACCGCGCCCAACAAGTCCGTGCTGAAGTATGAATTCGGCCAGCGCGGCGATCTGCCCCCCGTCACGGTGTATTGGCACGACGGCGGCAACCTGCCTCCTTATCCAGAGGGCGTACCGGCTGAAGAGAAGCTCGGCAACGGCGAAGGCGACAATGGTTCGCTGCTCATCGGCGACAAGGGATTGCTGACTTGCGGCACCTACGGCAACGACGTTCGTCTGCTGCCCGCCGCGCGCATGGCCGACTACAAGTTCCCCGAGCCGAGCATCCCGCGCATCAAGGATGAAGATTCTTACCTCAACTGGCTCGAGGCTGCCAAGGGTGGCGCGCCCGCCGCGTCGAACTTCGACTACTCGGGTCCCTTCACGGAAATGGTCCTTCTCGGGAATCTGGCCCTCCGCACCGGCAAGAAGATCGAGTGGGATGCGGCAAACATGAAGGTGACAAACGTCCCCGAGGCGAACGAACTCGTCCGCACCAACTACCGCAAGGGTTGGAGCCTGTAGTCCTCACGCGTTCCAGGGCGCGCGGCCAGACCAAGGGCCGCGCGCCCTTTCTATTTCTTCTCATCCTAAGAACGGCA
This sequence comes from Candidatus Hydrogenedentota bacterium, assembly GCA_020849535.1. Lineage (GTDB taxonomy): Bacteria > Hydrogenedentota > Hydrogenedentia > Hydrogenedentales > SLHB01 > JAHDWY01. The sequence continues at coordinate 32,875 of JADLGB010000108.1, forward strand.
GTTGAATGGGACTGACCCTGTCTTTCGCGTAGGCTTTGCGGAGCGAAACACGGGGTCTGTCCCTCACCCAGTGCAAGATGGAGACCCAACAAGGGGGAACGGGCGCCTCGCCAGTGGTTTGAGTACCACCAGAATGCGCCTGGGTTTGCATCAAATCCTCGCCGCGTGCTACTCTAATCACGCCTTTCCGGAGAGATGACCGAGTGGCTGAAGGTGGCGGCCTGCTAAGCCGTTGTACGGGGTAAACCCGTACCCCGGGTTCGAATCCCGGTCTCTCCGCCATTTTTTCTTCCATTCCCACTACCCA
>JADLGB010000109.1 GCA_020849535.1 Candidatus Hydrogenedentota bacterium
GGGATACCATCGATCCGGCGGACGTAGTAACAGCTTGCCACGTTGGGATGCAGGCCGAGATTGACCCAGGTCTCGCACTCATGCTCGAAGAGGCGCGCGCCCTTCTCGTTGGCGACCACTTCGGCTTTGGGGCATTTCACCGCGAGGTCGAGATCCCACCCGCGGTGCCGCACGAGGTAGACGTTGCCCATGCCTCCTTGCGCGATGAGACGCCGCACCTGGTACAGACCCAGAAGGATGTCGCCCTCCTGCCAGTCTTTCACCGGAGCAGTCTTGATATCCCCTTGCGTCGCCATGCAGTCCCCGTGCGTGGGTCCGATTCGCGTGTTCCCGATGATCCCGGAGCGGCGCTATCCTATCACGGCTTCGCTGTGCGTGCACAGCGTGGGGGGGAAGAATGGGAGCTATGGGAAGTATGGGAAGTATGAGAGGAATACGTGTCGGTCTCGTCACAGGGGGGCCACGCGGACGCCGTCGGCCAGCTCATTTTTGGGCTCGGCGACGACGATCTGCCCGGGCTGGAGTCCGGACCGGATCGCGGCCCAGTCGTCGTTCTTGAGGGCAATTTCCACGGGGACGAGGCGCGCCCGCCCGCCTTCCACCACGAACACGGCCCAGCCGCCGTCGCTCCGGAAAGTCGCGCGCTCCGGCACGGAGATGGCGTCCTTTACTTCGCCGGTGATGATGCGGACATCCACGCTGGTGCCCGGACGCAGGTTCTCGGAGGGGTCGTCAAACGTCAGGATCGTCCGGACGCGCTGTTGCTCGATGCCCAGGGCGGAGACCTTCTGAAATCCCGAGGGGTAGATGCGGTTGACGCGGCCCAGGACCACGCGATCGTTCAGGGCCTTGCCTGTGATCTCGACGGGGTCGTCCACCTTCACGCGAACGATTTCCTCGGACAACACGTCACACTCGATCTCGATAGTCTGCAGATCGCCGATACGCAACAAGGGCGTGCCCGCGGCCAAGACGCGCTTGTCATCGACGAACTTCTCGAGTACCACGCCCTTGACGGGCGAGGCGATCTGGGTCTTCGCGAGATCATCCTTCAGGACGTTGAGCTGCGACTCCAGGTTCTCGATCTCCTTGCGATACACCTCGCGCATGAATTCGTTGTCGTCCACGGAACCGGCCAGCCGCTGCGACGCAAGTTCCGCGATATCGAGGGCCTTCTTCACGGAGTCACTGGCGAGCGATACCCGCTCCAGATTCTCCCGCGCATTCTTGAGCCCACGTTCCGCCTCGTCGTACTGCGATTGACTGACCGCGCCCGATTCAAACAAGGCCTTCACGCGGTTCCACTCGCGCTCGGCATTCCTGAAATCATTCTCCGCGATTGCGCGTTCCTTCGCGGCGATGGCCTGCCGGTCGTGCTCCTCCTTGATCCGCAGCTCCGCGGACGCCAGATCCTCCGGCTTGGGCTTTTCGACATCCACGCTGGTGATGCGCGCACGGGCCTGCGCGATGAGCGCTTCGAGCGCGGCCACCTGTTGTTCGAGACCGTAGGCATCGACCGTGGCCACGCAGCCGCCGGCCTCCACTTCATCGCCTTCCTCCAGCGTGATGGCGTCCACGGTGCCGCTCAGCGGCATGTCGATGATGTAGTCATCCGCGAGCCGCGTCTTCGCGTCTTCGGCGATGTACTCGCGCACGGTGCGCGCCGATACCTCCGCCATCTCCACGGCCACAGGCCGTTCGCGTGACATCAGCCACAGCAGCGCCACGACGGCCACGACGCCTCCCGCGATCATGATTCGTTTGCGCCCAATCACCTTACTCGCGCTCCTTCAATACCTCGACCATGTCGAGCTTCCGGATCTGGCGGCGCACCGCGAGGTTCGCCAACACCACAAAAAAGAAGGACAGCACCGTCGCCGTCACGAAGGTCCCCGTATCGAGGTGAAACGGCAATCGGTACAACTCATTGTCGTATGCGTTCACCAGCAGCCGGCAGATTCCCGCCCCGAACGGTATGCCCAATATCAGCCCTACGATACAGAGGGCGAAGTTCTCATGATAGAGGATGCGCCCCACCTCTTGCGTGGTGAACCCGAGTACCCGCAGCGAGGCGAGTTCGCGCTGGCGCTCGGCGAGCGACACGGCGGTGATGTTGTAGATGACCGCGAACGCGATCACCGCCGCGAACACGATGTTCATCGTATTGCTGATCTGCGCGCTCATCTCGATGGTGTCCTGCAAGCCCTTCAAGGAATCCGCCTTGATCTCGACGGCGGCGACGCCCGGCACGTCCTTCAAGTGACGGCTCAGGTCCCGTTCCATGCCGCGCTCGACACGCAGCAGCACGGCGTTCGCCGCGAAGGGTTCGTCGAGGAGACGGCTGAGGGCGTCGAAGTCCATGTACGCCGAGGAACCGAGATACTGCTCCACAATTTGGCTCACCACAAGCGTGCGCTCTTTCGTGATGCGGCCCATGAGCGGCTTGAGCGTGAGGGTGTCGCCCACGCCCACTCCGAGATCGCGCGCAAGCCGGTCGGAAAGCGTCAGACCCGTCGCGCCGACATCGACGGGCTCCTGTTTGGCGTTGATAAGGCGCTGAAGCCGCGCGCCGCGCGGCACGCCAATGACCACGACATCTTTCTTTCGCCACTCCGAGCGGACCTCGAAGGGATACTGCAGGAGCGGCTCCGCATACCGCACGTGGTCGAAGCGCGCGGCCTCGTACAGCGCGTCCTTGCCCCGTTCGATCTGGAAAGACACCTTGACGTCTTCGCGCTGTGCGACCTCGAATTGAAACTCGAGCATGTAGTCCATCGCATCGAGCGAGAAGAACCCCATGATGAGGATGCCCGAGGAAATCATAACGCCAAAGGCGTTCAGCGAGGATCGGAACGCGTTGCGCGACATGTTGCGTCCAATCATCTTCCAGGTGAACGACAGCCTGCGCCACAGCGCGGGCACGCGTTCGAGCAGCGTGCGGTGGGCGTAACGCGGCGCCTCGGGGCGCATGGACTCCGCGGGCCGGATGCGCATCGCGCGCAGGGCGGCGAAGAGCGCGCCGAGCAAGGAGAACCCGATGCCGATGGCCATGGACCGTGCGAGTATGTCGAAGTACACGCGCGAGCGGAGCAACGGGAAATCGTAGAACTCGACGTACATTCGGATCATCCCGTTTGCGAGCCATTGCCCCACCGCGAAGCCGGCAAGACTGCCCGCGATGCTGAGGGCCAGCGCATACTTGACGTAGTGAAAGGCCACCGCAAGACTCGAATAGCCGTAGGCCTTGAGCAGGCCTATCTCCGTGCGCTCTTTGCGCACCATGCGGTTCAACAGAACGAGCAGGACCAGCGCGGCGATTCCCTGAAACAGTGCGGGAATGATCTTCGCCATCACTTCGAGGCCTTTGATTTCATCGGAAATGAAGCGATTGGAGATCTGGTCTTCGCCTTTGACCTTGGCAAAGACGCCGTAGGGTTTCAGCATGTCTTCCGCGCGTTCGAGGATCGCGTCGAGTTGTTCCGGGTCTTCCACCGAGCCGACAATGTTGTTGCAGGCCTCCTTCATGTCGAGCGCGGTCTCCGCGAACTCCTGCGGCACCCACAGGATCCCGAAGCGCTCGGAGTTCGGCACGAGTTCCTGCACGCTCCGGATCATGTAGACGTACTCCGGCGACAAGGCGATCCCCACGATGCGCAGCGAGTGCTTCTTGTTGTCAATGGAGGCCTCGATGCGGTCGCCCAGGACCAGCCGGTTGGCCTCCGCGAAGCGCTTGCTCAGGATGACCTCGTTCGGGTTTCCCTCGCTGAAGTAGCGGCCTTCCAGAAGGCATATGTCGTTGATCACGTGCTCCTGCCGGTTGGGCATCGACACGATCCGCCCGATGCGCGGCTCGTCGGCGCCTTCGAGATCGACGTTGACGTCTTCGACAATGCGCCCGCGCACCTGGCGCACACCCGGCAGCGATTCGAGCCGGAACACGGACGTGAGCGGGGCGCGCTCCAACATAATCTCGAAATCGGCGAAGCGGTAATGCGCGTAATAGGTGGAGCGCGTCAGTTCGAGGTTGCTGTGGGCCGACGCGATGGCGATGTAGCACGCCGTGCCGCAGAGGACCACCGCCGCGACGGCCAGCGATTGGCCCCGCGACCACCACAGGGTCCTCAAGAGTTTCTTATCCAGTACGCGCATGCCGTGGTGTCACCAGTCCAGTTCGGATGCCGTTTTCCGCTTCGCGTTGACGGTGATGTCACGCACATGCCCGTCCATCATGCGCACGACCCGGTGGGCCATGTCGCCGATGGACGCGTTATGCGTGATCACGATGACCGTTGTGCCAAGGGAGCGGTTGATCTCATTCAGCACGTCGAGGACGATTTTTCCTGTCGTGAAGTCGAGCGCGCCCGTCGGCTCGTCGCACAGGAGGATCTCGGGCTGCTTCGCCACGGCGCGCGCGATCGCCACGCGCTGCTGCTCGCCGCCGGATAGTTGCGAGGGGAAGTGTGCGCCCCGCTCGGTGAGATCGACGAGGCGCAGCGCCTCGCGTGCGGGGAGCGGATTGCGCGAGATCTCCGTCGCCATCTCCACGTTTTCCTCGGCCGTGAGGTTGGGCATGAGGTTGTAGAATTGAAACACGAAGCCGATGTGGTGCCGCCGATACTGGGTGAGTTGCGATTCGCCGTACGCGCTGAGTTCGTCGTCGCGAAACCACACGCGACCCTCGCTGGCCGTGTCGATCCCGCCGATGATGTTTAGCAGCGTGCTTTTGCCCGAGCCGCTCGGGCCGAGAATAACGAGGAACTCGCCCTCGTAGACTTCCAGCGTCACCTCGCGCAGCGCGGAGACGGTGACCTCGCCCATGCGATAGTCCTTCTTCACGCCCTCAACGCGGAAGACGGCCTTCGGCGCGGCGCCGGCTATGGAAAGGCCTTGCGCAGTCATACGGTTAGTCTATCACAGGATAACGCGCAAAAGAGACCGCGCAGAAGAGACCGGCGAGGGCGCCGGTCCCACACGCGGTCGGCAATCGGACGGATCGGACCGATCGGACCGATCGGACCGGCCGGACCGATCCGTCCGATCCGTCCAATCAGTCCAATCCGATCTGTGGCGCCCTCGCCTGTCTCTTTGGCAAGGCCGGTGTTGCGATCAGTACTCGTCAGGTTCGGTGGGGGGAGGCGGTGGTGACGAGGCCGCGCGTTCTGCTTTGACCCTCTTTCGATGTTTGCGAAGCCACTCGAAATGCGTGAACACCAACATCAGTGCGCCCGCGAGTCCGCCCAGCACGAAGGGGTGTGGCACGAAGATGGCCACCAAGGCGAGAGGCAGCAACACGGCAAAGTATTGGTACAGAGACCACGAGAGCATCAGGCCATGTTCGATATCCACGTGACCGGAGATGCCGGAGGAGTCCCGCAGCACGGAGCGGAATATCAGGATGTTGGAAACGTGCCGGCCGAGGACGGAGGCGAACAGGACCAATAGAAACCCCATGAGGAAGGGAGTCAGGGTCGAATCCAGTGGCGTGAACGGCGGAGTGGGTAAGGCCACTTCCACCAGCAACGCGAAGACAAGCGAAAACACCAGGGCCAGCAGCAGATGCCGCGGGTTGAACCACTTCTTTTGGGCAATCTGCTTCTGCCACACGGGGTTCATCTCGTAATGCTGCATCGCGATGTGTTTGGCGTAACCCTTCTCGTTGAGGGATGCTCCGACGATGGTCAGGTAGTAATCGAGCAGCATGAAGACGGGCAGCAAGAGCACTTCGGGGTGTCTCATGGTGTCCCCTTCCTTCCCGTTGTTTGTGTGGATCAAAACGCCGGGCCGCGCCGCTTCCCGTTCTCGTCCCAGATGTAAAACCCTTGTCCGGACTTGGCCCCCAGGTGGCCCTCGCGCACCAGGCGCTCGAGCAGGGCCGGCGCCTTGGGCAGGTATTCGGGGTCGAGGCCATGCATGACGTTGAAAGCGTTGAGCGAAATGTCGAGGCCCGCGAGGTCCGCAATGCAGAGCGGCCCCACGCGCATGTTGAAACCGTCGCACATGCCTTGATCGATCTCCTCGATGGAACCCGCGCCGCGCTCGACGAGCCGGATCGCCTCGCACGCCATCGCCCCGAAGATGCGGTTCATCAGGAAGCCCGGAATGTCCTGGCGCACCAGAATCGGATTCTTGCCGACGGCATACGCGAAATCGACGATCGACTGGGTCACCGCCTCATCCGTCCGCGGATTGGGGGTGATCTCCAGGAGCCTCATCAAGGGCACCGGTCCGAAGAAATGCATGCCAATCACGCGGTCCGGGCGCTTGGTGGCCTGCGCCAGTTTCGCGATCGGAATCGTGGACGTGTTGGACGCCAGGATGGCTTCGGCCTTGCACAGATGATGGAGTTGGGCGAATACCTCCTGCTTGAGCGCGATCTGTTCGTACACCGCCTCGATCGCGAGATCGGCCTCCGCCGCCGCTTCGAGATGCCGCGCGGTCGAGACCCGGCCCAATACCTCGTCCACCGCGTCGGCCACGACGCCCTTGGACACCAGCTTCTCGACCGACCAGCGGATGCTCTTCTGTGCGTGGGCCAGCCGCTGCTCGTCGATGTCGACGAGGCAGACGGGAAAGCCGCTCTGCGCGCACACCTGCGCGATCCCGCTTCCCATGAATCCGGATCCCACCACCGCGACCGTTTGGATGCTCATGGCCGTCTCCCCTCGTTACGTTGTGAAGCCGCCATCGCAGGCAATCACGGCGCCGGTCGTGTAGCTCGAAGCATCCGACGCGAGGTAGATCGCCGCGCCCACCATTTCACTGGCCTGGGCGTGCCGGCCCATCGGCGTCTGGCGCTTGAAGAACTCGTACATCTCCGGCGTCTCGAGCAGCACCGAGGAAAACTTGGTCTCGACGAGGCCCGGCGCGATGGCATTGCACCGGACGTTCGCGCCGCCCAGCTCCTTCGCGAACATCCGCGTCATGGCGATCACCGCGGCCTTGGTGATGCCGTATACGCCTTGCATGGGCGGCGGCGAAATTCCCGCGATGCTCGCGATATTGATGATTGACCCTCCGCCCTGGGCCACCATCATCCGCGCGGCGTGCTGTGTCATGAGGAAATAGCCTTTGACGTTCACCTCGAACGTCTTGTCAAAGGCCCCTTCCGCGATCTCGACCGCGGGACCGAAGTAGGGATTCGTGGCCGCGTTGTTCACGAGGATGTCCACGCGGCCCAACTCCTCGCGCACGCGCGCGAACAAACCGCTGATGTCCGCGCTGCGCCCCGTGTGGCAGGCGATGGCGAAGGCCTTGCCCCCGGCCTCGCGAATGGACTCCGCCACGGCGTCAAGACCCTCCTGCCGGCGTGAACACAGGACGAGCGTCGCCCCCTGTTCGGCAAACCCGCGGGCGATGGCCTCGCCAATGCCGCGGCTGGCCCCGGTGACAACAGCAATCTTTCCTTTGAGACTGAAATCGGCGAGTGGCATAGCGTCTCCTTGCAGTGAGACCGAAAGCGAAAGGCCGCGGGGGCATTGCACCCCCGCGGCAGTACATACAGGACTAGTACTTCTTGCCCATCAACAGGCAGAGGAAATAACGATCCAACTCTTCGTAGTCGCGGGCCTTGATGAGTTCGGCCTCGAGCTTCGTGTCGATCGAGGTCACCTTGTCGAGCAGGTTGAGGAAGGTCGCCTTGCTGTTCGCGAGGTGCTTCGTGCCCACGGCCAGTTTCTGCGTGCGCATGGCCTTCACATCAAAACCGACCCACTCGCCGTTGCGGCCGTACGCGTACTCTTCGAGCACGCGCACCTGGTTGAACGCGCGGCGCAGATTGTACGATCCGAACGATTTATCCTGGTCGAACTTCATGTTGCCCTGGTCGTTCAGGTGAACGCTCCACAGCTTGTCGTGCGCCAGGGCATACGACATGTCGTCCGACGGATCGAGGCCCGCCAGGATCGAGTGCGCCGACTCAACCAGGCAACCCACGCGCGCCGGATCGCTCGTCAAATACCCGATGCCCACCGCGTGGCCGATGGTCGAGATGATCGCGCTGTCCACCGGCTCATTCGGCTTCGGCTCGATGAGGATGCGCACCTTCGGATCGTGGCCGAGGAACACGTTGAGCGCATCGCGGATCTGAAGGACCTGCTTGCGCCCCACCTTGCTTTCGCGGATGTATGTGCCTTCGCGCGCGAGCCACAACACCAGGCTCGTCGACCCTACCATGTTCATGATGTCGATCGCGGTCTTCGTGCGCTCGATGGCATACTCCCGCAGCTTCGCGCTGTTGTTCGTGTACCCGCCATCAATGGTCTCGGGCGCGAACCACAGGCGCGGCGCGACGAACTCCGCCACCAGCCCTTCGCCGTCGAGCATCTTCTTGATCTTCGCGGCCTCTTTCGCAATCTGCGTGGCCGATTTCGTGTCGATGTCCGGCACCACGTCATCATCGTGGAACTGGACCCCGTGATACCCCAGTTCCTTGGCGACCTTGAACTTCTTCGCCATCGCGATTGGTTCGCGGACCGGCGGGCCAAACGGATCGGCCCCCTCATCAATGTTCCAAGGCCCAAAAGAAAAACGGTACTGCCCCTTTGGCTTAGCCATCTCTGATCTCCTTCTCCGCCTAACCCCGTGACCGTGTGCGGCCACAACCTCCGCTAGCATACGTACCGGCGGCGCCAACATGCAACAAGCGCACCGGTCACGGGAATTACAACTTGGCCCGTGAATTGCCTCACCTGCTACGCGAGACACACTGAGATCAGCGGGTTAGGTGCACCAGCCCCGGGAAGAGTATAGTCTCAGCGCTCGTTTCTCGTATGGAGACTGCATCGGAGGTACCATGTATCGCTTGCTGACAACTCGTACGCCGTTGGTGTTAACTCTTATTGGGTGTATCCTCGCCGGGCTGCTGGCCGGCTGTGCGCCCAAGGCGCCGGAAAAGCCCGCCGCACCGCCGCCGCCCGCTCCGCCCCCGGGATTCGCGTCGGCGGAGGACACCATGAAGGCCGTGCTTTCGGGCCAGGTCAAGCTTGTCCAGGCACCGAAGGAAATGCCCGCGGACGTGGTTGAGACCAAGGACATCGAGTACGGTCGCGTGGGCGACATCCCCCTGTTGCTCGACCTGTACATGCCCAAGCAGCCCAAGGGTCCCCTGCCGGTGCTGGTCTTCATCCACGGCGGCGGTTGGAAGAAGGGTGAGCGCGGCGATTACAAATACTACACGGTGTACTACGCGCAGCAAGGCTACGCGGCCGTGACCATCGCTTACCGCTTCAGCGACGTCGTCAAGTTCCCCGGCGCGGTCGAAGACGCCAAGTGCGCGGTGCGTTGGGTGCGCGCCAACGCCGCCAAGTATGGATTCGACCCAAACAAGATCGCCGCGCTCGGCGGCAGCGCGGGCGGCCACCTGTCCATGATGCTGGGGTACACCGCGGGCGATCCGTCGCTGGAAGGCAACGGCGGTCACGCGGAGTTCAGTAGCGCGGTTCAGGCGGTCGTGAACTTCTACGGGCCCTCGGACCTTACGACCGAGCAGGCCAAGGTCTTTCCCGAAGTCGTCAGTTTCATTGGTAAACCCTACGAAGAAGCGGCGGATGTATACGCCAAGGCGTCGCCCCTGCCCTATGTGAAACCGGGCTGCCCGCCGACGCTCATCTTCCACGGCGTGATCGACGAACTGGTGCCCATCGCGCAGTCCGACACGCTTGCACAGAAGCTGGAAGCGAGCGGGGTCCCATGCAAATACGTGAAGATCGAGGGCTGGCCTCACACGATGGATGCCGCCCAACCCGTCAATGACTATTGCAGGTACTTCCTCGATGAGTTCCTGGCAACGCACCTTCCTGCGGCGCAGTAGTGGCGCACTGCTTGCCCTGGGCCTTGCCGCCGCGGGGTGTGCCTCGTTGACGCACGAGGCGCCCAAAACGGCAGGGGCGGCGGATCTCGCTTCGCTGGCGAATGCGGACGCGTTCGCGCCGGACGCTCCCCCGCTGCCCGGCGGCTTCGACACGAGCGATGAGGCAAGCGACGCCATTCGCGAAGATCGGGTGCGGCGTGTCCCCGATGAAACGCCCGTGCCGGACTCCGTGTCCGTGGCACGCGACGTGGTCTACGGCGAGGCCGGTGCATACCGTTTGCTGCTCGACCTGTACGCCCCTCGCGACGCAACCCCGCGCGGGGCCGGTCTTGTGTTCGTTCACGGCGGGGCGTGGGAGCGTCACGGACGCGATTACTTCGCCGCGTGGGCGGCTCATTTTGCGGCGCGGGGCTACGTCTGCGCGTCCATCGACTATCGCATCTCCGGCGAGGCGCCGTTTCCCTCGGCCGTGGAGGACACGAAATGCGCGATTCGCTGGATGCGGGGCAACGCGAGCACGCTTGGCATTGACCCCGAGCACATCGCCCTCATCGGCCAGTCCGCAGGCGCGCACCTGGCCTTGATGGCGGCCTACACGGCGGATGATGTGGGCCTCGAAGGCAGTGGCGGGCACGCAAGCGTGAGCAGCCGGGTGCGGGCCGTGGTCGATCTCTACGGTCCCACGGACCTGACCGTCCCGCTCGATACCAAGGAAGACGCGGTGCGGGATTTCCTCGGCGCGCCGCGGCGCAAGGCGCCGGAACGCTACGCGGAGGCGTCGCCGCTTGCACACGTCACGCCGGACGATCCTGCCACGCTCATCATTCATGGCACGGTGGACGTGATCGTCCCCGTCGAGCAATCCGATCGCCTGGCCGCGGCGCTCGGCGCGCAGGGAATCCCATATGTGTACGACCGCCAATCAGGCTGGCACCACGCCATGGACCGTGCCGCGGCGGTCAACGCGCGGTGCCTGTTTATCGTGGAGCGTTTTCTGGAGCGCTATCTGGATTACGTCAGCACGGCCAAGTAGGCAAACGGCTCATAGCACATGTCCGCGTCGCGCGTCTTCGGCGTAAGCACGCAGCACCGCCGGAATGGCTGTATTGCGCTCCAAGTAAGCGTCGATGATCGTGCTGACCTCTCGCGGGTAGCTTGAATGCCAGTGGCCCAATCCGTGCAGTGCCCCTTCTTGACACGGCAGGGAATCCAACTCCAGCGTCACTTCCATCACCGTGAGCGCGGTCTCGTCAAGAATGCGCGCTTCAGGAGGCACACACTTGGGAGAGAACGCCCAAGTATCCCACCACATGTAGCACATGCCATTCAGGGGGCTCACGCGTCTTCTCGCGCAGACCAGCCCTGGCGTGCACCGTTTCGCGAAAACCTGCTCATAGACTGTGTAAATGGCGCGCATGCAGCGTGAGCGTGACTCCAATGAAACCGACGCGTCTCGAAACCCCAGCGGATAGTCGCTCATCAGATTACTGGTGAGATACTCAAGACCGTGCGCGACCTGGAGATCGGAAAAAGCATCAAGCAGAGGCCGCGGTTCCTCGAAAAGCCGCGCCATGTAAACGATCTTCAGTTCGGGGGACCCGTCCCATTCGATCGGCTCCATAATCTCCGAGTAGGTGGCCATCTCGGGCGCCGCGTGGTCGAAGATGTGCTTGACCCAATCCCGAAACTCCACGGCGTTTCTCCCGAATCAGCGCATTAGTCCCATGTGCCCCATCTGGGACAGCATGAAGAGCGAGAAAAACACAAACAGGATGAAGCCGATGATCCCCATGATCATTTGGAAAGAGACATAGCGATTCGCGGCAGTCCCCAGCGAGTTGTCCTGTTCAACGAAATCGTTGAGTTGATTTCCGGTCCAGTTGTGCACGCTTCCGGCCGGCGCGGCAGGCGCGTTCAGCAGCTTTGTCTTTGCCACCTGAAACTCGTCCTCCGTGAGCGCGCCTTCCTCCCGCAGGTTTTGCAGTTTCTCAAGTTCATCGGCAAGACTCATGGCTGAATTCCTCCACGATCGCGTTCGTTCGGACTTGAGGCGGTGCGCACAAGCCACGCCCGAGAAGACAACAATGAGGATACTGCAAACCCTCCTGTCCCGCAATAGTGCAATTCGCGACCGGCGCGCGAGAATTGGGAGCGCTATCTGGATTAGGCGGGAGACGCCCACCTGGGGCGCTGGCCGCCACCTGGGCTTGTTCGTCGGACCCGTCGGACCGATCCATCGGATCCTTCCGATCCGATTAAGAGCACAGGCGAGGGCGCCTATGCCACACGCGCCAGCCAGGCCTGCAGGGGCTCTTCCCTCTTTGCAGTGATTGCTCTGCCCGAAGGCTTTAAGAGTCTCAGACAAAAGCGCGAAGGGAGATAGTCGTGTGGCACAGGCGAGGGCGCCTATGCCACACGCGCCAGCCAGGCCTGCAGAGGTTCTTGCCTCTTTCCAGTGATTGCTTTGCCCGAAGGCTTTAAGAGTCTCAGACAAAAGCGCGAAGGGAGATAGTGAAGACACAGGCGAGGGCACCTGTGCCACACGCGCCTGCCAGGCCTGCAGGGGTTCTTGCCTCTTTCCAGTGATTGCTTTGCCCGAAGGCTTTGAGAGTCTCAGACAAAAGCGCGAAGGGAGATAGTCGTGTGGCACAGGCGCCCTCGCCTGTGTCTTGAACGGTGCTCCGGCGTCACGGTAATGGTATCCTTGTGCTTGCCCGCGCGAGAGACTGCGAAGCATCGCACGCGCCAGGCCAGATGCAAGGAAGCACTTCCATGAGAGGTCCTACCCGTAGAGAATTCATGCAGGTTGCGGCGGGCGGAATGGCCGCCGCCGGTGCGGCCGGCCTGTCACACGCCGTGGATGCGGAGGGGAAACCAGTGCACATCACAGCGCGGGACTACCTGGCGGATATTCTCTATACCCGCCAGGAGGTCGATGATTGGTTCGACGGCAAGGCATTCCCGTTTTCAAAGCATGACCCGGAGCTGGGTTGGCTCCTGCCCGATGCGCGCTTCGCCGACGGTCTCGACGGCTCGATCTCGACGTACCGCTACGAGAAGGACAATGGTCCGCGCAAGATGATCAATTATGCGGATCAACCCTGCCGTATCAATACCTACGGCGACAGCTACACGCAGTGCCACCAGGTCAGCGACGGTGAAACGTGGCAGGAGAATCTCGCCGCGCATCTGTGTGAGCCGGTGCGGAACTTCGGGATTGGCGGCTGGTCGGTGTATCAGGCCTACCTGCGCATGTTGCGCGAAGAAGCGCGCACGCCCGCTCCATACATCATCCTCAACATCTACGACGACGACCACTACCGCAACCTCGACTCGTGGCGCAACATCCGGGTACATAAGCATCCCCAGCACATCGAATCGCCGCTGCCGCATCTGGTCGTCGATATGAAGAACCGCACGTGCGAGGAGCGCCCGAACCCGTGCCCCACGCGCAAAGATTACTACAACCTCTGCGATCTGGATTGGGTCGAGGAGCGCTTCAAAGGCGACTTTGTGCTCGGCATCATGCTCGCCCATGCGAACGCGAAAGAAGGCAACCCGGAGGCGGCCTACAAGGAGATTCAGGACCTCGCCACCACGCATGGCATCAACACGCGCATCGACGCCAGCGGCCACATGGACGAGGCGGCACAAGCCATCTTCAATGAGGCGGCCCTGTTCTCATCGATGTACCTCGTGGACAAGGCCGAGGTGTTCGCGCGCGAACGCGGCAAGCGCGTGCTCTACGTGCTTTCGTATCCGCCCAAACGCATCGCGCAACGGCTAAAGGAAGGCGCGCGCTGGGATCAACCCTTTGTGGACTTCCTCCGCGAGAAGGCCCTTCCCGTAGTCGATCTCATGGAAGCCCATGTCACCGACTACGCCCAGTTCTCGGTCTCCGTCGAGGACTATCTGAAGCGCTACTGGATCGGCCACTACAACCCGCTCGGAAACCACTTCACCGCGTTCGCGCTCAAGAACAAGCTTGTCGAGATGTTGGACCCCAAGCCGGCCCCCTACCGTCCCGTGTGAGAGAGGCGCTTCGCGTATGGCATGCAAACCGCTTCCCCGCTTCTTCGCAAATGCCGTGCGACTGCTCGCCTTCATTTTCGCAGCGCAGTGCCTGGTCAGTTTCCTGGTGCGTGCGGAAACTCTCGCGGCGCCTGCTGACGTGCTCCGCCTGACGGAGACGCGCCTGCATGAACGGAAGGGCGAGTCGCGCGATCCATTCGTCGTCCCGCTGAAATCGCTTTCCGCGGGCGTCAAAGGGGACAAACTCGATCTCGCCGCTGTGGCTTCGATCCTCGAGCGTAAACCCGATTCGGTGCACATCGCCGCGAACCCGTCTTTCGACTTCATCCGCGCGGACGTGGACTTTGATGCCGCTGCCTACAACGCGTTCGACGTGACGATGCGCATCGACAGTGGCACCTATTGCCGTCTGAATTGGGTGACCGACCGGGAACCGGCCCTGCAACGAAACCCATGGATACCAATGCCTCTCTTCAGCGACGGGGAAGTCCACACGTACCGCTTCACGCTCGACCAGTACCACACGCCTTCCTGGGCGGGCCGGGTCAAGCGGATCGCGTTCTGTCCGTCCCTCGACCCTGCCACGGCGGAGATATACGAACTCAAACTCCTGTACATTCCTCCGGAAGCGCCGGACCGCGTGACCATCGCCGCGCAAACCCACGAGGCCCTCGCAGGCACGCAAGCCCCCTGGACATTCACCGTGCCACCGGCGGCCGTGTTCGACGTGCACACCGGCATGCTGCACGACGTCAAATCCAAACGCGCCCCCGGTGAGGCGCGCTTCACCGTCACGCTGGACAGTCCGGAAAAGTCAGGCATTCCGCTCCTCGATCGAATCATGAAACCCGCGGAGGAAGAAGCGCATCGCACGTGGCTTCCCTTTCAGGTCGACCTGTCCGCGTACGCCGGGCAAGAGATCGCCCTGCGCTTGAACGTGGACTACCCGATGTCGCCCGAGGGCGCCTATGCGTTCTGGGGGAATCCCATGGTCTTCAGCCGGCCGGACAAGAGCGAGGCTGTCCCCGTCGTCTTGATCGTGTGCGACACCCTGCGCGCCGATCACCTCTCGTGCTATGGATACCCGCGCGAGACCACGCCGCACCTCGATGCCTTCGCGAACGAGGCCGTCCTCTTCGAGAACGCCCTCTGCCAGGAAACGTGGACCTTGCCGTCACACGCGACCTTGTTCACGGGTCTCTACCCCAAGCACCACGGCATGACCGCCAGCGCCAACCTCTCCGAATCCACCGTGACCCTTGCGGAAGCCCTTCGCGGCGCGGGTTATCTGTGCGCGGGATTCACCGGGTTCAGTTTCTGGCTGTATCCGTGGCGCGGTTTCGCACAAGGCTTCGACCTCTACAACACGCCGGACTGGCGTTTCCGCTCGATCGCGGATACGGGCTCGCGGGTCAATCAGTGGTTGGACGCTCATTCTCAAGAGAACGTCTTTCTCTTCTTCCATAACTTCGACGCGCACTCGAAACCCGCGCTCCAGTTCGACGGCTTGCCCTATGGCCCCGAGGACTCCGCATTCCTGCACTTCGCGAAGGAGTTTGCCTCGCCACCGTCGTTCACCCGCGACGACCGCGAAAAAACCGACGCGGAAGCCTTCCTGCTCGCGGCCAATCGAAACGAGCTAACGGTCACCCAGGAGGAACTTGAGTACTGCATCGCCTTGTACGACGACAGCATTCGCATGGTCGACCACTACCTGCACCAGACCTTCGAGAAGTTGAAGGCGCTGGGCCTCTACGACCGCGCCGTCATCGTTGTGACGTCGGATCACGGAGAAGAGTTCGGCGAGCACGGCGTCTTCGGTCATGCCAACGTCTACGAGACCAGCGCGCACGTTCCCCTGCTCGTGCGTTTCCCCGGCGGCAAACGTGGCGGCACGCGCTGCCCGCACGTCATACAATTGACCGATGTCTTTCCCACCATCCTGGCGGCGGCGGGCGTGCCCCTGCCGAACGCCGTGGACGGACTGGACCTCGCCCAACTGCTCGACGGCGCCGCGCCCCCGCGCGACCGCGCCTACGTGCAGCGTCTGCAATGGAAGGCCGTGCGCACCTCCGAATGGAAACTGCTCCGTGATGACGCCCGCAAGGCCTATGAATTGTATGACGTCGTCAACGATAGGCACGAGAAGAAGAACGTGCTCGCACCTACGGCCAAACCCGTGGCCGTGTTGCAGCCCGACTTGGATGCGTTCTTCGCGATCGACGCGACGGGCTGGCATTTCGCATACGCGTCAGACGACCCCGCGTGGAAAGGCAAACTCGACATCGTGTCCAATGCGCCGTTGGACACGGCCACACTCCTGAAAGGCCTGGACCGGCAGAACCTCGTCATGCGCGGTCCCAGCGTGGACCTCAACATGGGCCACGACGGCGCGAACGAACTCCTCCTGCGCAGTGCCGATTCGTCTGCAAAACTGATGATCACCGCGACCGCGGAACTCCCCGTTACGCTGGCAGTAGGGAATCAACCCCCGCGATCGGGCACGAAGATTCAGCTTGTGCTGGACCCCGCGGCGGATGACTTTCCCGAGCCCCCCGCCGAAGGTCTTAACAAACCCTACGTCCGCATATGGAACGTGCCCGCGCCTGCGGGCCGCTCCGCGGCAAAGCCCCTCTCGGAGGAAGCCCGCGAAGAGCTGCGCGCCCTCGGCTACACCGGGGAATGAATCGGACAAAGACACAGGCGAGGGCGCCTGTGCCACACGCGCTTGCCATGCCTTGAGATGATCTTCCTTTTTGGAGTCCGGGGTCGCGCAAAGACGTAAGGCGGTTCCGCTGAACGGAACACAGGAGAAAGCCGTGTGGCACAGGCGCCCTCGCCTGTGTCTTATCAGGTACTGCCAGAGCATCCCCTATCGCGCAGGTTTCGCTGAGTGAAATGCGGAGCCCTTCGCCCGTCCTGACCCGTTCGGCAATGGCCCTGTGCCGTGAAGGGTTCTACTTCACGTGGGCGTGCTCGTCCGCGGGTTCTTCGACGCGCTCTTTTGCCGGGTCGCGCCGCAAGGAACGCGGAAAGTCGATCATCACGTCCTTCGTCATCCAGCCGTACTTCCCATCCATGAGCGAGTCGGCAACCTTGTTGAACGCGCGGTTGTGATTGCTCCGCACGGCCTTGAAATTGGCTGCGATCCGCGTCCGCGCATTCTGGCAATACAGGTCGGCCAATTCCTGGGGACTCGCGTCGCCGGGGCTCTGGGCAAGGTGGTGCTCGGCATAGGCCAGCGAAGACGCCATCGTAAAGAGGTCCACCCCGATGTCCACGAAGTTGCCGAGGATGAGTTGTTCGAATTCGAGCTTGGGCCCGTACTTGGCCATCGTGTGCACGAGGGTGCGCGCGAGTTTCCGGCAGGTCTTGTCCACGAACGCCAGGTGGTCCTGGTTCGCGCTGGACAAGTGCTTCGTGTTGTATTGCGTCGTGGACGGAAGCAGCAATTTGAGGTACCACGGCACGTAGAACTTGACCGCCTTCCAGATCAGCGCGGCCTTGCTCTCTTTCTGGCCGGGTTTCGGTTTCATGATGGGCATCGCGAGTTTGAAGTGCGTATCCATGGCTTCGCGCGCCATGATGAGGTGCATGATCTCCGTGCTGCCTTCAAAGATGCGGCCCACGCGCGAGTCCCGCATGAAGCGCTCCGCGACGATGGGCTCCTCGCCGCGGTTGAAGAGCGACAGTTCCGTCTCGAACCCGCGCCCGCCGCGTACCTGGATGTAGTCGTCGATGAGGCGCCAGCCTGTCTCCGTGCAGAAGTATTTCGCGATCGCCGCTTCGAGGCGGATATCCGCGTTCTCCTTGTCGGCAAAGGCGCAGGCGGCCCACACCACGCTCTCCATGGCGAAGGTGTCCGCGGCCATGTTGGCGATCTTCTTGGCGATGGCCTGGTGCTTGCCGATAGGCACGCCCCACTGCACGCGCGTGCTCGCCCACTTCCGGGCGTGTTCCACACAAACCTTGGCCGCGCCGGCCGTGGCCGCGGGAATGCCGAGGCGTCCGGTGTTCAGCGTGGCGAGCGCGATCTTCAGACCCTGGCCGGGCTTGCCGATGATGTTCTCCGCGGGTACCTTGACGTTCTTAAACGACAAGAGGCCATTGGAGAGACCCTTCAAGCCCATGAACGAGCAGCGGTGCTCAACGGCGAAACCGGGCATCGTTTTCTCGACGATGAAGGCGGTGATCTGCGGGCGCTCCTTGCCGTTCACGATTTTCGGCGGCGTTTGTGCCATCACCACCAGGATGTCGGCGTCCGGCCCGTTGGTGCACCACAACTTCTCGCCATTGAGCAGATAGTAAGAACCATCGTCCGATGGGGTCGCGGTGCACGCGACCCGTGCGGGATCGGAACCCACTTCGGGCTCGGTCAACGCGAAGGCCGAAATCTCGCCCGCGGCCAGGCGCGGCAGGAACTTCTTCTTCTGCTCCTCGGTGCCATACATCTTCAGGGGTTGCGGCACGCCGATGCTCTGGTGCGCGGAGAGCCACGTCGTCGTGCTCTGGCAGTAGCTGCCCAGCACGGAAAGGACCCGGCTGTAGTTGGTCTGGGAAAGCCCGACGCCGCCGTACTCCTTGGAAATCTTCATGCCAAACGCGCCGATTTCCGCGAAGGCCTTCAAGGCCTCCTTCGGATAGACCCCGCTGCGATCGATTTCCACGGGATCCACGTATTTGTCGAGGACCTCCCGGACCCGCGCGATGTAGTCGTCGCCGATCTTCTTGTCCTCGGCATCCTGGGCCGGAAACGGGTGCATCAAGTCCCACCGGAAGTTGCCACGGAACAGTTCCGCCGTGAAGCTCGGAAACGCCCACTCGGCCTGGCGCGCGTCCTCGGCCAGGTCCATGGCCTTATCTTTTGCCTTGTTTTCGGTGCTAGACATAGGAATGCCCTCAACAGTTTGTACCCAGGACTCGATACTACCTACAGGTAGATAGGTGGTCAGTATAGGTCAAAACCGGCCTCTTGTCTACCCCTTAGCGCAC
>JADLGB010000110.1 GCA_020849535.1 Candidatus Hydrogenedentota bacterium
CTCTTGCCCGTGGCGCGGGCGTATTCCAAGAAACCTTCGGCCACGAACAAGTCGTCGTACACCTGGCCCCCAGTGGGATAACGCTTGCCCGCGATGAGCACGCCCTGGTCTTCCATGGGCGCGCCTTCGCGCGTCAACGAACTCGGCCACGGGGCGTCGTTGGCGGGCTTCGCGCGCAACATGAAGTCCACCGATTTCCGCGCGACCTCCAAGTAGCGGTCCTCCGGCGCGAGCGTGCGGTAGAGGTGGGAATACACCCAGATGCCCCGACCCTCGAACCACGTGCGCTTCTCCGTGGAGATTGTCTTGCCCGACCGGTCCGCGGTCGTCATGAACCCGCCTAACTCGTGATCGATGACGTGCGCATCCATGAACGGCAGGAAATCATCGAACAAGTCATAGCGATACCGCGCGATGAGGTCGTCGAGCGTGCGGCCCGAGATCAGACCCTTTTCATCCAGCACGCTCCCGGCCCCCGTCGGTCCGCTGGAGGGGAGCTCCGCGGCGCATGCCGCGGCCGGCAACGCGTTCTGCGCAAGTAGCGCCCCCGCTGCCCCGGTCAGTTGAAGGAAATGGCGGCGATTCATGATGAGTTCCTTTCATGATGTCACTCGGCTGTAGCGGTGGCGCTCAAGTACCCCAAATTCAGGAGCCAGAATTATAGCGGGAATCCAGGGGGTTTTGGAGTACCGAGTTCTCGGATAGTGTCTGGGTTCGGGCGAATCTCGGGGACATATTACTCAAATGCTGCCAACCGGAAGAAACTGGATGTCGTGTCCCTTTAACTTCGGAGTGGAAACGAATGACCTTCACGCGCTCAACCCTTGGCGTTCATTCGCGGTTGAAGAGCAGGGAACCGCGAATGAACGCCAATGCACGCGAATCGGGGGTGTGACAATATCGATGTGCTGTCTAGGATCAGATAGTCTCGGGGCGAAATCACGGGCAAATCGCGGAGACACATAACTCAATTGCTGCCAACCAGAAGGAATTCAGCATCGTGTCCACTTACCTCCCGACGCTACTCTTTCCGTCGCGCGTTTCGACCCAATCCGTGAAGTCTGCGTCTTTGTAGCGCCCGGCTTCCATGCCGGGCGGACTCGGAGCCAAAGACGCCCTCCGTGGAAGGCGTGCGCTACTGGTCACCTACTCGCCTGAGGCGCCCCATTTCGTGTTCCAGAAAGCCAAGCAGAGTGCAGCAGCAGATAATACAGTTGGAACGCACAGGCCACATATTAAACAAATCGCTTCTCTCAAAGGGGTGGCTGAGAATCGCGGACCAAACCAGAAGATTGGACTAGCAGGATACATATCACCAACCCACCCAAACCACGCGTGTGCAGGAGGTGGATCGTAAGGCGCCCTATAGCCATAGTTGGCCGTGCCGTGCTCGACGAAGGTGTAATGAAAGAGGACTGTCAAAGCGAGACAGACGGCAACCATTGCATACCAACGCCGCGAAGGAGTCGCCCAATGCGTTCGCAACCAATGATAAGCAACAGCCACTAGAGGCACAGTGAGATAGAACAGGAGGATTTGATTTATGGCTATCGCTCCATAAATGGGTGGATTTGATGACGGCCGCAAGGGGTCAACAATTAACCGGATGAAGCCAAGAGTCAGCCCGAGGATGACGAACACCACTAGATAACCGATGAGAAGGTCAGCAAGAAGGCCGACAACCGCCGTCGGCCAAAAGAGGACGGACGTGCGAGGTGGAGTCCACTTGCGAGCAATATACCCGAAAGCAGAAGCGATCAAGATAATGCATGCTATAGAGACCATGCCTAGGATAATGAGCACTTCAAATCCTTTCTCCGGAACTCATTGACACCGGCTTCTTGGCGCAACGAGCGCTGGACGAACTCGCGGAATCCAGGGGACACGATACTCAAGTGCTGCTCACTAGAGGAAATTGATTACCGTGTCCCTCTAACGCCCCCTTAACGGGATTATTGGTTTTCGGTCTTGCCCCTCGCAAGGCGCCAGAGCGTTTTCGGAAGCGTGGCAAGACCGACAAGTATTGTCCACATGACACGCGGCAACCATTCCAAGAGGATTCCGATAATGTCAAGAGTCGATGGTGAGAACTCACGCTCTTCGTGTTCAAAATAGCGCAATCGTTCTCCGTCCCACGCCACGGATACCCGCGGGTAGTGCATCAATGCTCCGAATCGAGTCATCCTTCGACGCTTGGAGGCGAGAGGTTCCAGAAGGAAGTCCTCGCCATCCTTTCGGAACGTTACCCACGCGTGGCCGTTGCGGCCAAAACCGGCTGTGCCGATCACGAATCGGACATCAAAGCCGAGGCGAACCAACTGACACCAGGTCCATAGCGCGAAATCCTCGCAGTCCCCCCGACGGCTTCGCTCAAACTGGTCCGGACGCATCCAGTATTCGTCAACGCCGAATTGTTTGCGGTCGGAGACGTACGTACAGCCGTCCAAGAACGTACGGATTTCGTCCAACGTCTGGCAATCACTATCACCCCGGCGCGTAAGATACGTCGCCATCGCAAAAGTCGGATGGAAGTGAAGGCTTCGTTTCGTCGGCAGGGAAGTCGGCATGCCCTCGGTGTCGTACGCACGGCTGTCTATCTTCACGATCATGTATCCACCCAGATTGACCAAAGAGCGAGAAGGTTTCCCCGATTTCCAATCTCCCCTGCCAATTCTCGCAATCTGGCCTCGTCCAATTCCAACCCCAGGCTGGGGTCTGTATCTGCGAAATCACGGAGAAATCACGGGGGCACTGCGTCTTTGTAGCACCCGGCTTCCACGCCCGGCGGACTCGGAGCCAAAGACGCCCGCCGTGGAAGGCGGGCGCTACTGAAGACAGTCATCTGATTCACCTTGAAAATCACACGGACACGAAAGTCAATTGCTGCCCACTATAGGAAATTGAATACCGTGTCCCCTTAACCCCCGTGTCCCCCCTCTGTTCTTTGACGAAACAAGGGGGGGTGCGGACGTGTTTTTTGACGAAACAAGGGGGTGCGAGGGGGGGTGCGTTCGGTGTTGGTCGTCATGGGCAGAGTCCTACTCCCTATTAATACGCACGGGGTGTTGCACTGGATTCTGGCTGGAGGCATACCCGTAGAGCCGTGGAGGGTCCTCGCAGTTTGGAGACGGACCTTGTGAAGGGGGATCAAGGGGGATGTTCTTGGTGGGTCGGAGATCCCTTTCAATTCTGCTGGTGGCCAGTGACTCTGCACCACACCGAAGGTCAGTGCCGTTCCAGAACCATTCATTGCCTGTCTACCCAATCATCGTAATCCTTGCACGGTCTGTTGTGTCACGTTGATTTCGCCCTTAACGATTTGCGCGGCCAGTTTCTCGGTGAGCGGGGCAATGACGGAGAAATGGTCGTGCCCGGGGACTTTGAAGAACTGGATCTTTGGATTCGAATTCTTCTCGGCCATCAGTCGGATCGAGTCCCAGTTGCCGTTCTGGGCTCCTTCGAAGACGTACATGGGCGTGCTGACGCAGTGCATCCAGTAGATCGGCGAGCGGAGCATCATCTCCTTGTCGTCGTTGGGATCGCAATACACGAATTCGCCTCCATAGTGCTCAAGCAACGCGACGGGCCCAAGTGCGAATATGGCCCGGTATCGATCGGAGTATGCACCGACCAGCATCACCATCGTTCCGCCCGTGCTGTGGCCGCCCAGGCAGATTTGGCTGGGGTCGACGTACGGCAGCTTGGCCAGATGATCGGTGGCGGCAAGAATATCGTCTACCTCGCCCAGAAACCCTTCGCGCTTGCCGGGATTATCGTTTCCGCCCCGTTGCGAAGGGAACATCATGACGATGCCGGCCTTGCGAAACGCGCTCGCCGATTGATCGTTGCTCCGGTCGCCCGGTGTCCACACATCCCCGATGGAATTGGTGTCGCCGCCGGTAATCCACACGATCGCCGGGTGCTTCTTTCCGTCTCCGGGGTCCGGCGTCACATACGCGGCCAAGGGACCGGCGGGAGACTCATAGCGGATCAACACGAATTCAGGTCCGTTCGGAGTTTCCGGGGCACCGGCGAACTCGCCTGTAGAGACGATCTTCGTGTTGAATCCCGTTCTCGCCTCGCGCAGTGTCTGCTGAGGCATCGGCAGCAATCGTGGAGAAAGATCGCAACCGGTCATGAAAACGGTGAGAGCGAGCAGTTGAATGACCCTTCGCATAGTGGTTCCTCCGCTTGGTGGCAAAACGATACCCCCTATCTCCGGCTATTGCTCATGCCGTTGTGCGACAGAGCGCCTGCGTTGGCCTTGCGGTTGGCTCCGATTTCTAGATCGTACAAAGACGGCACATTTACCGACACAGGAACCGCTAGCTCGCTGCGAGAAATGCACAAACGAGCTTCTTGCCTGCGTCGCACTTGTCCACCAGTTCCTGCGGTGGTCCGGGGTACCAGTTCTTTGCATCAGCCAGCATCGGTTTGAGTTTTGAGACTCTCCTAATTCGCTTCATGGTGGTTCCCCCGCGTGAACATTTGAACTGTGTGAGGCGGTTTCCGGCCCCTTTGCGTTTCTCAAGAGGGGTATTGGTCCAGCCGTTCAGGCTGTGCAATGACGGCGCAGGTTGTCACGTTGCAGCGACTATACATACGCCAGGAAAGTACAGACTAACCACTTGCCATCCTCGCACTTTGCCTGGAGTGACGCCGGGGGCACACCTTCCACCCATATCTTTGTGTCTGCCAGAATTGGTTTCGGTTTTGAGACTCTTTTGATGCGCTTCATGGTACTATGCCTTTTTCAGATTGGCGGAGACCATGCCCGCTGCGTCGCGCCAGCGGCAACCCGCATCGATATCCAACACCGGAAGCGGTCAACGGCATAGCCCCCGTCCCCCGAGGGCAGCCCCGCCGCCAAGTCATCGAATACTCCGGGCGGGGGAAACTCCTACCATAGTAGCGTGCATCGCCGGATTCCGCAAGGGAATTCCTGGCCTTCTCTACGGTATGCCCGCAAGCGCCATAGTGCAAGAAGACGAGTGCCTCAAGAGGCGGAATGACAAGATCGCCGAAATACGGACAAGTTTCGGCAAGTCAGCAATCAATTGAGTTCTCTTTTGCGATGCTCATTTCTCTACCCCCACGAGTTCCTTCAAGACGTGGTCGATCCTGTTGAACTGTATCTTGCCGCACACGGCATTGGCGCCGGCGGCGAGAATTGCAGCATTGCCGTGCTCGTGTGAGGAAACTGCCACGATTGGCACCGGATTTCCGGCGGCTCGGATTTGCTGGACAAGCTGGTCGCCTTTGCCGTCATCAAGATCGAAGTCCACCAAGACCACGTCAAATCGCCCGGCATCGAGTTCGCGCAATGCGTCCGCCTTGCTGGGTACCGTAGTAACCTCATGATTAGTCAAGAATTCACGAGTGACGACCGCAGCGAATCTTTCGTGGTTTTCGACGAACAAGATCTTCATGGCTTCAGTATCTATCCGTCCAAGTTAGGTGTACGAGTTTCGCCGATCCGGTTTCGCCAATCCGGGGACACAATACTCAATTACCGCGGACGAGAAGAAATGGAGTATCGCGTCTCTTTAACTTCGGAGTGGAAACCAACGGCCGTCACCCGCTTTACCCTTGGCGTTCATTCGCGTCCATTGGCGGTTGAAGAGCAGGAACCGCCAATGAACGCTAATGCACGCGAATCGGGTGAGCGACAGTATCGACGTGCTGTTGTCTAGCATCGGGTAATTTCGGGGCGAAATCACGGGGACAGAAAACTCAATTGCTGCCGACTAGAAGAGACTGGATACCTTGTCCCTCTAACTTCGTAGTGGAAACGTATGGCTTCCAGCCGCTCTACCCTTGGCGTTCATTCGCGTTCATTCGCGGTTGAAGAGTAGGGAACCGCCAATGAGCGCTAATGCACGCGAATTGGGTGAGTGACAATATCGACGTGCTGTTGTGTAGCATCGGGTAGTCTTGGATAAGTGATCTCGGGGACACAATACTCAATTACTGCCGACTAGAAGGGATTGGGTATCGTATCCCCAAAAGTGAACTTCCATGTAGACGAAGCCAGTACTTGAGAGCGCCTACTTGGCGCTCGGTTCGATGTCGCGCTTGAAGAGCAGTGCGGTGACTACCGGAATCCAGTCACTGGTCCAGGTGTGTTCGCGTTTCTCATCGATGAGAAAGCGGTGGGGAACGCCGCGTTCGGCGAGGAACGTGTGTAACTCCGAGACTGACCCTCCGCCGTTTCCGTTGGACACGAGCATGAGCCGCGGCGGTCCGGCTTGCAGGGTTGCCAAATGCCGTTCAACCAGCGACGGCACACAATAGGGGTCAAAACTCGCTTGCGTTGCGAAGACGTGCAGCATCTCCTCCTGGTCTTGCAGGGGGCTCCGCATCATGAGGGGGGCGTCCCACGCGGCGGCCTTTCCGATCGTGTTGAGATTGCGCAAGGCGATGGTGATTGCGCCGAATCCCGACTTGCTGAAACCGAGGAGCAAGCGTCCGTCCTTGCCGGGAATGACAGGATAGCGCTCCTCGATGAGCGGCATGACCACGTCGAGTAGGTAACTTTCCTGTCGCAACGTGGGATCGCTGGGATGATCGCCGTACCAGGGAGTGTAATCGTATTCAGGCGAAACGCAGATGACATTGAAGCGATTGTGGATGTCATGCTTGCGCGCCTCGACGATGCCGCTGCCCCATTGGTTCATGATTCCGTCGTTGACGGGGAGCAGGTAGAGGACAGGATAGAGAGCACCGGGTTTCGTGGAATCCGGTGGCAGCACTTCGACCTGCGTGGCGCGTCTCTGGTACGGGGAATTCACGGTGTAGGTTGTGAGGCCGTTCGCGTTCTTCGCGGGACCTTCGACGGAGTATTCCACTGTACCTGCGGCGCGAATGGCCGACGGCGCAACGGTGGAGATTGTCACGAAGCCCATGAATATCCCGACCGGGATTCCACTCCGCATGGCGGATCTCCAAATGGCACAGGGTGGAGTACAGTCTAATTCGACAATTCCTGGCGCGTGAATTCGAGCAATCAGGATGTCACGGAATCGCCTCAGAGAATTCATCCAATACTAGCACTACTGCCTGAATTGGGCAATCGAAATCGACAGTCGAATCCGAACAGGCGGGTGCCTGGATGGGTGCCGCCTTTTGTGCGAGCCAATCACGGGACACAGAATTCGATTCCCTGCCGAGGAGAAGGAATTGATATCGTATCCCTTCATCTCGGAGACGTGGAGAAGACTCCTGCGCCCCGCTGGGGCTTTCATGTCGCGGTGCGCACCCAGGGTTCCGCTTCGCTCCACCCTGGGCTATACGCCCGCGCCCCTGCCGGGGCTTGAATGCGCAAGGTAGCCGAGCGGACTGTGTGAGCCGTTAAGTCGCTCTCATGAGCGGAACGCTATGCTGCCGCGCTCGGCGAGCGAGGCAGTACCAGAGTGCCGTCTTCATGTGTTTTCCGCGTTCCTGCGCGGCCTTTGCGCTTCTGCGTTCGCGTGAATAAAAGATTATGGGCAGGGATGCCCATGCCACCTCTGGTTCTCCTTCCTGAATCGGTGTCATCGGTGAAATCGGTGGATGACTATCTTCGTTTGGTTGCGGCTCTGCCGCGCTGGGCTATACGCCCGCGCCCCTGGCGGGGCTTGAGATACGGAGGGGTGCGTGGCGGATGATGTGGGCCGTCAAGTCATTCTCTTAAACCAAGCGCTTGGCTGCCGCGCTCGGCGAGCGAGGCAGTACCAGAGAGCCGTCCACTTGCTTTTCCGCGTTCCTCTGTGACCTGTGCGCTTCTGCGTTTGCGTAAGTAGAAGACCATGGGCAGGGATGCCCATGCCACCTCGTGCATCTCCCTATCCGCCTTGGGCGGTGGTGTCGTCTGGAACGATTGCGAAGGCATCCGTGTGCGAGGGCAGGGTGCCGCGGCGGTCGGCGGGGTGGTAGATGTAGAAGGCGCGGCCCGTGACTTTGCGCGCGGGGATGCCGTGGCCCCAGACGTGGCTGTCGTCGCTTTCGTTGCGGTTATCGCCGAGGAGGAAGACTTCGTCCTCCGCCACCTCGATGGGCCCGAGGTTGTACTGCATTTTCTCGCGCAGGTAGGGCTCTTCGATGGGGGTGTCGTTGACGAAGAGGATGCCACGCTTCACCTCAATGATGTCGCCTGGGAGGCCGACCATCCGCTTCACCAGGAAGGCCGCCGGGTCGTTGGGATCCTCGACCACGAGCACATCGCCCCGGTAATACATCTCGGCGGTCATGGCCACGACCCGGTCATGGGGTTGAAGCGTGGGAATCATGGAGCCGGTAGGCACTTCGTAGAAACTCATCCCGCGGAAGAACATAAAGTAATAGAACGGTGCGGCCAGCAGCAGGATGGAAACCATGAGGGCGGTCCAAATCGTCTTTGGAGACAAGGTGCTTCTCCTTGCTGTTCCGAGAGTCCCGGATCCTTTCGACAGCGACACCGCGGGAGGGACCTCATAGGGCTTGGGTTCAAAGATCGACATGTCGATCGGCTCAATTGGCGCGGCCTCCAAGGGGCCATCATCCTCCGGCCGTGTCTTTTCGGCGTGCTGGATTTCTTTGTATCTTTTCTGGATGGCTTCCGCGCGTTTACGGAGCGCCCGATCGTTCGGATTCTGTTTCAGCGCCTTCCGGAGATAGTGATACTCCTTGCGAAGACGAATCGCCTCGTCTCGAAGATCGTCCATGAAGCTTTTGAATCCTCCGTTGCGGAGCCGCTTTGCCGTGTGAACCCGCAGTATCTGAACCACCCCTATCATAGCGGGGACCCGCTGGCGGCACCAGTTAGCCCGGGCGAGGCTTAGTAGAGCGGGATTTGTTCCCGCCCGCGTGAGCGTGCTGTCCACCGGGAACGCAGGCATACTCACCGGCTATTGATCAATCCGGTGGCGATTGTGGGTCCGTCAAGAGGGCGGGAACGAATCCCGCCTTACGGAAGAGGGAACGAATCGGGCCGCAAGAAGGCGGGAACAAATCCCGCCCTACGGAATTCGCACTGCGTCGTTCGGTCGTCCCCGCTGAAGACCGATGGGTGCCAAGTGCGATTGCCCTGCCTCACGGGCCGGTTGATTCCGCCGCGACAATCCGTGCACAATACCTCCCGATACACGTATTGAATCCGCCGCAGGTAGGTATGTCACCATACAGTGGGGACGAGCGGTGGGGAAAGCGCAGCGGGGCCGAGGGAGTTCAGGCCTGCGCGGCGGGTTCTATGTTGACGAGTGCTGGGGAAGGCCCGATCATCACGCCAGCCGGACCATCGTGCCGGCCGCACGGAAGGTATGCCGTTTGCGATACGCGATTATCTCGGACATCCACGCCAATCTTGAAGCGCTGGAGGCCGTACTGCGTCGAATCGACGACCTGCACGTGGACCAGCTCGTGTGTCTGGGCGACGTGGTAGGCTATAACGCCAACCCGGATGAATGCGCGACCGTTATCCGCGAGGCGGGCATCCCCACGATTTGCGGCAATCACGACGCCGTGGCCTGTGGTATCGAAGAGCCTTGGGGCTTCAACCCCGTGGCCCTGCACGCGGCCCTGTGGACCCGGGAACACCTGTCCGAAATCAACCTGGCGTGGCTCAAGCAGCTTCCGGACAGCATCAAGTTCGAGCACTTTCTGGCAGCCCACGGTTCGCCCACGGACCGCGACTGCTATCTGTTCACCTGGGAGGACGTCCTGCCCCATCTGAACTTCCTCGAAGAGCAGGATTATCGGCTTTGTTTCTTCGGGCATACGCATAGCCCGGGGATATTCTCGACGGATGGCCTGTACACGGTGGACAGCGACTCGAAGTTCGCGCTGGGCGAGGGCAAAACCTTTTTCATCAATCCGGGGTCCGTGGGCCAGCCCCGCGATGGCGACCCGCGCGCGGCGTTCGGACTCTACGACTCGGAGAAGAACGAGTACGAGCAGATCCGTGCCGAGTACGACATCCGCAAAGCCGCGGACCGCGTGGTCGAGTCGGGCCTTCCGCCGTTCCTAGGCGAGCGGCTGTTTTTGGGCAGGTAGAGCGGCGCGGGATGTCCCGTGCAGGAGGAGTTCGATCGTGCGAAGCAGCGAGGTCGTTCGCGAAACCAACGAAACGCGGATCCGCGTGTCCGTCGCCTTGGACGGCACGGGGAAGGCCGACGTGCGAACCGGCATCGGCTTTTTCGATCACATGCTCACGCATGTGGCGCGCCACGGCCTGTTCGATCTCGTGGTGGAGGCCAAAGGCGATCTGGAAATCGACGGCCATCACACGGTGGAAGACGTGGGCATTTCCCTCGGTAAAGCGGTCCTGCAGGCCCTGGGCGATATGCACGGCATCAGCCGTTTCGGCCATGCCGTGATCCCGATGGATGAAGTCCTGGCCGAGGTCGCGGTCGACTTCAGCGGCAGGCCTTTCCTGTCCTTCCAGGCGGACTTGTCCGCGAGCCGGGTCGGCGATTTCGATGCGGAACTGACCGAAGAGTTCTTCCGCGCGTTCGCGGTGAACAGCCGGATGACGCTCCACATTGTCCTTCGCAGAAGCGGCAACCTGCACCACTGTATCGAAGGGATATTCAAGGCATTTGCGCGGGCACTCGATCGCGCCGTGCAGTTGGACCCCCGCGTGAAGGGCGTGCCGTCCACCAAGGGCATGCTTGAGACGTAGTCTGACCGCGCGGTTGCGCCCAATCCCACTGGAAAGTGAGACCTGTGTCAACGACCGACAATCCCACACCCCCCTTGCTGGCCGCGATCATTGTCAACCGCAACAAGAAAGACTACCTTCTGCGCGCGATTGAATGCGCGATGAATTCCGGATACGAGCCTCTCGAGATCACCGTCGTGGATGACTGCTCGACGGACGGTTCGCCGGATGCGGTTCGCGAGCGATTTCCGCAGGTCCATGTTGTTGAAGAGACCACACATGCGGGCGCCACGCGCGTGCGTAACGTGGGAATAGACCACGTGCTCCAGCGTGCGGCACCCAAGTATTTTCTCTTCTTGGACAACGACGCCTTTGCCGCCCGCGGCGCTATCGGCGAACTCGTGAAAGCGGCCGAGCAGGACGCGTCGGTGGGCATCGTCGTGCCCAAGGCGTTCCGGTCCTTCGAGAGCCGCGTCCTCTACTCGGCAGGCGATGTGCGCGTGAACCTGTTTACGGGCACATTCAAGGACGTGGGGGCCGGCGAACCGGACCGAGGTCAATACGATACTCCAAAATCCATCGGGTGCTGCGCGGCATTCGCGATGCTCGTGCGCACCGAAATGCTGGAACGCATCGGCCTGTTTGACGAGGCCTTCTATCCCTACGGATGGGAGGATATCGACTTTGCGCTGCGAACGGTTCGCGCGGGCTACCGCATCCTCTACGCGCCTACCGCGGAGGTGGAGCATCTCGGCGGGAAGACCGGCCGGGGTGCTGTGGCCGCATACGAGCAGTCGAAGGCGAAGAATCTTGTCGTGCTCATGCGCAAACATGCCGCTCCCTGGCATTGGGCCGTCTTTCTCACCGTGCTGCCGCTGCGCGCCTTGAAGCTGTTCGCGGCGCAGCTCCTCAGGGGCGAAGGCAAGTTGTGCCTTGCGCAGATCAAAGGGATGGTGTCGATCGTGATGCCGGGGAGACGCTCAAAACGGTGACGCACGGATTCAACGCAAGACCCCGCGTATTGGCCCTCGCCATTGAGACGGCTTCCCCGTGCTTCATTGACGCGGGCTGCCGCGAAGGCATCTTCCCAGTTCTTCAATCCTTGCGCGCGCGCGGAATTTGGGGGACCCTGCACAGCGTCACCAACATTTCGAGCGGATCGGTCTGGCCTTCAATGTACACGGGGTGCAACCCCGCCAAGCACGGCATGGCCAATTTCCACATGCATCTTGTGAAGGGCACGTACCATATCGACCGGTACGGGCCGGACCAGGTCAAGCGGGCTCCCTTCTGGGATTACCTCGGGCAGCAGGGTCTGCGTAGCGTGATTGTTGACGTTCCCTTGACGCGTCCACGCCCGAATCACGAGGGAGTGCTCATTTCGGCTTGGGGAGTCGAAGGGCCCGCCTGGATCCGCGAGAGCCATCCGCCGGATCTCCTGCGCCGCATCTTGAAGGATATCGGCCCCTACGCGTTGCCCAACGACGACTATCGACGTAGCATCCGTCCCTCAACGCGAGAACAGTATCGGGAACTTCGGGGTCTGCTGCTCGCGGGGATCCGGCAGAAGACGCAGCTCTTACGCTACCTGATGAAGCAAGAGCAGTGGAACTTGTTTCTTGCGGTGTATTCCGAGTCCCACTGGGCCGTCCACGTGATGTACCAGACACTCGACCCACGGCATCCCGATCACCGGCCGGAGCTTGCCGATGAATTCCAGCGCTTCTATCGCGAGCTGTTTCAGGCGCAGGATGAGGCCATTGGCGAACTACTGGAGCATGCGCCTGACGAGATTTCGGTGCTCGTGTTTTCGGCTTCGGGATTCCGGCCCAACTACACCGCCAATCACCTCCTGCCGGAGGTGCTGAACCGGCTTGGCGTGGGTTCCGCGCCGTCCACGTCCATTGCGGAAGACGAAGATGCCCACAGCTACAGTTACTACCGCATCCGGCGGATCCAGGATACCGTGTCGACCCCTCTCATTATGGCCGCCAAACGAGTCGTCCCGCGGCGCATTTGGGAAAAGTGGACCCGGCGCCTTCTCTTCGCGCGCGAAAACTGGGCGCGCAGCAAGGCCTTCTGTCTGCCCAACGATTACTGCGGGAGCGTTCGCATCAATCTGCGGGGACGCGAGCCCAATGGACTGGTTTCACCTGAAGAATACGACGGGCTGTGCGATGAGCTGGAGCGCGCGTTTCTGCAGTTGAAGAACGCGGCCACCGGGGCTCCCGCCGTCGAGGAGGTTCTTCGCGTTCGCCGGGAGTGCTCCGGAGAACACGTGGATGCCCTCCCCGACCTGTCCATCGTGTGGTCTGACGCGCATCCCTTCGAGGGAATTCAATCGGATCAGATTGGCGTGGTGCGCGGTGTGAATCCGGAACGGCGGCCGGGCGCCCACCACGCGGAGGGGTTCTACGCCCTGGCGGGACCCACCATCGAGCACCGGGCCGGGCCTGAGACGGCCCACCTCGTCGATCTCGCGCCGACCGTGATCGACTTGTTGGGCGCGAAAGCGCCGGATGGTCTCGACGGCTCAATCATCCGTGCGTGTGAAGCCGGGGTTCAACGGGTCCCTCCCGCCGGTTTGTGAAGGCTGACGCACGGGGCGGTCATCGAGCATGCCGCTTCTTGCGAGCGGCCGCGCGTCCCGAACACCACGCAAATGGCTGCGTGACAACTGCTCTGCTCCTTGGCTATAATCCATGTGCAAGAAATGGCAATGACTGGTTCACGGCGGGCTATCTGATTGATGATTAAACACATACTCGTTCCAACCGACGGCAGTGAGCAGGCGGTCTGCGGCGTCAAATACGCCATAGCCGTTGCCCGGCAATACGGGGCCAAAGTCCACGGTCTGCATGTTATCGACCTCAAGCTGCTGGAAGGCCCGATCCTTCGTGACGTTTCCGCCTCCCTGGGAACGGCGCCCTATGCCAATTACGAGGGCAATATCAGCCTGATTCTCGAGGAGCGGGGCAAGCTGGCACTTGACGTGTGCGTGAAGCTGGGTGAGGAAGCCGGCGTGGAAGTGTGCACCCAGAATGTCACCGGGCTGGTAGTCCGCACCATCCTTGAGAAGAGCGAGTTGGCGGATCTGGTGGTCATGGGGCGCAGTGGTGAACACAGCGCGTGGCTGGAGGGCGTGCTCGGTTCGACGACCGAGTCCGTGGTACGCCGATCCACGCGGCCGGTTCTCGTTACCGCGCGGGAGACCCCGGGGCACGACCGGTTTCTGGTGGCCTACGATGGATCCTCCAATGCCAAGCGCGCCTTGGGCGTGGCCGCGGAAGTCAGCAGTGGGTGGAAGGCTCCGCTGGATGTATTGGTGGTCGGTTCCGGGCCGAAGGCGGAGACCACGCTCAATGAGGCACGCAGCTATCTGAATGCGCACGAGTTGATAATCCGGTACGTTTTGCGCGAAGGGGACCCGAGCGAAACGATCGTTTCGTATGCTGGCGAGTGCAAGGCCGATCTGCTCGTCATGGGAGCGTACGGCCACACCAAAGTCAGGGCGCTCGTCGTGGGCAGCACGACGGCATACGCCATGAATCATGCGCCCTGTCCTGTGCTGTTAACGCGATAGGGCACCTGAACAAGGGATTGGGAAAACGATGGAACCCGCGCGCACCATTGAAGAGATCATCCAGCGAGTCGGCGATTTGCCCGCCATTCCCGAGGTCGTGGCGGAAGTGCTGCGCATGACCGACGACCCCCTCGTGGACATGACGGACGTGACCCAGGTCATCGAGCGCGATCCCGCCATGACGGCCAAGATCCTGCGGGTGAGCAACTCCCCTTACTACGGCATGAAGCAGTACGTTGGCACGCTCAAGCTGGCGCTCGTGATTCTGGGTGTGCGCGAGGTGCGGAATATCGTGCTCGGCGTCTCGGTCATCGATGGTCTGAACGATGGCTTGAAGGCGAACCTGGTGCCCAAGGAATTCTGGTCGCATTCTTTTCTCACGGCGGGGGTATCCAAGCACCTGGCCACGACGATGCGTCTCGGGATGCAGGGCGAAGCCTTCATTTGCGGCTTGCTCCATGATATGGGCAGGCTCATCTTGTTGAGGCAGATGATGACGCCGTACGCGAAACTGCTCCAGGCATCCGGAGGTCATGGTCCGGCGCTGTGCGACGCGGAGATGGCACAATTGGGTTTCACCCACGCGGATGCCGCCGCGGCGCTCGCAGAGCGCTGGAACTTCCCCAAGACCCTTGCGGACGCTATCCACTTCCATCACGTCAGGGAGGGCCAATCCCTGTCGGCCGCGAAGGATCCAAAGCTGGCGGCGGTAGTCCGGATTGCCAATCTGGCCGCGTATCACGATTTCGCATCTGGCGACGCCTCGGCCTTCGAAGCCGGAGCCGACAGCGAGGCGTGGGCCATCCTGGCTAGCGCGCCCGCCCCCATCGGGGCGAAGGACCGTCTTCAGGTATTCAACGAGATTTTGGACGAGCTGAAAGACTCGCCCACGCCCCTGTTCTGAGCGCCCTGCCCGCGAAGGAGTTCGCCGGGCCATCGTGTGACGGAGTTTGACGGCATGGCAAAGAAAGAACGAATCACCATCAATCGGGATGACGACCTGGACGCGATCGACCTCGAATTGGAGCAAGCCCTGGAACAACTGAACGGCGCCAATGAGAAGATCACGTCGCTCCTCGCGTCCATTGAATCAACCAATCGTGCGGGCGAGACCAAGGCCTATGCCGAGGAAGGGCCGGAGGAAGAGGCATCAGGTGACACGCCGCCCCCCTCGCAGGACAATCAGGCGCCGGCCTCGCCGGGACATTGAGCCCGGCCTCCGGCCGGTTCCGCTGTGAACCCCACGCCTCTCACATCCGAAGCCGCCTCTGGCAGCGCCCCTCTGCGCATTCTTCTGAGCGATCCGCACCTGAAGGGCGGGGGGCAGGTCCGGTACGTCGTGAATCTCGCGCGCGAGCTGACGGGGTTGGGCCATCACGTGACGATTGGATGCAAGACGGACAGCATCCTCGCGGGTTTGGCGCGGGAAGCGGGCTGCCCGGCCCTGAACGCGTTCCATTACCGGGGTGGGCTCCGGCCCTTGGCGTGGTCACACGACCTCGTTCAGGTGCGGCGCTTCATCCAGGAGGAACGCCCACATATCCTGCACGCGAACGGTTCACAGGATCACTGGGTCAGCGCGCTGGCGTGCCGCACGCTGGGGCATCCCACGTGCATGGTGCGAACGCGGCACAACACGTACCTGGTCAGTGAAAACGCCGCTAACCGTATGCTCAACCTTTCGTGGACGGACTACCAGATCGCGGTTTGCGAGGCGGTGTTCGACCTGAGGGCGTCGCGCCCGGTCTTCGATTCCCGCCGCATGACGGTCATCCACAACGGCGTGGATCCGGACGTGTTCAAACCGGATGCGGGCCAGCGCCGCCGCGCCCGCGAGGAGTTCGGATACGGCGACGAAGATGTCGTCCTCGGCATCGCCGCGCGCCTTACCGAAGCCAAAGGGCACCGGTTCCTTTTTGAGGCGGTTGCAGGGATGAGGTCCGAGTTCCCGCAGCTTCGCTTGCTGATCCTGGGGCAGGGCGACCTGGAGGCGGAGCTGAAACAACTCGCCGAGAAGCTGGACATCGCGCCGATCGCGACCTTCGCCGGATTCCGGACCGATATTGCGCAGTGTATCCAGGCTTTTGATATTGGAGTCCAGCCTTCCATCGACTGCGAGGCCTCCTCGTTCAGCGTGATGGAACAGATGGCCACGGAAATTCCGATCGTGGCTTCGGACCACGGAGGCACGAAGGAGATTGTCCGTGATGGCGTGGATGGATACATCGTGCCCCAGGGCACGGTGAAACCCCTTGCGGACGCTTTGGCGCGGCTTCTCGGCGACGCCGCGCTGCGGCGGCAGATGGGAGCCTCGTCGCGCAGGCGTATCATGGACGAATTCACGCTCGCGCTGCTCGCGCAGCGGACCGTCGATGCGTACCGGAAAGCGCTGGCCGCGCATGCGTCGCGCCGGGCAGGCCCGCCATGAGAATCCTGCACGTCGATGAGCAGTCCGGCTGGCGCGGCGGCGAACAGCAAGCAAGCTATCTGATTCAGGGCCTGATCGTTCGAGGGCATTTCTGTGCCATTGCGGGCCGCCGCGGAAGCCCCTTCATGGCCCGCGATCACGGTGGCGAGACCGTGGCGCGCGTGGAAGCGCCGTTTCGCGGTGAGGCGGACTTGTGGTCCGCATGGATACTCGCGCGCGCGATGCGCCGTCTCGAAATCGATCTCGTCCATGCGCACACCAGCCACGCGCTTACGTACGCCGTTCTTGCCTGCGCCTTCGCCGGGCGCGGAAAGGTCGTGGCATCGCGCCGCGTCGATTTCCCGCCAAGATCCAATGCGTTCAGCCGCTGGAAATACGCACAAGCCGACGCTCTTGTCGCCATCTCGCATCGCATTGCCGAGGTCATGCGGGCATTTGGCGTGTCCGAATCCAAACTCACGGTCGTGCACAGTGGCATCGACCCGGCGCGCATGGACGTTGAGCCCCTTTCACGCGAAGCACTCGGCGTGCCCGTGGACGCTCCACTTATCGGAAATGTCGCCGCCCTCGTGGGACACAAGGATCAAGCAACGCTCATTGCGGCGATGCCGGCGGTGCTGCGTGCACAACCGCACGCGCGCCTCGTCATCGCGGGGGAAGGTCCGTTGCGTGGCGCCTTGGAGCGGCAGATTGCGGACCTGAACGTCGGGCACGCGGTGCGGCTGCTCGGCTATCGCGACGATGTTCCGCGCCTGATCAAGACTCTCGACGTCTTCGTGCTATCCAGCAGCGAGGAAGGCCTGGGGACCTCGGTTCTCGACGCGATGGCCGCCTGCATCCCGGTCGTGGCCACGCGCGCCGGAGGTATCCCCGAAATGGTTCGGGACAACGAGACGGGCCTGCTGGCGCCCATTGGGGATTCCAGTGCTTTTGCGCGTGCCGTCACGGCGATGCTGGGGGACTCGGATCTGAGGGCGCGTCTAGCCCGGCGTGCAGGCCAATTGGTCGCAGAACACTTCACTTACCAGCGAATGGTAGAAGGAAACGACGAGGTCTACCGCCGCGTTCTTGGCATTTGAACGGAGAGCTGTTGAGACCCGGACGCGATGTCGATGAACAAACCGTAATCATTTCAAATGGCCTGCTGTCATTTCGCCGTGTGAGGATTCAGCAGCACGAGCTGAATTCGGAACCGGGAGCAATGCCATGTTGAAGTACGTCCTGGCTGGCGCATCTGTTGGAATGGGGCTGTATCTTGCGCTCGTCGCGGGGAGTCCGGGTGAGCGCGGCTTGACGTATCCTGTGGTGGATACCGGGCAGACACGCTTCTACGACAGCGCGCGCGCGGTAGCAATACCGGAGTCCGGCGCCGCATTCTATGGGCAGGATGCCCACTATCAGGGTCTCCTGCCCGCGTATCACGATAATGGCGATGGAACTGTCGCGGACCTGAACACGGGGCTCATGTGGCAGCGAGACCCGGGCGACAAAGTGACGTGGGATGCGGCCGTGTCCGGCGCACAAGCGCTGAACCTCGCGGGCTACACGGATTGGCGTCTTCCCTCCATCAAAGAGCTGTACTCCCTGATTCAATTCTCCGGTACCGACCCGATTCTGCATCCCGGCGCGGCTGGGCAGGCGCTAGTGCCCTTTGTTGACACGAACTACTTTGTGTTCCGCTACGGCGATCCCTCGCATAACGAGCGCTCCATCGACGCGCAGTACTGGTCCAGCACGCAGTACGTTTCAACAACCATGAATGGCAATCGCACCGCTTTCGGGGTGAACTTCGCGGACGGGCGCATCAAGGGGTACCCCAGCGTCATGGCCGGTCCCCCGGGGCGACAGCACCCCATGACGGCTTTTGCGCGGTACGTTCGCGGGAATCCCGCGTACGGGCGAAACCACTTTGTGGACAACGGCGATGGTACGGTTTCCGACCACGCCACCGGTCTCATGTGGACGAAAGCGGACAGCGGCGTAGGAATGGACTGGGAACATGCGTTGGCTTACGCCGAAAACCTGGAGTTCGCTGGCTACTCCAACTGGCGTCTGCCCAATGCCAAGGAACTGCAGAGCATCGTGGATTATACGCGGTCGCCGGCGACGGCTGGAACCGCGGCAATCGATCCGCTGTTTGAGACGACTCCAATTCAAGACGAAGCCGGAGGCAAGGACTTCCCCTATTTTTGGACGGGCACGACCCACGCCTCCTCTGACGGCAGCGGTCGCCAGGCTGTCTACATCGCGTTTGGCACGGCGTATGGGTACATGCGTATGCCGCGGGAATCGTCCACACTGCGTCTGCTCGATGTACACGGGGCGGGTGCCCAGCGTTGCGATCTCAAGGAGGGTGACGCCGCGACCTTGCCAAAAGGACGGGGCCCGCAAGGCGATGTCATGCGTATCATGAACTTCGTCCGTTGTGTTCGAGTCATCGACTGATTGGGGAACCGGCTCGCGTCACTTCCGCCCGGATCCTCCGCCCGGATCCTTGAGTTATCCGGCCTCAAAGTGTTAGCATTCGTCGCTGTTTTCATCGTCAGCCCAACGCTGGCCTACACGGACCACCGGGGGTCCTTCGGCACATCTGCATTCCGGGGGGCGGTTTATACTTGGGGGGAGAGGACACTATGGCTACCTACAAGATTGCGTTGTTTCCGGGCGACGGGACCGGACCGGAAGTGCTTCGGGAAGGCGTCAAAGTGATGAGCGCCGCCGCGGCGCGCTTTGGCATCAAACTCGAAACCCAGGAGTTCGATTTCGGGGGCGAACGCTACCTCAAAACCGGCGAAGTCCTGCCGGATTCGGCCATCGAAGAGTTCCGCCGCTTCGACGCGATCTATCTTGGCGCCATCGGCCACCCGGACGTGAAGCCCGGCATCCTCGAGAAGGGCATCCTGCTCAAGACCCGCTTCGAGTTGGACCAGTACATCAACCTGCGCCCCGTGAAGCTGTACCCGACGGTGGAGACGCCGATCAAGAACAAGGGGCCGGAGGATATCGATTTCGTGGTGGTACGCGAGAACTCCGCGGGCCTGTACACGGGCGTCGGCGGCATCCAGAAGAAGGGCACGCCTCATGAGGTCGCCATTCAGACCATGGTATACACGCGTCACGAAGTGGACCGCTGCCTCAAGTACGCGTTCGAACTGACCCAGAAACGCAACAAAGCCAAGACGCTGACCCTCTGCGGCAAGACGAACGTGTTGACCTACGTGTACGATCTGTGGGAGCGGGCCTTCCACGAAATGGGCGCAAAGGAATTTCCGGACATCAAGCGCGAATACGCCCATGTCGACGCGACGACCATGTGGATGGTGAAGAACCCCGAATGGTTCGACGTGATCGTGACGGGCAACATGTTCGGCGACATCATTACCGACTTGGGCGCGATGGTGCAGGGCGGCATGGGTATCGCCGCGGGCGGCAACATCAATCCTAATGGTGTGTCCATGTTCGAGCCCATCGGCGGCAGCGCGCCGAAGTACACAGGCATGAATATCATCAACCCGCTGGCCTGCATTTTCGCCGGCCAGATGCTGCTGGACCACCTGGGAGAAACGGAAGCCGCCGCCTGCGTGGAGAAGGCCTGCGTGGCATTCCTGGAATCCGGCCAACTACCGGGCCTGTCGGCGAAGGAGATCAAGGAGGGTGGCATGTCGACGACGAAGATCGGCGACGCCATCGCCAAACTGACGGCGACTGTGTAGTCAGACCCAAGCGCAGCGAATCAGAGGTTCAAGACGGGCGGATGTTCTCGGACGTCCGCCCG
Organism: Candidatus Hydrogenedentota bacterium; assembly: GCA_020849535.1. Taxonomy (GTDB): domain Bacteria; phylum Hydrogenedentota; class Hydrogenedentia; order Hydrogenedentales; family SLHB01; genus JAHDWY01. Next base: position 20,402 of record JADLGB010000110.1, read on the forward strand.
TACGACTTGTAAGGGAGTTGGCATGTCGAAGACATTCGTTATCGCAGTACTCGAAGGCGACGGTATCGGTCCGGAGATCATGGCCGAAGCCGTCAAGGTGCTTCGCGCCGTTGAAGCGTCGGCCGATGCGACGTTCGAACTGGTCCACGCGCCCTTCGGCGCCCAAGCCTACTTCGACCACGGCCACTCCTTTCCCGAGGCCGCAATGGCGGCCTGCGATCGCGCCGACGCCATCCTCAAGGGACCCATCGGGCTGGGGCATGAGGAATCGAAACGGATTCCCGTCGAGGAGCGCCCGGAACGCGGGGCCCTGCTGCCGCTCCGCAAACGGTATAACACCTTCGCCAATTTCCGCCCCGTGTATCTCCCGCCGGAGTTGGCGTTCTTTTCGCCGTTGCGACCGGAAGTCGTGGGAGACGGGATCGACATTATGATGATCCGGGAACTCGTCGGTGGCCTCTATTTCGGAAAGAAGGAGGAAGGGATTGACGCGCGCGGGCTGCGCTATGTGAAGGAGACGCTCGAATACGACGAAAACGAGATCCGTCAGATTCTGACCGTGGCCTTCGAGGAAGCGCGCCAGCGGAAGAAGGTGCTGCACAACGTCCACAAGAGCAACGTACTCATGTCCAGCGTGCTGTGGAATGTGATCGGCGACGAGGTGGCCCGGCAGTATCCCGACGTGGAAGTGAAACACGTCATCGTCGACGCGGCCGCTACGGCGCTGGTGCTGAATCCGCGCCAGTTTGACGTGATGGTCATGGAGAACATGTTCGGCGACATCCTCAGCGATCTCGCCGGCGGGCTGCTCGGCTCGCTCGGGTTGATGCCGTCCGCGTGCATTGGCATGGAGAAGGCCTATTACGAGCCGTCGCACGGCTCCGCGCCCGACATCGCGGGAAAAGGCATTGCGAACCCTTATTCCATGATTGGATCCGTGGCCCTCATGCTTGAGAAGAGCTTCGGCATGGAGACGGAAGCGAAACGCGTCATGGACGCGATGCGCGCGGTGTTCGCGGCGGGGTACACGACCGCCGATCTCAAGGATCCAAAAGGCAAGAGCGAAGCGATAGGTACGAGCGACTTCGGCGACCGCGTGGTTGCAGCCCTGGCCGCCCGCACGGTCTGACACGGACGGGCGATAAGATGCGGACCGGGTTGCTTTGCCTGGCCTTGCTTGAGTACACTGCCGTATTCTTCCGATAGCTGCATTACCTGGATTCGTTCATGTCATCCAACGCATTGTCCGCGCGAGGCCCGGTATCTGAACAAGACGCGAAGCGTGCCCTGCGCATCGTGTTCCTCACCGTGTTTCTCGACATGGCGGGCTTCTCCATCATCTTCCCGCTGTATCCCAGCATGTTGACGTATTACCTGCACGAGCAGGGTTCGGTGGGGCTCCTGGGCGGGATCGTTCACGCGCTTGAGGCATTCAGCGCCTACATCGGGGCAAATGCGGAGAACGGCTTGGTCGTCCTGTTCGGCGGATTTCTAGGCTCCATGTATGCGCTCCTGCAGTTCGTCTGCGCGCCTGTTATGGGAAGCCTTTCCGATCGGTATGGACGCAGGCCGATCCTGCTGTTTTCTATTGGAGGATTGGCGCTCTCGTATCTGCTGTGGGTGTTTGCGGGCGACTTTGGTGTATTGATTCTGGCCCGGTTCATCGGCGGTTTGATGAGCGGTAACATCTCGACGGCCAGTGCCGTCATCGCCGATGTGACGCCCGATGAGCGCCGCTCACGGGGCATGGCCGTGCTCGGTCTTGCCGTGGGCCTGGGCTTCATGCTCGGCCCGGCACTCGGCGGTATCATGTCCGTTTTTGACCTGACGCACTACTGGCCCCGCCTGGCGCAATACGGCGTGAACCCATATAGCATGGCGGCGCTTACCGCGTTTCTCCTGACGGGCGCCAACTGGGTAAGCGTTTTGACATCGCTGCGGGAGACCCGGCGGGTGGGAGCGCCCGTCGCGCCGGCCGCGCGGCGTCCCGTCAATCCGCTTGCACTCCTGCAAACCGAAGGTTACCCTGGCGTTTCTCTGACGAATCTCATCTATTTCGTTTTCCTGCTGGCGTTTTCCGGGATGGAGTTTTCGCTGACCTTTCTCGCGACGGACCGATTTGGCTACGGGCCCAAGCAGATCACGATCATGTTTCTGTTCATCGGCGTGGTGCTTGCCTTCATGCAGGGTTCCTACGTCCGCACGCGCAGCGGCGTGATCGGGCCAAGGCGCATGGGATTCCACGGGCTTCTGCTTGGCATTCCCGCGCTGGCGGTGGTCGGGTACGCGCCCAACGTCTGGGTCTTTTTTGCCGGCCTCTTCATAATGGCCATCGGCTCTGCGCAAGTGCGGCCCTGCCTTTCCGCGTTGGTTTCGCTTTACACGCCCGAGCAGGAGCAAGGGCGAATCCTCGGCATCTTCCGCTCGCTCGAATCCCTGGCCCGGGCCATTGGGCCGCTCGTCGCGTGCGTGCTCTACTGGCGTCTGGGAGCGTCCCTGGCCTATTACGTGGCCGCGGCGGTGATGACAATCCCGGTGCTCCTGGCGCGATCCCTGCCCGAACCCAACGGCGCCTTGGCCCGCGAGTCAGCGTGAACGCCTCGCTTTGAATAGCCCGTGAATCGCGGCTAGAATTCCCCTTTACGGCATCGGGATAGCGTGCAGTGCACTCATGAACATCTTGGGAATCTCTGCCTTTTACCACGACAGCGCGGCATGTTTGCTGCAAGACGGCGACATTTCATCGGCGGTTCAGGAGGAGCGCTTCTCCCGCGTCAAGCACGATCCGCGCTTCCCCAGCCAGGCGGTGGCGTATTGTCTTGAGGAAGCGGGAATCACTGCGGATGATATTGACTTTGTCGTCTTCTACGACAAGCCCTGGGTGAAGTTTGAGCGCCTGCTCATGACCTACATCGCCACGGCGCCCGCGGGTCTCGCCTCGTTTATCAACCAGATGCCGTTCTGGCTCAAAGAGAAGTTTTTCACGCGGCAGTTGCTTCGCCGCGAACTCCGATACAAGGGCAAGATCCTCTTTACGACCCACCACCAGGCGCACGCCGCCGCGGCTTTCTTTCCCAGTCCCTTCGAGTCCGCCGCCATTCTCACGCTGGACGGAGTGGGGGAGTGGGCGACCTCCACGTACGGGATCGGCGAAGGGAACCGGGTCCGTATTCTCAAGCAGATCAATTTCCCGCACTCCGTGGGACTGCTGTATTCGGCTTTCACCTACTTCACCGGATTCAAGGTGAACAGCGGCGAGTATAAGCTCATGGGGCTTGCGCCCTATGGCCGTCCCGAATACGTGGACCTCATCCGCGAGAAGCTCATCGACATCAAAGAGGATGGGTCCTACCGGCTCAACATGGAGTACTTCGACTATTGCGCGGGCCTGCGCATGACCAACGAGAAGTTCGCGAAACTCTTCGGCGGCCCCCGGCGCGAACCCGAAAGTCCGATCACGCAGCGCGAGATGGATATGGCCCGCTCTGTGCAGGAGGTGACGGAAGAGGTCATCCTTCGTATGGCCCGGAAGGTTTATGCGGAAACCGGGTCCAAGCACCTGACCCTCGCAGGCGGGGTGGCCTTGAACTGTGTGGCCAACGGGCGTCTGCTGCGCGAGGGGCCATTCGAGGATATCTGGATCCAGCCATCCGCCAGCGATGCGGGGAACGCCCTGGGTTGCGCACTCTTCGCATGGCACCAGCTTCTTGGCAATGAGCGCACGCCCAATGCGCGCAAGCAGAAGGGCACCTATCTGGGTCCGGCCTTCACCGATGCCCACATTGAGTCGTACCTCATGGAAGAGCGAATACCTTTCGAGCGTCACTCCGAGGATTCGTTGTGCCAGCGCGTTGCGGAATTGATTGCACGCGAAAACGTCGTGGGCTGGTTTCAGGGGCGAATGGAATTCGGGCCCCGCGCTCTTGGCGCGCGCAGCATTCTCGGTGACCCGCGATCGCGCGACATGCAATCGACGCTGAATCTCAAGATCAAGTTCCGCGAGTCATTCCGGCCTTTCGCGCCGTCGGTGCTGCGGGAGCATGTTGCGGAGTACTTCGAGTTGGAAGGGGAAAGCCCGTACATGCTTCTCGTGGCCGATGTGCAGAAGCAGCACCGTACAGCCCCCGGCAAGGCTGCGCGTAAGGCCACTGGGTTTGACATGCTCAAGGTCCCGCGCTCGGACATCCCCGCAGTGACGCATGTCGACAATTCCGCGCGAATTCAAACCGTTGCGCGCGAAGACAACTCGCTTTTCCACAAGTTGCTCTCGGCATTCCATCGGCGCACGGGGTGCCCCGTGCTGATCAACACTTCATTCAATGTGCGCGGAGAACCCATCGTCTGTACGCCTCGCGAAGCTTACGCGTGTTTCATGCGCACCAATATGGATTACCTGGTCCTGGGGCCCTTCCTGTTGGACAAGGCCTTGCAGCCGCGCTGGACCGAAGACGACTCCTGGCAGAAACGCTACGAACTGGATTGAGGCAAGCACGACAGCCATGCACGCAATCGACACCTCCAGCCGGAAAGAACAGCGGAAATTCGGCCTGACCATGGCGGTAGCTTTCGCCATCCTCGGCGGACTTCGATTCTGGGTGAAGGGGGTTCCGCCCCTATGGTTGTTCGGCATCGCGGCCGCATTTCTGGTGGCCGGACTCGTCGTGCCCTTCGCGCTGCGTCCCGTGTTCATTGCTTGGCTGAAGTTCGCCGAAGCGCTGAATTGGGTCATGACCCGCGTGCTGCTCACCCTTGTCTTCTACGGTCTTATTACCCCCGCACGGTTTCTGAACCAATGGTTCGGCAAAGACCCGCTCCAGCGGGCCTGGCAACAGGACCGCGAGTCCTACTGGGAAGAGCCCGACGATCAACCCGAAGACCTGGAAGCGTACCGGAACCAGTTCTGAACTGCCGTCTCCCTTTCCTTTTCGCCCGAGACACGCTAGAATCGAGGGTATGGAAATCCTTCTGGAAATGTGGGCCTTCTTGCGGGTTCGCAAGAGGTTCTGGCTCGCGCCCATCATCCTGGCCTTGGTGATACTGGGCATGCTCCTGTTTTTCGCGGGGCAGGCCGGGGTGGTCGCCCCCTTCATGTACGCGCTTTAGTTTTTGCCTTCGCGACATCCCGCATTCTGGAGCGAATTAATCGCCAATCGGGCTTTTCTTGAGTGACGCACCGCCCGGTGCTACACTAGGTCGCGGCAAGCTGGGAAATCGTTTATCCGGCGGAGCCATGCGGAGCTTTGTCCGCAGGTGCATATATGATTTGGGCCCATAGTCGATGGCGCGCGATGCGCGTGCCTCTCGGGGAGGGCTCCAGTGTTGAGGAACGCCCACGGTATGATCCTGACGAAGTTCATCACGAAACAGTGTATTCTGCCCGAAATGGCCGCCACGACTAAGGCGGATGCCCTCAAGGAATTGACCCACCTCCTGTTTGAAAAGCGCAAAATGGATGGCCACGGCCCCGCGCTTGACCAGATCATGGCCCGCGAAACCACGGAGAGCACGGGGATCGGCCGCGGCATCGCGGTGCCCCATGCGCGGGTGACCGGCATGAAGGGATTGGCGTGCGCGGTCGGACGAGTCCCCGAAGGTCTTGACTTCATGGCGGTGGATCGCAAACCGGTTCACCTTGTGTTCTTGATTTGCTACCCGCCGACAGACCAGACCTCGTACCTGAACTTCGTGGCGACCGTGGCCAAGCTCCTGAGCGACAAGGAACATCTCAAGGCGATGCTCGAGGCCAAGACGGCGGACGAGATGTTTGACCTGCTGGAGGCCACCTCGGAGAAATTCGCAGAGACCCACGAACAGAGCGTGCGCAAGGTAAAGGCCGATCCGGCCATCAAGAAGATGGCCGATGGCCACGCCGATCTCATCCTGCTGGCGCGGCTTCAGCTTTGTCAGGAGATGCTCGTCTCGGCCCGGACCGGCAAGAGTCAGGTGCAACAACGGATCGACGCCATTCGCGCGCTTGTCGAACCGCGTGTGTTGAGCCACTACGACAAGCTCATGAAGAGCCGCGCCCCCGCGCTCGTTCCCGTCGAAGGAGACACCTGCCAAGGGTGTTTCATGCGGCTGCCGTCAAAGTTCGTGCAGCAGGTCCGTCAGGACCCCGCGCACATTCATACGTGCGCTAACTGCAGCCGTTTTATCTACGTCGTCTAACCCGGCTGGTACAGCGGCAGACGCTTCCTTCATTGAATTGGTGGCTCACATCCGTTGCCAGGGAGGGATTGCGGAATGTCAGTTGAAAAGTACATCGAACTGTCCAAGCGCGTACCCTTGTTCCGGGGACTGAGCCCCGACGATGTGGCGAAGATCTTTGCCAAGGGCATGACCATGGACGTGGAGAAAGGCAACGCGATCTTTTTCCAGGGCACCACGGGCAACCAAATGTACGTCGTGCTGGGAGGAACGGTGGCGCTGTACGACGGAAAGAA
>JADLGB010000111.1 GCA_020849535.1 Candidatus Hydrogenedentota bacterium
TGCGACAGGTCCGCTTCCGGAAAGCACAGTTGCATGATCTCGATATTCGTCTTGCCTTCGTTGATCAGCTCCTGCACGCGTCCTCTGCCTCCCATGGCGCGCAGGTTCTTCGCAATCCCCGCGGTGGTCATTGCGAATCCGTTCTTCTGAATGAACTCGACTGCCCCCACGCCTTCCAGGCCGTGGCGGACAGCTTCGATAATACGTTCTTGCTTCGCTTGGGTTTGCTTGATCATGGCACTGCCTGCACGGATCCAGACCTCCCCAGGACCGGAATGAGGCGATTCTACCACGTCGCTCCACCCGGCGATTCTTCTATTCCGAGTATAGTAAAATATTGACAGAAATGCAAGAGGTGTTTCAGGTGCTCCCTGCCCATACCCGCTCTCCTGCTCCCTCTCATCCTCACAGTTGATCTTCTACCCAATTCCGACCACAATACACATGCAGGGACTGTAAAGCGTGAGGAGGTATTTCGGCATGGAGACCGGTCAGGTACTGCACGCGCGTTTTGGCGATGTCTGCGTGCTCAAGTTTGTGGGGTCCATCGGGTTCACGTCCAACTGGACTTTTCCCCTCAGCAAGGCCCTCCGTGTCTTTCTCGATAAACTCTTTGAAGAAAAGGACTTCGACAACATCGTCATCGACCTGACCGAAGCCACCGGCATCGACAGCACCAACCTCGGCCTCCTGGCGGAGATCGCGCGGTTTTCCATTGATGAGTTCGGGCGCAAAGCCACACTCATCGCCCGGGAAGGCCGCGTCATGAAGGCCCTGAACGTCACCGGATTCGATGTCCTCTACACGATTTTCGGAATGGACGCCCCCATCCAGGGCCCCTTGAAGCCGCTTCCCGAAGTCGAGGATGGAAATGTGGATGTGCCTCGCATGATCCTGGACGCGCATCTCACGCTGTCTGGCATGAACGAGCACAACCGGCGGCTGTTTCACAATGTCGTCGAGGCCCTCGCAAACGACATTGCCCGCAAAGAACAGGAAAAAGCCAATCCGCCGTCTTGAGAGGTGTTATTCGCCGGAGGTTTTGACGTCGATCACTTCGTCCGTCTTGCGCACGCCGCGCTTGCCAAAGGGGAGGATGTCAAACCCGAGGTAGCGCAGGCAGGAGAACAATACTGCCGCGGCCGCGGCCTCATCCAGGTTACCAACGAAGGGCAGATTGTCCGGAATCTCCACGATTCCAAACGTGAAGTTGAGCAGCCAAAACAGCGAGGCTAGCACGCCCAAGGCGGCAATCCCCTGCCCGAAGCAGCCGGGTCCCTGTTCCTCCACGACGACAACCTTCTCCTTACCCATCGATGGTACTCCCTTCGCCCGGGCCGGGCGCATCGAACGTGACGCGAAACGCGACGTCTTCCCGCAGACCGGCAGTGAGGTTGGACAATAGCGCCGTCACGACAGACTCCGCCTCGGTGCGTGCCTTGTCGGCGAGCAGCTTGCTCGCGCCTTCCTCCAGCACCGAATCGCGCAGCGCACGGCGGGCCTCATTCTCCAGAAACTCGCCAGAGAACGCATCGAGACGTCCCCAACCAACCTGCGTCTCGACCTCGATTGTGTCTGGATTGCTCTGGACGTCCACGAACTCGCGGTCGAGCAGTGGTTCGGGAAGGTGGAGACACACGGAACCTGTGGTTGGGTCGTACTGGAAATTCTCCTGCGAAAGCCCGGCGACGGGGATGTAGTACTGGACCTTGTTTCCGGGCACGCGCAGCCGCACCGACGTGTCCCCGAGCTGGAGCATGTCCCAGAGGATTCGTTTCTCGCTCGTCTTGCTCAGTTCCACATCCACGCTCGCAGTCAGGACGACGAGCTTCGCCTCTTTCTTAAGTTCATCGATGGATCGATGAATGGTCGTGTTCACGTCGACATTCGGTTTGAACGCCGCCGCGATCCCCTGCGGAATCTCTGCGATCTTATCGACAGTGCTTTCCACCGTCTCGACAGCCACCGTGGCCGCTTCGTGGGGGAGACGATACGTAACACTGTAGATCAGAAACCCGACAACCAGGATGCCGGTTATCAAGACCGCGGCAATCGCCCACGGTGCCGCCGCCCGCGTCCGCACGATGACCTTGGTAACCGTGGGCTCCTGCGCAGCCTGAGCGGCCACCGGCGCGGGCTTCTCCTCTGGATTCGCTGGAAGTTGTTCTCCCACAAGATCCTCCAAATCAGAAACCACGCCCGCGGTCCCGGCGGACACAGTTTCACCTGGGAGTATGATGCCCAAAGCGCCGGAAAAGTTCATCTGGCGTGGCGGGAAGGCGGCCCGCGTTGCGCGGTCTGATCAGACAAGCGCGGAAGAGCACAGGCGAGGGCGCCTATGCCACACGTCTAATTCCATTCGGTAGTTTGCCTGGGACTCCGGAAGCCCTTGGGCATACCAGGGATCGAAAGAAAGGAAGAACACCTTCAGGCCTGGCATGCACGTGCGCACAGGCGCCCTCGCCTGTGTCTTTTCCATTTCAACTGTCCGATCCGACCTATCGGTCCGATCCGTCCGGTTCTTTTCTCCAGTGCTCACTTGATCTGCGGGAGCCTCCTGGGTACCCTACTGCCCCCATGGCTGTAAATCCGGCGTCAGCCGGGCAATTCTGAGTGGCATAATCATTGGTGAATGGAGGTACTGGCGATGAGGAAGTGGATTGTCGCGATAGCGGTGCTGGCGGCGTTGGCGGGTGCGGGCGCGTGGAATTTATCGGGGGTGTATGCTCAGGAAGCAGCGGCACCGGCGGCCGCGCCAGCAGCCGCGCCTGTGTTTCCAGGTCCCGTAATGGAGACCGAGCGGTTTATGAAGAAGTTCGCGGATCCGCTCGTCGAGAATCTCAAGACGCTCCTGGCCCAGGAACCGGCCACGCCGCGGGATTGGCGCAAGGTCGAGGACGAGGCAGGCAGCGGCGCGGAGGTCGCGGTGCTGGTCGGCATCCGCGTAGGGGAGCACGAAAGCAAGCCCGAGTGGCAAGAAATGACCAAGGCCATGTACGACGCATCCGTCGCGCTGACCGCCTCGGCCGCGAAGAAGGATTATGCCGATACGAAAGCCAAGTATGAGGCCCTGGTGCAGTCCTGCAACGCATGCCATCAGAAGATCGACCCCGACACCCTGCCCGTCATCGAGCCGTAGCCAGGGAATCGTTCGCACGGCCGCAGGGTTCCTTTTTATGGCACTTACCGTGTCATGCGGCCGGAGCGAGCCAAACTTAGCCAATCTCTCCTCCGAAGGCGACGTCATCGTTGCCTTCGGAGACAGCATTACCTACGGATATGGGGTGAAGGCCGCGGAGGCCTATCCCGCCGTGCTGAGTGAGACACTGGGCGTGGAGGTGATCAATGCCGGGCAGAGCGGAGATACGACGGCCACGGCGCTGGAACGCCTTGAGAGGGATGTCCTCAGCTTGGAGCCCCGCCTGGTCATTGTCGAACTGGGCGGAAACGATTTCCTGAACAAGGTCCCGAAGGAAGAGACGTTCAGGAATATGGAACGGATTGTGAGCGCCTGTATCGACTCTGGCTCAATGGTCATCATGGTCCACATCAAAACGGGCGTCTGGACGGACGCCTACCGGGACCGATTCGAGGAGATTGCCGAGATGCACGGGACGCTGCTGGTTCCCAATATCATGCGAGGCATATTTGGCAAGCCGAGCATGATGTATGACCAGATTCACCCCAACGCCGCTGGGCACGAGGTGATTGCCGGCCGGATTGCGGAAATTGTGGGCCCGCTCCTCGCAAGAGCGGACGCGGCGCGCGATTCGGCCCAAAATAGAATATCCAAAAGCAGTCAAACGCGGTAGAATAGGGTACGGAAGAAGCGAGAAATTGACAGGCAATCCAGGGCGGTGTTACCATCCGGCTGTGACCGGACTGTCCTGGTAAGTTGTGGAGGAGTAAATAATTATGCGTGTTTCGATAGCTGGCCGGCATTTGGAGATGACAGACGCCCTGAAAGGTCACGTCGAGGATCGTCTCGACAAAGTCCGCGCTCATTTCGACAAGGTTATTGACGTGGACGTCGTCCTCAGCGTAGAGAAACACCGGCACATCGCCGAAGTCACGGTCCATGCAAACGGAGTACGAATCCACGGCAAAGAATCATCGCAGGACATGTATCAGTCGGTTGACGCGGTTGTGGAGAAGATTGACCGTCAAATCCTGAAGTTCAAAGACCGGAATCACCGATTCCAACCCCGAAAGGGCAAGGTTACCGTGATGCCGGCCAACGAGATCAGCGCCGCGGTCGAAGCGGCTCGTGAAGCGGCGGCAGAATCCACCGCCGTTGCCACCGAATCCCGGGCCATCGTGCGCGAACCCTTGTCAATGAAACCAATGAGCGAGGCGGAGGCCGCGCTGCAATTGGACATCTCAAACGATGCCTTCCTGGTTTTCTCGAATTCGGAGACTCAACAGGTCAACGTCATGTATGTGAAACATGACGGGTCCTACGGGTTAATCGAACCGCATTTCTGAGCGCCATTGGGACCGGGGAAGCATCGGTCCGTGTCTTTGGCGGCATCCGGAGCTTCCCAGGTGAAAGGGTTGGATGGACACCCATAACCTCCCCATCAACAGAAAGAACAGCATAGCAGTCGCACGGCTTCTGGACGCCATGGCGGACGATCTGGAACTGGAGGTGTTATGCGGTTTTCAGGGTATTGGGAGGTCGGTCTACACATCAGACATCAATCGGCCGGGTCTCGCGCTGGGGGGGTATCTGGATTACTTCGCGAGCGACCGGGTCCAGATCCTCGGCAACACTGAAATCCACTACATGGAACAGCTCTCGGCGGCGGGCCTCCAGCACCGCCTCGAGGGCATGTTTTCTTTCGAGATTCCCGCATTTCTCCTTTCCCGCAACCTGACGCCCAGCCACATCTTCATGGATATGTGTAACCGCCGCGGAATTCCGGTTCTGCGCAGCCGGAAGTCCACGGACGAGGTCATCAGCCGGATCATCCTGTTCCTCGCGGAAGAGTTCTCGCCGGAGACGATCGTGCACGGGTCCGCCGTAGATTGCTACGGCGTGGGCTGTCTCATCGTGGGCGCGCCCGGGATTGGTAAGAGTGAAACGGCCCTGGAACTGGTTGAACGCGGACACCGCATCGTCGCCGACGACGTGGTCGCCCTGAAGCGCCGCCGCGAGGATTCGCTGTATGCGGAATCGTCCCCCGTGATCGAGCATCACATGGAGATCCGGGGTATCGGCATTATCGACATCAAGAGTGTCTACGGGGTGGGCCGCGTCCGCAATTCCAAACGTATCGGCCTGGTCGTGGAACTCGAAGAGTGGAGCCAGGAGTCCGAATACGACCGGACGGGTCTCACCGAGGAATTCGTCACAGTGCTCGGGGTGCGGATCCCGTATTTGCTGATTCCCGTGAGGCCCGGCCGCAACCTCGCCATTATCCTCGAGGTGGCCGCGTTGAACCATCGCTTGAAAGAGTTGGGCGTTCACCCGGCTCAGAAACTGAATGAGCGTCTGATGACGCTGATGAGTAATGGAGATGCCTGAGCAGTCGCGCTTCGTCGTAGTCACGGGTCTATCGGGTGCGGGCAAGAGTCAGGCGCTCCGGTTTCTCGAAGATCTCGGCTATTTCTGCATCGACAACCTTCCTCCCTCGCTGATTCCGGCCATCGCGGAACTTGGCGTGAGCAACGAGCGGCCCCGCACGCGAATCGCCGTCTGTGTGGACGTGCGCGGCGGCGAAGATCTGCAGAACCTCCCCGCCTTCCTCGATGAGGTTTCCGAGAAGGGCATTCGGCCCGAGGTCCTGTTTCTCGAATCCAGCGACGCGGTCATCCAGAAGCGTTACAGCGAGTCCCGCAGGCGCCACCCCGCGGCATCGCAGGAGAGCGTGGAAGAAGGCATCCGGCGGGAGCGGGAACTGCTGTCGCCCATTCAGTCCAGGGCGGATGTCGTGCTCGATACGAGCACGATGTCGGTGGGGCAGTTGCGGGAGCGGGTCGCGGCCGTCTTCCAGGCAGGCCAATTGCCTCCCAAGATGGCGGTCGGTGTCATGTCGTTTGGCTTCAAGTACGGGGTTCCGCCGGAGGCCGACCTCGTCTTGGACGTCCGGTTCCTGCCGAATCCCCACTATGTCGCGGAACTGCGGGCCCTCAGCGGTGAGGATGCGAAGGTGGGCGATTTCGTGATGGATAACCCCGATGCCGCGGAGTTTCTGGAGCGGGTGAAAGGACTCCTCAGATTCTTGATGCCGCGCTACGCGGCGGAACCCAAATCCTATCTGACCATCGCGGTGGGATGCACCGGGGGCCGGCACCGTTCCGTGGCGGTCGCGCGGGCCCTGGTCGCTTTCGTGCGCGAGATGGATTGCGCCGCGAGGCTCCGGCACCGCGACATCGAACGCGCGCTGGAAGGCGGCGATTAAGGCGTCCCCAGCAGTCTAAGCGCTTTTGAATTCTGGCTTTCCTTGCCCTATACTGGGCTGTGGCACGGCTGATCGTTTTGGAATGTGAACATGTACGATTCGTGCAGCGCGACGGCCGCCGGCTCACCGGGAAATTCTTTCTGAGGGCCTGCTTGGCCCGCTACGCTCGCAACAACCTCAAGATTGGACAATGATAGAATCAACCATGCCTGAAGTCACCGAAGAATTGCGGGTCGTCAATTCGCTGGGCCTGCATGCACGGCCCGCAGCTACGCTCGTTCAGACCGTGCTCAAGTTCAAGAGCGATGTGCACATTTCGCTGAACGGTCATCGAGTCAACGCGAAGAGTATTATGGGACTGCTGACGCTTGCCGCGGCCCAAGGCAGCATACTCGTGGTCACCTGCACGGGGCCCGACGCCGAAGAGGCGCTTACAGCCGTGCGGAATCTCGTGGAAGCGGGGTGTGGAGAGTCGTAGTGGAAGTCACGATCCGCGGCATAGGCGTGTCTCCCGGAATCGCCATCGGACCGGCGCTGACATTCGGCGTGCAAGCGTTCGACATCCCCAAGTACCAAGTCGAGAACGTGGACACCGAACTGGCCCGCTTTGAACGGGCGGTCATCTCCGTGCGCGCGGATATTGAGCGCCTCTACGAGCGGACCGCCGAGGCGGTGGGTGAGGAACACGCGGACATTTTCAAAGCGCACCTCATGTTCCTGGAGGACGTCACGCTGCGTGACGAGGTGGAGCGGCGTGTCGTCTCGGAAGCATTGAATGCGGAGTACCTGGTCGGCGAGTGGATCGCGCGCTACACCAAACTCATGGCCTCCGTGCCGGATGCGCGGTTCCGCGAACGCACCCAAGACCTTGTTGACGTCGGCAACCGGATTCTGGCCCGGCTGCTGAACGCCAACCTGGAAAGCCTCGATCATCTCGAACATCCCTCCGTAATCGTCGCCCACGATCTGTCTCCGTCGGATGCCGCCAAGCTGGACATGGTCAATACCCTTGGCATCGCCACGGACGTCAGCGGGCCCACCTCGCACACGGCCATCCTCGCGCGCGCGTTCGAGATTCCCGCCGTGGTAGGCCTGAAATTCGTCGGGTCGCACGCGCTACCCGGTGATACGATCATCGTGGATGGCCGGACGGGGGTCGTCGTCGTGCGGCCCAGCGCGAAGACGCGCGCGCGGTACGAGGAAGAAAAAGTACGGTCCGAGCGAAGCCGCGCCGCGCTTCAGGCCAAGGAATTGAAACCGAGCGTCACGCTGGACGGGCACGAAGTGCCGGCCATGGCCAATATTGAGCTTCCTGTCGAGATATCCCACAGCCTGAAGACGAAGGCACAGGGTATCGGTCTCTACCGCACCGAGTATCTCTTCCTCAATCGGGCGACTTTACCCACTGAGGAGGAACAGTACGAAGCCTATGCGGAGGCGGCTCGGGCGATGGCGCCCGCCACAGTAACGCTGAGAACCCTGGACCTGGGTGGCGACAAATTCGTATCGCATTTACACCTTGCCAACGAGATCAACCCGCAACTGGGCTGGCGCGCCATACGGTTCTGCCTGGAACGCCCCGACATCTTCAAAGCGCAACTCCGGGCGATGTTTCGAGCCAGCGTCCACGGAAACGTTCAAATCATGTTCCCGCTGATCAGCGGGGTTGACGAACTGCGTCACGTCAAGAGCATTCTTCAGGAAGTATGCGTCGATCTGGAACGGCGTGGCGTACCCTTCAAAAGGGACATTCCCATTGGCAGCATGATCGAAGTGCCTTCCGCGGTGGAGGTCGCCGACCTTCTGGCCAAGGAGTGCGACTTCTTCAGTATCGGAACGAACGACCTGATTCAATACAGTCTGGCCGTCGACCGCGTGAACGAGAAGATCGCCCATATGTATGAACCGGCCCACCCCGCGGTGTTGCGCATGATTCGCAGGACCATCAAGGCCGCAAAGGCAGCCGGCATTCCGTGCGGCGTATGCGGGGAAATGGCCGGCGATCCGATGTTCAGCGAGGTCCTGGTCGGACTGGGCATCAGCAGCCTGAGCATGTCCGCGGTGGCTATCCCCGTGGTCCGGTCGCAAGTTGCGAGTATCCGGTATTCGTTGGCGCGCCGCTTCGCCTCGCGCATCCTGAACATGGGATCTGTGGCGGAAGTGCGCGAGGCCCTGCATCGCCGTTATTCGCAGCGCGGACAACTGGACCCGTACGCGGAAGGTGCGGCGGATGCGAACATCGCAGGCGCCGCCGGCGAAGAGGAATGCTGAGATGCGCAGGCGCATCACCATACTGGGGTCCACCGGGTCCATAGGGCGCAGCGCGCTGGACGTGGTCCGTCACTATCCCGAACGTTTCCAGGTTGTCGCGCTGGCTGCCCACTCGAACGCGGAGCTACTGGATGCCCAGATCCGTGAGTTCGCACCGGATTTCGCCGCCATTGTGGATAAAGAGGCGGCCTCCCGCTTGTCCGTGCGTTCTTCTCACTGCAAATTGCTGACCGGGCCGGAGGGCCTCTCCGAAATCGCCGCCGTGCCGGTGGACATCGTGTTGTGCGCCGTAGTGGGCGCTGCCGGCCTGTCGCCCATTCTCCGCGCCATTGATGCAGGGAACCGCATCGCCCTCGCCAACAAGGAACCCCTGGTGATGGCGGGTCCCCTGATCTTGGAAAGAGCGCGTTCGCGCAAGGTGGAAGTGCTTCCCGTGGACAGCGAGCACAACGCCGTGTTCCAGTGCCTGCACGGGCACCGCATCGAAGACGTCCAGTGCATTCATCTGACCGCTTCGGGCGGGCCTTTCTATGGCAGGCCGCGGGAGTCGCTCGCGGGCGTGACGCCGCAGCAGGCGACTCGCCACCCCACCTGGGACATGGGCGCCAAGATCAGCGTGGACTCCGCAACGCTGATGAACAAGGGTCTCGAGGTCATCGAGGCAATGTGGCTGTTTGGCCTTTCCCTGGAGCAGGTGCAGGTCGTGATCCATCCGCAGAGCATCGTCCACAGCCTCGTCGAGTTCACGGATGGCAGCATCCTCGCCCATCTGGGCCTGACGGATATGAAGTTTCCGATTCAGTTCGCGCTGACGTGGCCGGAGCGAGTGCCGGTCCCTATGGGGAGGCTCGACCTGACGACGATGCGGGACCTGACCTTCGCCAGACCGGACTTTTCAGAGTTCCCGTGTCTGGCGCTGGCGCTCCAAGCGGCGCGCACGGGGGGCACCGCCCCCGCCGTGCTCAACGCGGCGAACGAAACCGCCGTGGCCGCTTTCTGCCGGGGACAACTCGAATTCCTGCGAATCAGCGACGTGGTGCGCGAGGTCCTCGATGAAAGTTATATATCCCAGGAGATCTCGTTGGAGTCCGTCATCGCCGCGGACCAGGCCGCACGGGTGCGGGCAGAGCAGGCCATGGCGGCATTGGGAGTCTGAGTTGAATGATCTTTGATATCGCAATCTTCATTTTGGTTCTGGGCGAGCTGGTCTTCTTTCACGAGATGGGCCACTTTCTCGCTGCGAAGGCGTGCGGCATCTACTGCGAACGCTTCAGCTTGGGCATGCCACCGCGGCTGTTCGGATTCCGCTACGGAGAAACCGATTATTGCCTGGGCCTGCTCCCCATCGGCGGCTACGTGAAGATGGCCGGGCAGGAAGACGTGCCCATGACCGATGAGGAGCGCAAAGAACAGTACGGCAGCGTGCCTCCGGAGCGGTGGTTCTCGAACAAGCCGGTGTGGCAGCGCGTTATCGTGATCGCGGCAGGGCCCCTGATGAACGTCGTGCTCGCGGTGCTCCTCTATGGCATCGTGGCCGCCGTGGGTGCGGACGTACCCGAAGCGAAAGTGGACAGCAGGATCGGCCGCGTACTCCCTGATTCGCCCGCGGCGGAGGCGCGGCTCTTTGAGATCAAAGGCCCTGAGCAGGAAGCGGACGCCGTTGGCGAGCCCGACGCGTTGGGCTGGAAGACTGGCGACCGCATCGTGAGAATCAACGGGAATCCGGTGAAGAGTTTCTCGGACATCGCCATAGACTCGGTCCTGTCGAACAGCGGGACGCTCCGCGTAATTCTCGAGCGGAAGATGCCAGACGGCCAAATCAAAACCTACTTATGCGATGCCCAGCCGCGCCTTCGCGAAGGCGATGACCACCCCACCCTTGGCGTGGAGAGGTTCCAGACTGCGCTTGTGGGCCGCGTGCTCGATGGTATGCCCGCCGCAAAGGCGGGACTGCGCCCAGATGACGTGATTCAGCGCGTAAACGGCGAGTGGGTGGATGCGGGGACCTTCTCCGATCTCGTCAATGCCAACCCGGACGGTCCCCCTTCAACCCTCGAAGTGCAGCGTGGCGCTGAAACGCTGACGGTTCCGTTGGCGCCAGCAACCGTTGGGCAGATCGAGGGCGTGTTTTTTTCGCCTCCGATTAACGCGCTCATCGCGTTTTCTCCGGATACTCCATTGCGCGTGGAGTTCGAGAATGAGGAGTTCCTGGAGCGAACCACCCTGCAGGCGGGCGATGTGCTGAAAACCTTCGACGGCCAGCCCGCCAATGTCGTGTTGTTGGAAGCGCTCGAAGAGAAGGGTGCCAGCGCGCCTCTCGCCGTGGATGTGGAACGCACGGCGGGTCTCTTTCGTAACAGAAAGGAAACGCTGAACCTTCAACTTTCACTCGACGACATCCGGCAGGCGCTCATTCCGCAGGACTTGACCGCAAAGCCGACCATTGCGGAACTGAGTCAGGAGGCGGAAAAGGAAACGGGCCTTCTGCGCAAAGATGTCATCGAGGAAGTAAACGGGCAGCCCGCCACGATCGCTTTGCTTCGCGAGGCGGAGAAGCATCCCGGCACGAGCGTCCAACTCACTGTGCGCACGCCCGCGGTCGGCTATGGAGTGTTGCGTGAAGAGGCGACACGCACGGTCGAGCTGCCCGTTGCCACGCTCGGCCAAGTGGGTATCGTGTGGAAACCGAAGACCGTGTTTCACCGCGCGGAACCCGGACAGATTGTGCCCGAGGCGTTTCGCCTGTCCTGGCAGGCGTTGGACCGCACGCTGAAGACGCTCGTCATGCTCGTGACGGGCGGGCTGAAGATCAACGACATCGGCGGGCCGGTCATGATCTTCCAGATCACCGCCGATGCCGCGCGAATCGGATACAGTTGGCTGTTAGAGACCACGGCATTCATCAGCATTAACCTGGCCATATTCAATCTGCTGCCGCTTCCCGTGCTGGACGGCGGTCATCTGGTCTTTCTGACCATTGAGGGAGTGCGGCGCAAACCCGTCAGCACGCGCGTTACCGAATGGGTGCAGCAAGCGGGTCTGGTCTTCATCATCGCGCTGATGTTGTTCGTGACCTACAATGACGTGAAACGATGGTTCTTGGACGCATTCATGCCTTGACGGCGTGTGTGCCGCGATGAACTGTCTAGCGGGGGAAGCATCGGCCCATGCAAGGCCGGCAGTATGTGGCCATCGAATCGTGTGCCACGGAAGCAAGCAAGGAGTCATGCGGAGATACTATGAGCTACATCACCTGTAAGTTTGGCGGCAGTTCCCTTGCGGATGCGGAATGCTTCAGGCTTGTCGAGAAGATCATCCGGGCCAATCCCGAACGGCGTTATATCGTTCCTTCGGCGCCTGGGAAGCGCAGACCCGATGACAAGAAGATTACGGATTTGCTGTACGCGTGGCACAACCTGCTCTCGCAGGACCTCGACGCGACACAGCCCCGCGGATTGATCGCGGCGCGATTCGAGCAGCTCGCCACGGAGTTGGGCATCGATTTCCCCGTGCATGAGCACCTGGAGTCCATCGCCGCGGAAGGCGCGAAGTACAAGACGCCCGACTACATGGCGAGTCGCGGAGAGTACTTGAATGGACGGCTGCTGGCCGCGTTGCTTGGTGCGACGTTCGTGGATCCGGCGGAGTGCATTCTGTTTGACGATGAAGGGCTTCTCGATCCCGTCTCCTACGAGCAACTCGGGGCACGGCTCCAGGGCGAGGGACTGTTTGTGATCCCCGGCTTCTACGGCGCCACGCCTGAAGGCGCTATCAAGACCTTCTCGCGCGGGGGCAGTGATGTGACCGGCGCGATCGTGGCGCGGGCATCGCACTCACGCCTATACGAGAATTGGACCGATGTTTCGGGATTCCTAATGGCGGACCCGCGCATTGTGCCGGGTGCGCGCCGGATCGACGAGGTCACGTACCAGGAGCTGCGGGAGCTTTCGTACATGGGAGCGCAGGTTCTCCATGAAGAAGCCATCTTCCCCGTGCGCGGCACCGATATTCCGATCAACATTCGCAACACGAAAGAGCCTGAGAACCCCGGCACGATGATTCTGCCCAAGCGTGTGTCCAAAGAGCCCATTTGCGGTATCGCGGGGCGCAAGGGCTTCACCATGATCAACATCGAGAAGGCGCTGATGAACCGCGAGCGCGGCTTCGGACGGCGCGTACTGTCGGTGCTCGAAGAGCACGGTGTCAGTTTCGAGCACATGCCCACCGGGATCGACACGATTTCGCTCATCGTGAAGGATGAGGAGATTTCACACCATGGACCCTCCGTGTTGAAGGCAATCGAGCGCACCTGCCAGCCGGACCGTGTGTCGCTGGCACCCGGTTTGGCGATTATTGCGACGGTGGGGCAGGGGATGGCCGGTCACACGGGTATCGCCGCGCGCCTGACGACGGCCCTTGCGAAGGCGGACGTGAACATTCGTGTCATTGACCAAGGCTCTTCCGAAAACAACATCATCGTGGGGATCGAAGACGATGATTTCGAGAAGGCCGTGAAAGCCATCTACGACGCGTTTACTCACTGAGTATTTGCCGACGCAGTTGAAAGCGGACGTGGCGCCGGATGCTTGAATTGAAGAACATCCCCCTACACCCCCTTCAAAGGGGGACGTATGCAACACTAGTGTTGCAGGAATTCAAGTCT
This sequence comes from Candidatus Hydrogenedentota bacterium, assembly GCA_020849535.1. Lineage (GTDB taxonomy): Bacteria > Hydrogenedentota > Hydrogenedentia > Hydrogenedentales > SLHB01 > JAHDWY01. The sequence continues at coordinate 13,339 of JADLGB010000111.1, forward strand.
TCTCAGCCCGAAGGGCTTTCTAGGGTCCCCCTTCGAGGGTCTGTCGGAATATTGATTGATATTTATCTATGTTTGTGATACCATACTTCTCGCAGGGCACGGGTGGAGCGTTGGCGAGGAGGAGTGACAATGGCGGACAGGCGATGGGCACAA
>JADLGB010000112.1 GCA_020849535.1 Candidatus Hydrogenedentota bacterium
CAAACGCCGTTGCTTCGCCATTCGTCCTTCACCAACTTTCCGTCGCGAAAACTCATGATGCGTTCCGCATGCTCGGCGACTTCGCGTTCATGCGTCACCATGACGATCGTATTGCCCTTCGCGTGCAGTTCCGCGAAGAGGGCCAAAATGCTTTCACCGCTGGTCGTATCGAGATTGCCCGTGGGCTCGTCCGCAAACACGATGGAAGGCTGATTGACGAGTGCGCGCGCAATGGCGACACGCTGCCGTTGCCCGCCGGACAGCTCGCTGGGCCGGTGCGTCATGCGGTCGCCCAGCCCGACGGCTTCGAGGGCGGCCTTGGCGCGCAGCACGCGGTCCTTCTTGGGGACCCCATCGTACAGGAGCGGCAACTCCACGTTTGCGAGAGCGGTCGTCCGCGACAGGAGATTGAAGTTCTGAAACACGAACCCGATCTCGTGATTGCGGAGTTGCGCCAGCCGCGTTTCGGTCAGTTCCGCCACCGAGGTCCCGTCCAGCTTGTATACACCGGAGGTGGGCCGCGACAGGCACCCCAGGATGTCCATGAGCGTGGTCTTGCCCGAACCCGAGGGCCCCATGACCGCCACAAACGTGCCCCGGTGGATCTCGAATGAAACCTCCCGAAGTGCCTGAACCACTGTCTCTCCCATGTAGAAGTGCTTGCTCAGGCTCTCAACAACGATGATCTTGTCGCTTTTGGATTCGGCGGTCATAAACGGGGAATCTGCCATCTGCACCCACGTTCGCACGCGAGTGCGTCAAACCGGGACAAAACGCTCCGGCCACTCACGGAACCAGACTGAAGTTCCCGGCGTGCGGTTGAATCCCCGATCATACACAACTCCTGACCTGTAAACAACCTAAGAACGTCTCATCCTATAGCGCAAGCGTCCCGCCTGCATCTGGAATTGCAGGCGGGACGCCTGCGCTACACAGTCTCTGTCAAGTCTTGACAGAGACCCAAGGCGCTCACCGCACCCGGGACGGGGCTTCCCTCCGGTGTGCGAATCGCTGGGAGTTTGACCACTGGTAAATGGACGCGGTTTTGCCCGCCTTATTCGGGCACGGTGTTGGCTCGCCCCGGCTCAGTCCTTCGGGGCGGGGGGAACGATGCTGCGCAGGAAGCTGACGGGCTTCTCGGGCTGAGGCATCTCGTACTCGACCCCCAAGCTCTGGAGGGTCACGCCTTCCGCCAGTTCGAGATCCACCTTGGACTTTTCGAAGTCGATTAACGCTTGAACCTCCTGGGCTTCAGCGTTGGCTAAGTCCTCTTGAACTTGCAGGACCTCGAAGCTCGTGGTTACGCCCAGGGTCAGCCGCTTTTCCTCGGCCATCACGTTGGTTTCCTGGAGCGCGCGCGCCTGCCGGCTGCTTTCCACCAGGATGCGGCTCGTACCCACGCCGCGCAGCGCGTTGCGCACGTTCAGCGTCAGTTCCGTGATGGTCTTTTCAAGGCGGTCCTCGGCCTGTCGCTTCGACAGCGCGGCGCTGGTGTAAGCGCCGCGTCCGCTGCGGTTCGTAATCGGCACGGAGCCCGTCACGGATAGCGACCAGGAATTATCGTCGCGCTCGGTGACGCCTTCCCACACATCGCCCGCCTTACTGCCGCGGGCGCCCTGGAACACGCTGCCCGCCACGTCCAGTTGAGGCAACATCTCGTTTGCGGCGCGGTACCGTTCAATTTCGGCGCTGTCGATTTCCAGTTGGGCCGAAAGCATCTCCGGACGATGCGCCATCGCGAGATTGATGCTGGCGGTCTCGTCGAGATCGAGTTCCGTCGCCTCGGGCATATCCGTGGGCATGAAACGCACGGCGGAAAACACGCCCTCGTTGCGCATGTCGAGCAGTAGTTTCAGGCGATCTTCGGCGCTGAGCACCTGGCTGCGGGCCGAGATGACATCGCCTTGGCGCTGGGCCACGCTCGCCTTGGCCTGGACAACTTCCAAGGCTGCCCCGGTGCCGATCTCCATCCGGCGCTCGTTGATCTTCAACAGACGCTCCGCGTTCGCGAGCGATTTCTCGCGCACCTCGAGTTGCCGGTGCGCCCCGACAAGATCCCAGTACGCCTTCACCACTTCGGACAGGGTGGTCATCACTTGCTGCATCACCTGGGACTCGGCGGCTTCGCGGTTGTTTTTCGCGATTCGGATCCGTGCCAGGTTCGCGCGCGAACCCCGGCCCCGCAGCAACGGCTGCGTCAACGTCAGGGTCAATCCACCGCTGAACTCCGAAACGAAGCTGTTGAACGTGGATTGCTCCTCGTTGACCTCCATCTTGAGTTCATACTGGGTACCCCAGGGAACCTTGCCGTACACGGAGGTCTCAGAACGCCAATTGTCGCTCTCGATGACGTAGGAAGTCTCCCGTCCGGGCAGCCACTGCTGAATGAGGCTGCCGGCCTTGCTGAGGAGGTTGATGGCGCCATACAGCAGCAGGCGCCCGAAGTTATTGCTGTCACCGTTGTTGTTATTGCCAAGGCCGCTGAGCAATCCATTTCCGCCGAGACCGCTCAGGAGGCTGCTGCTACCGCCCAGATTCCCGAGCAGGCCGCTACCACTACTCCCCCCCAGCGAGCCGCCGGTGAAGGCATTCGTTTGCGACGAGGCGGTGTTCTCGGAGTGAGACCGTGAGTAGACAGACTTCAAAACAGGGTCAAACTCGCCCTTCGCCTGCATGATGTCGCTCTCGGCTTTCAAAGGCTCGTAGGCGGTCACCAGAATGTCCTGGTTGGATTCCAGGGCCTTCGTGACGCATTCCTGCAGCGAAAGTGGCACTTCCTCGCGGTCCGTCTGCTGCGCGACTTCTTCATGGAGGCGGTCTAAAGTGATGGCCTGCAAGTTGATGACGCCGCTGGGCGTGCGGATCTGGCCTGCCTTGATTTCATGCTGGGAGATATCTGAGCCTTGTGCGGCTTCGTTCACGCCGTTGGCGGGCGGCGCGTTCTGCGGGTCCACCCACGCGTGGACGGTCCGCGGTTCAGCGGCCTCGCCCGTTCCAGGTGCGACTGTGCTAGCCTCCTCCATGACCGGCCCGCCTGCGGGCGCTTCCGGCTTGGCAGACAGCGCCGGCTCCGGACTGTCATGGATAGCCGCATCTTGCACGGGGGGCAATGGAGTCGTCTCGATGGCCGGTTCCGAGGTCTGCTCGGGTTCAAGCGCCGGCAGGAACGCCTCCGCGGGGGGCGCGTCCTCCTTTTCGGCCTGGGCCCCATCCTTTTTCCAGTCGCTGATGGAAATAGGACTGGGCTCTGCGGAACGGGCTATCCCCGATGTCAAGGCCAGGGCGCACAACAGGCAGGTGAGCGCCCAACCCAAGCGGCGCGTGCAACGCATAATCTCCTCCCACGGGTACAGCATCGATACTTCTGGTCAGCGTGCGGACATCAGGCATCAAACTTCGACACACGACGGATTGCGTTACGAGTGCCTTGCCGCCGTTTCATTGCCCCACAGGGAGTGTACGTTAAGCTCGTAAGTGAATCAATAAGACGGCGCTTGGCCGATTCATGTCGAAACGCTCGCTCTCGCACCGGGCACAGAACCCCCGAACGAAAGGCACTCCCACAGCATTCGACAAGGCAGGAGTGCTTCGGGTTTCACGGACGAACACGACTGGAAAGCAACAAAGACACAAGCGAGGATGCCCGTGCACTTGGGCTTGACCATCGGACCGATTGGACCGATCCGCTTCTTGGACATCCCCACGCAGGCAGCTTTTTCCCGAACGCGGCAAGACTTGCCGCATATACTCCCCCAAATGAAGCACTTATGCACATGCAGAGCCCGGATTAAAGGCGATTTGCACCAAGGCCGATAATGGGTATGCGGGTTGCTCCCCTTGGGCGGGGACTATCCCGCCCCCGCGGCGCGGTCCGGGGTGGACCGCCATGGGCAACAAGGAGGTTGGCGTGGGCACGCTGTTCAGTGCACTTGGAATCGGACGTTCGGGTCTGCTGGCCGCTCAGGTTCAGTTGGATGTCGCGGGCAATAACATCGCCAACGTCAATACCCCCGGCTTTTCACGTCAGCGTGCGGAGCTGGAGGAACTCTTCCCCATCAGCACGCCCAACGGCACGATCGGGCGCGGCGTGGGGATCGCCACTATACAGCGGCTGCGTGACGACTTCCTGGACTCGGCCTACGTCCGGCAGGTGTCCAGCTTGGGCAACACGGAGGTCCAAGCTCAGTATTACAATCTGATCGAGGATGCTTACCTCGAGCCCGGTGAAAACGGGTTTGGCACGCGCCTCGAACTCTTCTTCGACGCCCTGTCCGATTTCTCCAACAACGTGGAATCCCTGCCGGTGCGCGAGGCTTTCCTGGCGGAGGCGGAATCGGCAGCCAGCGAACTGAATCAACTGATCGCCCGCTTCGACCAGCTTCGCACCAATGCGAACGAGGAGGTTCGCAACTTGGTTCCGGAGATCAACTCGCTCGCGGAACGCATCTACGAAGTCAACCTCCAAATTCGTGATATCGAAGGGTCCGGCCGGACGGCCAGCGCCCTTCGCGACCAGCGGGGACTCCTGCTCGATGAACTGGGCAAGCTCATCAACATCACGTATCAGGAAGACGACAGCGGGCAGGTGCAAGTCCAGATCGGAAGCGAGATCCTCGTGGATGCCACGGGATTCCGCGAGATTACGGCGTTCCGCAACTCCGCGCTCGATCCCGAGCGCCAGGACCTCGTGGAACTGCGCTGGGTCGATTCCAACGGTCTGGTCGAGGTGACCGATGGGGAAGTCTTCGGCGCACTGACGATTCGTGACACCGTTATCCCGGAGCAGGACGCACGCATCGACGAGATCGCCCGCGCACTCATATACGAACTCAATAAGATTCAGAGCCAGGGTCGCGGCACGGAACCGTTGGAAGGCACGATCTCGAGCACGAACGGCGTCAGCGCAACGACCGATCCGCTCGTGTCGGCGGGCCTTCCCTTCACAGTTGCGGCGGGGAGTTTCGATGTCGTCGTCTACGACTCGGCCGGCACGCCGACCACAACTACGATCACCATCACGGCGGCCACGACGCTGGACGACCTGGCGACGGCGCTCAACGGCGTAGCGAACTTCTCGGCGTCCGTCAGCGGCACTACGCTGAGCCTGGGGGCCGATGCGGGATTCACATACTCGTTTGCGAACGATTCGAGCGGCGTGCTGCCCGCCCTGGGCATCAACGGCCTCTTTAACGGGACCGACGCCCGCAGCATGACCCTCAATCCCGACATTCAGGACAACCCCGCCCGGGTGACTTCGTCGTACAGCACGGATCTGCTGAATACGGGCGACAACTCGGCCGCACTCGATATGGCCAACTTGCGCACATCCCTCGTCATGGAAACTGGAACGGCGACGATCGGCGACTTCTACCAATCCACCGTCGCGCTTCTGGGCATTGACGCGCGCTCGAATGAAGACTTGCTCAACACGGAGAACGAGTTCATCCAGGACCTCGAGACGCGCCGCCAGGAAACCTCCGGCGTCAACCTCGACGAGGAAGTGACTTCACTTCTCCTGTTTCAGCGCGCCTACGAAGCTTCGGCGCGGGTTATGACCGTGGCCGACAGCATGCTGGGGACCCTGCTCAGTATCGCCCAGTAAGAGAAGCGCTTCCCACCGGCCGGGGGCAGGTGCCCTCCCGGCGATTCCCCATGCCTGCGGGGGAAGAATGGGAGTTATGGGAAGAATGGGAATCATGGGAAGGGGACCACCGCCTGAGAACGCCGCGCCTGTCATCCTCGCGGACGCGCGGACAGCGTGGCTTCTTTGGCTTCAGCGGGCTGGCGTCCAAGGGCTATACTACCCGCGAAATGCTCGAAGGGTGGAGACGGTCTGCATGAACATCTTGGGAATCGGGGGATACTCGCATGACACCTCGGCGGTTCTGGTATGCGACGGCCACCTTGTGGCTGGGGTTGCGGAAGAGCGCCTGACCCGCAAGAAGCACCAGGGCTTCGTGCCGCGCCGTGCGGTCCAGTGGTGCCTGGACGAGGCGGGGATCACGCGGGACGACATCGACCACGTGTGCTGCTACATGCGGCCGGGATTGCGCATGGCGCGGCGCGTGCCCTACCGGCTGTCCACGCTCATCCGGACGCCTTACTACGCGAGCGCCTTTATCGGCTACGAGTTCGTCCACAACTTCAACTTCGTGACCGGCATGCGCGGCCTGCTCGGCAAAAAGGCGCGCATCCACTTCATGGAGCACCATCCCGCGCATGCGGCGTCCGCTTTTCTGGTAAGTCCCTACGACGAGGCGGCCCTGCTCACGCTTGACTACATGGGCGAGTGGGCCGTGACCTGGACCGGCGTCGGGCGCGGCACGCGGATGCAGTGCTTCCAGAAAGAGAATTACCCGCACAGTCTTGGCGTGTTTTACACGGCGATCACGAGCTACCTGGGCTTTGAACGCGCCAGCGACGAGTACAAGGTCATGGGGCTCGCATCGTACGGCGAGGCCGAGTTCGCGGACGAGTTCCGGTCCATGTTCAAGCTGCTGCCTGGCGGGCGCTACACGCTCGACCTTTCGTGGTTTCAATGCCACTACAAGCCGGGTTCGCACGTGGGCTACATGTCGCGGAAGTTCCTGGACCGCTTCGGACCCGCGCGGAAGAAAGGCGAGCCCATCGAGAAGCGCCACGAGAACATCGCGGCGTCCGCCCAGGTGGCGGTCGAGGAGACTGCCCTCCACATCGCGAAGGATCTGCACGAGCGCACGGGCCTTCGCCGTTTGTGCATGGCGGGCGGAGTCGCATTGAATTGCTCGATGAACGGGCGCCTGCTGCGCGACTCGCCGTTCGACGAGATTTTCGTGCAACCCGCCGCGGGAGACGACGGGACGGGGCTCGGCGGGGCTTTCATGCTGCACCATGAGTTGACCGGCGCGGAGCGTTCCTTCGTGATGCGCGATGCGCGGATCGGGCCGTCTTCCACCAATGCCGAGATCAAGGACTTTCTGGACCGCGCCAAGATCCCGTACGAGACACCCGCCAGCGTCATCGAGCGGACCGCGGACCTCCTGGCCGAGGGCAACATCGTGGGCTGGTTCCAGGGCGGCGCGGAGTTTGGACCGCGCGCGTTGGGCGCACGCAGCATACTCGCCGACCCCACGCGTCCCGAAATGAAGGACCTTCTCAACACCTACGTGAAACACCGCGAAGAATTCCGGCCCTTCGCGCCGAGCTGTCTCGAGGAGCGCGCACCCGAGTACTTTGAAGGCTGCACGACCTCGCCGTTCATGCTGTTCGTGTACCGCGTCAAACCGGAAATGCGCGCGAAGGTTCCCGCGATTACTCACGTCGATGGCACAGCCCGCGTGCAGACGGTCGCGAAGGATGTGCATCCACAGTACCATGCGCTCATCGAAGCCTTTGAACGGCGGCGCGGCGTGCCCATGGTGTTGAACACCTCGTTCAACGTGATGGGCGAACCCATCGTGAACGCGCCCGCCGACGCCGTCCGCTGCTTCTACAGCACGGGGATGGACGCCCTCGCGATCGGAGACTTCGTGGTGACCAAGCGGTGAACATCGTCATCCCGACAGCGGACTACCCGCCCATCGAGGGAGGCATCAGCACGGTGACGGTGCACCTGTCGCGCGAGTTGGCGCGCCTCGGTCACACAGTCACGGTGATCGCGCCGTTTTTTCCAGGGCAAGAGTCTTTTGACAAGAACGAGCCCGTGGCTGTGCTGCGCTACGGCGGTTACGCCTGGGGCTGGCTTCGCTTCATTCCGCTCGCGCTGCGGTCCTGGAAGCACGTGAAGAGCGCCGACCTGGTCATGGGCATCAATGTGGCCTACGGTGGCCTGCTTGGCATGCTGGCGCGAAAACGCTACGTGGCCTTCGCGTACGCCTATGAATTCCTGAAATTCCAATCCTGGTCTCCGGCCGGGCGCTTGCTCCGCCGGGTCTATACGAACGCCGCGTCCGTGGCCGCCATCAGCGGCTTCACCCGAGACAAGCTGGCCGAGTATGGCATCGATGAGAAGCGGATCCACGTCATTCATCCGGGCGCTGAAATTCCCCCCGCGCCCAACACCGGGAAGATCGCCGCGTTACGCGCACGCTATCTGCTGGAAGGCAAGCGCGTGATTCTCGCCGTAGGGCGTTTGGTGCCGCGCAAAGGCCATCTCACGCTGATTGAAGCGCTGGCGCGCGTTCTGCCGCGCATCGCGGATGCGCACCTCGTCATGGTGGGGCAAGGCCCCTTAATGAGCGCCTGTTGCAGACTCGCGCACAAACTCGCCATCCGCGAGCACGTCACGTTTGCGGGCCGCCTGGATGATGGCGATGTGGCCGCCTTGTACGCCCTGTGCGACGTGTTCGCATTGCCCACGGGCACGGACGCCCGCGGACAGGTCGAAGGGTTCGGATTGGTCTTCACGGAGGCCCACGCCCACGGCAAGCCGGTGATCGCGGGACGTTCCGGAGGTGTCGTGGACGCCGTGATCGATGGCGAAACCGGCCTGCTCGTCGAGCCCGGCGATGCGGACGCGCTGGCGGATGCACTGACGCGCATTCTGACGGATGCGGACCTTGCCCAGCGTCTGGGCGAGAACGGTAGGCAGCGCGTCGAGCGCGAGTTGAACTGGGCCACGTTCACGCGGCGCATCCTCGAATCCGTGGGGTCCGGCGCATGAAACGGTACCGTATCGCGCACGTGATCACGCGCCTGTGCAAAGGCGGCGCGCAGGAGAACACCTTTCACAGCGTGCGCCTCGCTGACCGGGAACGTTTCGAGGTGGATCTCATCAGTGGGCCGACGCACGGCAGCGAAGGGAGCATCGAAGCGGCGGTCGGGGCGGCGGGCATCGCGATTACGCGCGTGCCGTCTTTGGTGCGCAATCCCGATCCCTGGCATGACGCCCGCGCCTATCTCGAGTTGAAGCGTTTGTTCCGCGAGCGGCGCTACGATATCGTGCACACGCACACCTCGAAGGCCGGCTACCTGGGCCGTATGGCGGCGGCGCATGCCGGAGTGCCTATCATCGTGCACACGCCCCACGGCCACATCTTCTTCGGCTATTTCAATACGGGGCTCACAGCGTTCTTCACCCAACTGGAGCGACAGGCCGCCCGCAAGACCGATCGCCTCATCGCGCTCACTGCCCGCGGCATCGACGAGCACGTCGCCGAAGGTGTGGGGCGCCGCGAACAGTGGGAGTCGATCTTCAGCGGCATCGACCTCAGCCCCTATCCGGAGGCTATCGCGCGCCGGGACGACACGCGCCGGGAATTGGGCATACCTACGGAAGCGTTTCTGGCGGGGGCCGTGGGCCGCCTTGAACCCGTGAAGGGGTTCGCGTATTTTATCGAAGCGGCGCGCGCAGTCCTGCGGGAAGCGCCGGATTCCCACTTTGTTCTCGCGGGTGACGGTTCGCTTTCGGACGAGTTGCGCACACGGGCCGCCGATCTTGGGGAGCGATTCCGGTTTCTGGGCTTGCGTCACGATGTGCCGGATCTCATGGCGGCCATGGATGTCTGCGTGGTTCCCTCGCTGAACGAAGGCATGGGGCGGGTCCTCCTGGAAGCGGGCGCCGCGGGCACCCCCGTGGCGGCGAGTGCTGTGGGAGGCATCCCGGACATCGTCCGCGACGGTGGTACGGGCCTCCTCGTTCCATCGCGCGATGTGGAGGCGCTGGCCAATGCCATCCTGCGTCTGCGACGGGATCCGGTGCGGCGCGCGCGGATGAGCACCGCCGCGAGAGAGGCCGCTTCCGGGTACTCCCTGGAATGCATGGTGCAACGAATCGAGTCTGTCTACAATACGCTGATCAAGGAGAAGGGACTTTGACCCCTGAAGACACGTTTCTTTCGCAGCAGCGCATGCTGGTCATCGCGCCGCACGCCGACGATGAATGCTTTGGCTGTGCGGGGACCATGGCGCGCATTAAACACCTCGGCGGCGAGGTCTACTGCATCGTGTGTTCGGTCGGCGATCTGAAACATTACGACGGCAAGTCCGAAATGGTGGCCGGTTCGACGCGCGAGCAGGAACTGGCCCAAGTCATGAAGTACTTGCAGGTGGACGACTGGGAAGTCCTCTATCGCGACGAGGAAACGCACCTGCGTCTGGATGCCATCCCGCGGCGCGATCTGGTGGCGAAGTTCGAGCGTGAGTGCAAACTTGCCCTGGACAAGGTGAAGCCGACGATGCTGGCGCTGCCGGTGTCTTCGTACAATCAGGACCACGAAGCGGTGTTCCGCGCGGCGTGGACCGCGTGCCGCCCCGGTGTGCCGAGCATCAAACCGTTTCAGCGGATCGTGTTGGGTTACGACAATACGTCGCTGTTCTGGAGCCTGGAACGCGAGAAGTTCCACCCGAACTTCTACGTGGATATCAGCGGCTTTCTCGAAAACAAGCTGACCGCGCTCGCCATGCACCAGTCGCAGATGCGCGACCCGATCCACCATTCGAGCGCACAGAACGTCGAGTATATTTCCCGGGTGCGGGGGCGCGAGATCAGCGTCGAGGCGGCCGAAGGCTACATGGTGTTCCGCCACGTGCTGTGACCGGACCGCTGTGCCGGGCGAAGGTCTCCCCATGGCGAAGCAGGGTGAAAAGGACTATCTGAAGAACATCGGCGAGGGCGCGCTTCAGCATGCCCTCAACAAGCCGTTCTCAGACCCGGACTGTGGGGCCCTCTTGATGGAGATAGGCGCGGTAATGGCGCTTTTGCCGCCGCCTCCCGGCGACCTGCTGGATTTGGGCTGCGGGACCGGATGGACCAGCCGCTTCTTCGCGCGGCGCGGGTACGCGGTCACGGGGCAGGACATCTCGCCCGATGCCGTGCGGCTCGCGGCGGAGAAAGCACAAGCCGAGGGGTTGGAACGCCTGCGCTTCGTCGAGAGCGATTACGAGTCGCTCGCGTTCGTTGAGATGTTCGACTGCGCGGTCTTCTTCTCGTCGCTGCATCATGCGACGGAGGAAGCGGCCGCGATTCGCGCCGTGTACCGCGCCTTGCGGCCCGGCGGCGTGTGCGTAACGTCCGAGCCCGGATACGGGCACGCGGCGTCACCGGAGTCACAGCATGCGGCGCGGGACTACGGGGTTACGGAGAAGGATATGCCGCCCGCCCTGATCCAGCGCCTGGGCCAGGAGGCCGGGTTTCGCGAGTTCGCGGTCTACCCGCACGCGGACGCGCTCCAAAAAGCGCTGTACGCGCCGGGCCTGGTGCGCATGGGCTCGGGACTTATTCGGGGCGCGAGGACGTGGGCCTTCGCGCGGCGCAACGGTATTGTGTGGATGCGAAAATAGATAGAAGGAAGTAGGTCTTCATGAACGACGAATCTCTCATCATCGGATTGCCCGCGGGCTCCCTGGCCGACCCCAACCGTGGCGGCAGCCTCATCGAACTCCTCAAGAACGCGGGGTTCCCCACGCGCGGCTACGACAAGGGCGGCCCCAGCACCTTTCCCGTGACCTCCTTTCTGCTCGGGTGGGACGGGCGCCCGCAGGAATTCGGGTCCCAACTCGCTGTCGGCGAGGTCGATGTGGCCATCGGCGGCGACGATTGGATTCGCGAGCGCATGCTCGAATTCAAGTACGAGTACAACCAGGCCATCGAATTGAGGAAGGTGCTCTCGCTCGAGCGCGGTTCCGTCCGCATCGTCATCATCGCGGATGGCGTGACCGATTCCTGCGACGTGTGGCTGCGCGGCCTGCTCGCGAAGAAGAAGCTCGTGGCCATGGTCTCGGAAATGCCGTACATCGCGTTGGAATGGTTCAAGGCCAAGGCTCAGGCGCTCGGCTTCGGCGAATCGCACGGGGCGTTCTCCGTGCAGAAGTTCAAGACCCCCCCGCGCATCGAATCCGGCATCGTCATATACGAAACGTGGGGCAAGACCGAGGCGAAGGTCAAGAACGCGTCCGTGGATTTCGGCCTCGAAATCACGCAAACCGGCAGTGCCATCGCGAACTACGGACTGAGAATCATCGACGAGATCATGGCGTCCGAGGCGGGAATCTGGGTCAATCCGGCCATCCGCAATCACCCCGTGAAATATGACCTCGCCCGCATGTTCATCCTGAACCTGTATGGGTCCATCTTCGCGGAGAACAAGGTGCTGCTGCTGTTCAATGGCCGTACCGCAGACGTGCCCCGGCTCATGGAGTATCTCAAGTCGAACCGGCTCTTCGGTGACGAGCCGACGATCAAGGAAGGCGTCAACTTCACCGAGTTCACGATCAAGCTCGATACGACGAACAAGGTCTTGCCGATCGCGAAGGCGCGCTTTGAATTGGCCACCCTTGGCGCGACCCACATCGAGACGATTCCCTTGGACTCGTCAATCCCCGGACTCGACGCGATCGACTTCTGAGTTCTCGACACGGATGGATTCGCGCGCCCAAGTGTTCCCAAACACTTGGGCGCGCTCTATCCAAGTGTCTCTTGGCAAACTGCAACCTGGACGAAAGCGCCGCCTCAGGAACGCGATACACTGGAACGAAGAATATCTGGCCACCGCCACCGCGTCTGCCTCCTCAGTAGCGGCCGGAGACTGTGGCGTTCATTCGTTTCCCCCGCGTCACCGCGGACTCGCATTTGATATGTCGCGCCCTGCGAGTCTCTAATCAAGGATGCTCGGTTTGCTCTCTGGATGATGTCTTGATCTGCCTTTGCCGGACGTAATCGCGAAATCGCGCCTGCAGTGTGAATGCAACTGCACGGCGCGGAGCCCTCTTCACACGCGCGCTGGCGGAGGCCAAGGCAACGGACATGGGGGACGGCTGCACGTGGACATGACATCGCGAGGACGCTCAGCGGCGGCGCGCACGACGTGGTGTCGCGGAATACCGTTCGTCTGCCTGGTTCTGTGCGCTGGGTGTGGCCCGGATGAATCGCCAGTCCAATCGCTTGAACGCCGCATGGGACTCGACATCTACGCACCGGTACAGGAGGGCGGCTCCGACTTGCGTTCCCGCACGTTTCAGCGCGACTACCTGCCCAAACTGCTTGTCCTCGCGAGTGAACAGCTCAACCCGGACGCTATCGCGCGGGACTTCAGCCGTATTAAGCTCGACCCTTCAAAGCTGCTGCTCGCCGAGCGGGGGCGCGTGCGCGTCTACTTCGTTGGCAAAGCTTCCGCTTACCGCAACAGTCTCGGCATCAACCTGGACCACGTGGGCCTGGAAAGCGGCAGCCCTGCACTCATCTTTCCTGATGCGACATGTCAGAAGAATGTCTATCAGTGCGCCGATGCCGTGGATCGGTCCAGCATGACACTGAACCTGAGTGACGTGGGCGAGCGAACGCAGGAAGCCCCTTTGCTTCCGGGCGACTTCGTCGACCTGGGAAAGATCGACGCCGGCACGCACCTCAATTTCTTCCTCATCAACGGGGAGATGGAGGTATTCACAGTCGATCCCGCAGTGAACAAGGACGGCGTCGAGCATATGACCGCCATCGCGATCGAAGGCACGCCCTACCTCATGCTCAGCTTCGAAGACCTGTTCGGCGGTGGCGACCGCGATTTCAGCGACTGCGTTTTTCTCGTTGAACTGACGCAGGGCAACATTGAGGCTCTGATCGGTAAGATCGATCCGTGGCGCCGTCTGCGGCAGGTGGCCATCCCCGCGGGACTCGTCGCGCTGCTCGTGGGAACCCCGCTTGCCGTGCTGTATGTGCGCCGGCGCGCACGTCTTGCGCGCGAACGAAGACTGATGGACCGGGTCACCGCGCTCTTAGACGGCCAGCGGCCCGGCGAGGCGCTGAAACTCATCCGCGCGCACGCGATGCGCACAAAAGCACACGACGCCCGCTGGCGAAAGCTTGAAGCGCACGCCTTGGACCGCCTGGGTGCCATTGGCGATCTCGTTCATTTGGAATCCCGCCATCCGGACGCGATCCGCGACGATGAGACGCTCTCGCTTACGGTCGCTCGCGCACACCTTGAGATCGAGCAGTGGGACGCGCTCCATCGGCTTCGCGAATCGTGGCGTCAACACGTGGCGGCCTCGCGCGAGTGGATCACGCTGGACTCAGATGAACTCGCCAAACAGGGCCAACTTGCCGCCGCACGCTCCTTGCTGGAGAGCGCCGGAGCAGAAGAAAGTCCCAGCCTGCTGGCGCGACTTGCACTCCTCAACGTTCCGGACTCACCGGCGAAAGCGGCTGAACTGCTGGAGCGCGCGCAGGCGCTCGCCCCGGATCACCCCGAGGTACATCTCTTTCGTGGCAGGCTTCTTGAAGCGACCGGCGAGTGGTTGCGCGCTGAGGATGCGTACGCAAAGGCCTTGGCCTTTGCGGCGCGCAACCCGTTCTACCGCGACCATCTAGCCGAGTACTACCGCCGCCGCGGGGACCTGCTGCAGTCGCTGCGGATCTGGTGCGACGGTCTTGCGCCACCGAGCATGGATTTCCTGTGGTTGAGGGTCGCGTTTTGGCGCAAGGTCGCGTTCCCCATCGAGTTGAAGTGGCCGGACCAGACACCTCCGGGCGCGCTCATGCCACTGGTTGATCTTGTTCGGGAATTGCCAGCGGGACGCTTCTGGGACCCGGCGCGGTTCACACCTTTGGCCGAGAGTCATCCTGTCATGGAAGGCCGTCAGGACGTTTTCTGGCTTCGCTTGCTTGAAGCACTGCGCGTGAAGCGCGAGGACGAGGCGCTGCGCCTGCTCAACCTCAACCGCTTCGGAAGAAAGTCATGGCACCCGGACCTCGAAATCGGCCTGTTTCACATGGTCACATTCCGCCGCCTCGGCTTCGTCGACCCCAAGATTGGCCGTCCGGAATCCCAGTCGCCCACGCAGCACAGCCTCTTCGAGCATCTGCACGCGTGGGCCGCTCGCGAAACAGCGCCTTCACCGGAAATCGAGCGGCTGATTCGCGGTGAAGAGGCCTTCGCCGCGGCCCTGCTTGCCGCAGGCTGGAATGAGGCTGCGCTGCAACTCCGCCGCGTGCCCCTGTCCCGCTCGGAGTACCCTTCCTGGTACCTCGAAGAACTCGCACGCGCTATTCGCGCCAACCGCAGCGAATCCGCCGCAGGTGAGTTCCAAGCGACGTTGGGCCCGTAAAATGCGACGGGGATGCGGACGGCGGCCCCCGGTCTTTGGTGGAGAGCCGAAATGCTCGGATTCCTACAAGACGACTCCCAAACCTCACAAGACAGGAGCTGCGTTTTGGCATACGCTGGGGTGGCATACTGGCCACGGCGCACATTTCGCGCGGGCTGGCGGCACGCGATAGCGAGTTGGTGGCGCTGTCTGGCAACTGTCCGAACTTCGGAGGCGGGCCGATGAGCAATTTCTCCTGGATCGACGGCAGCATCATAGGCGTTTACCTCCTGGCGTCCATGACAGCAGGCATCATGGTCCGCAAGTACGTGGGCAGCGTCGAGACCTTTCTGGTCGCGGGACGCGAGATGAACGTATACCTGGGAGTCGCGTCCCTCGCCGCGACCGAATTCGGGATCGTCTCGTGCATGTACACGGCCCAGAACGGCTACGACAAAGGATTCGCGGGCGCCACCCCGGGGATTCTGTTTGGGTTGGCCTACCTGGTGATCGGTAGGACAGGCTTCTGCATCGAGCCGATGCGCCGGGCCGGCATCATGACGCTCCCCGAGATGTTCGAGAAACGCTTCGGATCGCGCGTCCGCTGGTTGAGCGGCCTGGTCATTATCGTGTCCGGCCTGCTGAACATGGGCGTTTACCTCCGCATGGGGGGCGAGTTCCTCATCTCCGTTGCCGGCATTTCCGCTCAGGGCCACAGCCTCGAGATTATGATGACGATGCTCTTGCTTGCCGTCGCGGCATACACGATTCTCGGAGGCATGCTGTCCGTGCTGGTCACGGACTTTCTTCAGTTCGTTGTGATGAGCGTGGGCCTGCTCGCGGTGACCGTTCTGATCATCTTCAAGGTGGGCTGGGGCAATCTGCTGGGCGCGGTCGAAACCCACTACGGTGCCGCCGGGTTCAATCCTTTCATGAACGGCGACATGGGTTGGTCATTCGTCATCTTCAATAGCCTCGTGGTCACGGCCTGCGTGCTCACGCACCAGCCGGTGATCCAGCGCGTGCTCGCGGCCAAGGACGCGCAAACGGGCCGCAAGGTCTTCACGCGCACCAGCTTCTTCTTCGTATGCCGCTTTGTCATTCCGGGCATCTGGGGGATTGCGGCCCTCGCGGCTCTCCCCGCGGGCCTGATTGGCGAAAACACGCGGGAAGCCATGCCGTTGTACCTCGCCAGCGTGCTTCCGGTGGGCCTGATGGGGATCCTCGTGGCGGCCATGCTCGCCGCGGACATGTCCACCGACTCCTCGTATCTGCTGGCGTACGGGAGCGTAATCTACAATGACCTGTTGGCGCCGCTGCGGCGCCGCAAGAAGATGACCGAACGGCAGGGCATCCGCTGGAATCGTCTCATCGTGGCGGCACTCGGGGTGTTCTTTCTCTTCTACGGTCTGTGGTATCCACTCAAAGGAAGCGTCTGGTCATACCTCACGATCACAGCCACCATCGGATTTGCCAGCATGACCACGCTGCTTATTTCGTGCTGTTATTGGAAACGCGCCAACAATTGGGGCGCGGCAGGCGCTATCATCGCCGGAGCGGTGATTCCCCTGGCCTATCTGGCGCTGGAACAGATTCCGTCCACGCGCGAGTTTGCATTGCGGATCGGTCCGAACTGGTCGGGCATCGCGGCATTCGCGGGCTCGGCGGTGGCCATGGTGGCGGGTTCGCTCTTGAAACCAGCCCCACCTGCCACGAAGGAGCTAGCGGTATGAGTGGAGCGGCCCAGTGGTTCTGGAGCATTGTTGTGCTCGCCTGCTTGTTGTGGTATTCGACCATGGTTCTTTTCGTCACGTATCGGGGTGCGCTCGATATCCGCGGCATGCTGGCACGACTGAAGCAAGGTCAACTCGACGGTGCGGAAGGTTCCCGGTCATCGAAGCAATAACCTTACCGAGTAGCCGTGTCGCGGCTTTCTGCGGACGCAGGCCGGAATGCATTCAGCAGCGTAGCTTGCACCGCGATGGCGAGTATTACGAAGAGAGGTGTCCATTGGAATGCCGCGGTAATACCGGCACTTTCGGCGGCATAGCCCAGTCCGATGCCGCCCGCGAATCCGCCCGCGCCCAGAACGCCCTCATTGATCGCCGCGCGCTTGTGCCGGGTTTGCGCATGCGCGAGACTGTAGTAGAGGCTTGCAAAGAAACACACGCCGTAGTTCGCGCCCACGATCACAAAGCACAGGATCATGACAGCGAGGCTGCGTGCGTGGCTCAACAGCACGAAGGAGACCGCCGCGGCAAGCTGCCCCGCGATCAGGAACGAAAGGCGGCCGCGCCATGCCTGTGTCCGGCCCAGAATGGCGAAACATACTACAGTGGCGAGAGAAAGCAGGAAGGCCAGCCAGGAGTATGTTGTGGCAGGTCCCGCGGCGTCGAGCAGCGCCGGGCGGAAATCGCCGAATACCGTGAGCGTTCCGCTGGTCGCGAGTTCCTTCACGCGCATCGGATACACCGAGCGCACCGCGGCGAAGAGCCCGTTTGCCGTGAAGGTGCCCACCCATGAGGCATACAGAAGGCCCGCGGTCATCTGGGACGCGCCGGAGTCCTGAGCGTTGTCCTGCTCGCCCTGTTCCGCCCGTGGACGCGCGTCTACACGCGAAAGCGATACGATGAGGCCCAGCACTGCAACACAAAGCGCGACGAGCGCAATGAAGGGCAGCCGGAAGTCC
>JADLGB010000113.1 GCA_020849535.1 Candidatus Hydrogenedentota bacterium
CGAGAATGGGCCCTACGGATAGCTCGTCGGAGGCGGCGGCAGCGGCGGAACCCGCAGCATAACGAACTGAAAACGTAACCAACGCCAAAGGGATACTGTCAACTCAAGTACTGGTCAGGACACTTGAAGAATGCTGCTCTTCCCCGCGCTGTTTTCTCCAAAGATGAGCGTGATGGGGGCAAAGGGAATGCGGACCCGCTTCCCGAACGCTTTGAAATTCTCAAGCTCGATAGCAGTAAGCATTCAAAAGACCTCGTGCCCTTCAGCGGGGCGGGAAAACACCCTCTGCGCGATTATCATCCTGTCGGGTCTCACGCAAATCCCGTACCATTCATCCCTCAGCGTATCGCTTCAGCCAGTTTGTCAGGGTCTGGTAACTCGGAAGACCGAGCAGCTCTGCCGCCTTGGTCTTGTTGCCGGCGGCCTGCTCCATGGCCAGCGACAGATAGTGCTGCGCCACTTCTGCAATCGTCTTCTGCAAGTCGAACCCATGGCCGAGCGAGCGCCCCAGCACGTTCTCACGCGCTTTGTTGGGAGTTGGTAACAATGACTCCTCGATGTCGCGAACGTTTATGACGCCGCCGACGGTCCACACGGCTGCCCGTTGCAGGGTGTTGGCCAGTTCACGGATGTTACCGCGCCACGGCTGCCGAAGGAGAAGGCTTCTTGCCGCAGCAGAAAGCCTCTTCTCTTCGTAGCCAGGTTGCGATTGCGCCTCGCGGTTGATCTGCCCCAGCAGCGTGTCCACTAGCAATCCAATGTCGCCCTCCCGTTCCCGCAAGGCCGGCGCCTGGAGTATGGCGACGGCGATGCGGTGGAACAAATCCTCCCGAAAACGCCCTTCTGCCACCTCGTCCGGCAGGTTGCGATTGGTCGCGGCGATGAGCCTGAACGTCACCTCCCGGGGCTTCGTCGCCCCGACCCGCGTGACTTGCCTTTCCTGCAACACCCGGAGCAACTTGACCTGGGCCGCATGCGGCAATTCACCTACTTCATCCAGGAAGAGCGTCCCGCCCGATGCGGCCTCGATATACCCCACGCGCGCACTTTGCGCACCGGTGAAGGCGCCCTTCTCGTGGCCGAACAGTTCCGATTCTACTAGATCCCGAGGGATAGCTCCACAGTTTACGGGAACAAAAGGACCCGTGCGAACCGCGCTGGACCGGTGGATGGCCCGGGCCAGCAGCTCCTTGCCGGTTCCCGATTCGCCCAAAATCAGAACGGAGATGCTTCGCGGGGCCACGCGGCGGGCCATTGCGATCAGGCGCTTCATGGCGGCACAGCGATGGACGATGTCCTCGAACTCGGGGGCCTCGGCTGGCAATCCTTGCGAAAAGCGCAAGAGGTCGTCGTCCGGCTTGCGAAGCAGGTCTGGAAGGTAGTCCGCGGAGAGGTCAAAGGGAACGGACGCCACGCGCACCCCGTGCTCGCGGGATGACTCCAGGAGTGTTGCGGGATAGCGGGTCTTGGCGAGAATAATCCAGACCGCCGCCATAGCTGGAGTGCCCGGGCTCAGATGGAACGCCAGTTCCTGCGTGGCGCCACGCCGCTTGCGGTAAGATTCGAGCGCCTCGACGTTTTCCTCGTAGATTTCGCCGAATGCGGTGGGGCTGGTCAGGGATGCAGCATGTACCTCAACTTGGGCATCCGATAAGCCCTGCAACCATTTCACGTAAGCCTTCGTGGTCTTCGGGTCGTGGTCGCACAGAAGGACAACCTGGTCGTAGCGTTCTGTGCGGACTGCCTGACCGATTGGCCCCAGTCCTCCCGCGTCCTCATTCCGTGAAGCCCTGAGGTCGGCCATGCCTATCCATGCAAAGAGCGCGCGTCCCATGGCGTAAACTCTACAACGTTCTTTACCTATTCACAATTTTCTTTGTGCCTATGCTAGCGGTAGAGTGCCTACACGTGAAACCGCGCATGTATTCAGGGTCTCCCCGGATAGCACGCCTGTCACTCTTCCTCTATCTGTCTGGACGGCATTTGTCCCGGCAAACCTGAGTGGCGCAGTTCAACTGCCCCACACGTAGGCGCCTCAGACGGAGCGGATTATGAAGCGCATGCAGATCATGTCTAATACCCACGGCACCGGAGGCAGATTCCTTCGTTGCACCGCGGCTCAATTGGGACGTTCCGCGATTAGGTAGTGGCGGTCGCCGGACCGTGCAGACACGCGGATTTCGAGGTTTTGACAGCGGATTCCCCATTTTCTGGTGACGATGTGATAGGATCGACCCCATGAAGGGTATGGACATCATCGCGATACGCGACGGGTTGGGGATGAGCCAGCGTGCGCTTGGGAAGGCGCTGGGGGTGTCCAAGAACACGGTGTATCGGTGGGAATCGGGCAAGTCGCGTATCGGAAAGGACCACGAGCGGAAGCTCATGGGGTTGGCCGGCACGAAGGCCCAAGAGGGGATCCTCGCCCAGGAAAAGGAGGACCTCGAGATCTACGAGATCACCCCGGAGAAGGTCCGGAGGGTCTTCGCTTCCATTGCGTTCAATGAGAAGGCAAAGGCAAAGGACCGCGTCGCAGCGGCGCGGGAGCTTGCGAAGATCATGGGGATGTATAATCCAAAGCAGGACAAACGGCCCATTTACTTCAATCTAAACCTCGGTGGCACCGATCCGAAAGCGCAAGCAAAGGCCAGGTAGGGGGGCAACACCTGACAGTCCGTCGCATTTGCGCGATCGGATAGCGCCACGTTGCGGATACCTCGAACGTCCTGCAGAGGGGTCGCATGTGT
Organism: Candidatus Hydrogenedentota bacterium; assembly: GCA_020849535.1. GTDB lineage: Bacteria > Hydrogenedentota > Hydrogenedentia > Hydrogenedentales > SLHB01 > JAHDWY01. The sequence goes on from JADLGB010000113.1 coordinate 2,748, forward strand.
AATATATTCTTACGTTTGGCCTTGTGACTTCCAAGGGCGAAGAAACAGGAGACGCGGACACCCGGAAACGGGCGCCCGCGTAGCTGTGTCGGGTGTTGGAGCCTACAGGCCCACTCTGGCGGTGAAGTTGGTCAGGAAGCGCTCTCCCTCCCTTCGGTATTTGCCCATGACGGCGCGGCTTCTGTGACCGGTGTGACGCATGATGTCGGCCTCGGGGACGCCTTCGCGGTAGCTTTGCATGACGAATCCGGCCCGGAGCGAGTGTCCAAAGAAGTGCTCCGGAGAAAGGCCGATACGGTCCGCGCAGGTCGTGGGACGGCACACGGGATCGCGTCGAAGGCGTCGGCGGTCCGACCCACCCTTGCGTAGCACCGGGTGCCCCCTGCCGGCTGTTCTACAGTTTGCACTTGTCCACGGCTGTCGTGGGCGCCAACCTCTTTCCCACTGGGATTGCGTGCACTTCCCTGGGTCGCTCCAGCCTACAGGCCTGACTCAATCCAGGCTCATTGTCACCTGACCCGGCATGCATCCCCCGGACTGAAACTTGAACCGGTGGCGGTGTGTTGCCATGATATGAAACATGCCCTGACGGAGGCGGTCGAGGATTGGGCGACTTGTCCTGATGTGGGAGGGTTGCCTATGAACGTGTTTAGTCGCACCGCGTTTCCCCATTTCCCCACCTGGCTGGTAAGTTTTGTGGTATTCGCTCTGGTGCGAATGCCCCTCATCCTCGCCCAAGATCAGGCATCAGTCACGGGAAAGGTCCCACTACCCAAGAGGCGGTTCCTCCATTGACAACGCGCGCAGAAGACAAGCCAGGTAGGCGAGACTTTATCGCTTTGGTGCGGGAGATAAAGGGTCCGATTCTCACAGTGCTGGTCGTGTGCCTGGTGTGGGCATTGATTGTGGGGTGTTCCATCTCCTCTGCATGGGAATGGGATGTGTTCGGTGATTCCTTTGGCATTCTCAATGCCGTCTTCTCGGGGTTAGCTTTCGTGATTCTCATCGCCGCGCTCCTATCGCAAAAGGAGGAACTCGCGTTGCAGAGAGAGGAACTCAAGCTAACTCGCGAGGAACTCAACCGGCAATGCCAGGAGCTAGAGAGACAGGCCAGCGCCCTCGATGAACAGGTCAACTCAACCACGTTTTTTCAGCTTTTGGCTCTCTTAGCGAATGCGGCAGAATCGGCCATCTGCAGGTCAACCTCTCCGAGAAATGGCAATCTGGCATTTCAGGACATGGCTCACAGTCTTCAACTGGTCTACGTAGAGAGCCTTGGACGCTCTGAACAACACAGCGATAGGGCCACGTGTGCAGCGTGGAAAGACGTAGGCTATCAGGTAGAAGAACTGCTGGGTCACTATCTTGCCGTTCTGGAGGCCACTCTCGTCGCTCTCAAGCGCATGGGATTATCGAGACGCGACAGATTCCCAGAGTTGCTGGCCATGCAGCTATCTGAGCCTCAATTGTATCTTCTGTCGTTTGCCTTGGCAGCAAATGGACTGAATCAATCACTCAGAGATCTGATTTGCGAATTTGCCCTGTTCAGAAAGTTGAAAGAATCGGACATGTTGTCTCGATGGCAGCATCCAGACCTGCTCCCAAATCGCGCGTGCTGCGTTGACGAGTAGATGGACGGGACTTATGATTCCCAGCGAGTTGAATGCATGGTCCATGCATGTGAAACGGAACTATGTCCCTGTGACCGGCAGATTGGAACACGGACGCGGGCACCCGGAATGGGCGCCCGCGTTGCTGTTTTGCGGGGTGGGGTCTCTACAGGCCCACTCTGGCGGTGAAGTTGGTCAGGAAGCGCTCTCCCTCCCTTCGGTATTTGCCCATCACGGCGCGGCTTCTGTGACCGGTGTGACGCATGATGTCGGCCTCGGGGACGCCTTCGCGGTAGCTTTGGGTGACGAATCCGGCCCGGAGCGAGTGTCCGGAGAACTGCTCCGGGGAAAGGCCGATACGGTCGGCGGCGGCTTTCACGATGCGGGCGACGGCTCGGCCCCGCAGGCGCGAGGGCAGGACGCGGCCTCCACGGGTCATGGGGCGGAACACGGGACCGTCCGTGATGGCGGCGGCATCGAGCCAGCGCCGAAGGGCCCTGACGGGGCAAGTATCTTCGTCGGCGCCGTAGCCGATGTCCTTGGTTTCGGGCTGGCCGTCCTGGTTGGTCTTGCTGCGGCGCAGCGCGACGATCACCCCCTGCTCTCTGAATTCGAGGCTCTGGGCGTCCAGGTCGACGAGTTCGGAGCGGCGGAAGGCCCCCGCCAGCCCCAGGAGCAGAAGGGCCTTGTCCCGGAGTCCGTGGGGTGAGTCGTCGAGCAGGGAGACGGCGCGGCGGATGTGTTCCACCATGAGGGGCGCGGCCTGTCTCTGGACCATGCCGGCGGTGCGCCGGATTCCCTGCATGGTGGCGCGAACCAGGGGAGCGCCGGCGGGGCTGGGATACCCCGCGGCCTGGTGGGCGATGGAAATCGAGGCGAGTCGGCGTTGCAGGGTAGCGGGCTTGCGGTCCATGGCCAGGGCGCTGAGGTAGCGGGCAATGGTTTCGGGACGCGCGGGGATGGACTCTTCGCCCATCTGGAGACACCAGACCTCGAAGTGACGCCAGTCCGCGGCGTAGGCCTTGCGCGTGTTCCTGGACTTGGAAGCCTCGACCAGGGCCACGACACCGGCGTCAAGAGGCTCCAGCAGCGCTGGGAGCGTAGATTGAAGGGCGTGCGTCATGACTCTGGTACCTCCAACGCGTAGGGCATGCTTTCTCTGAAAGAGAAGTGTGCGGAGCAACGGTTGCCGATGATGACGTGGTCAAGCACCGTGACCCCCAGAATTGCCCCCGCTTTAGCCAACCTGGCCGTGAGTTCAATATCTGAGCCACTTGGGAATGGGTCACCGCTGGGATGGTTGTGGCAGAGGATCACACTCGAAGCATTGCTGAGGAGGGAGGGCTTGAAGACTTCACGCGGCACGGCGAAGCTCATATTGATGGTTCCGACACTGACCGTGTTCAGGCCGATGACCATGTTGTTGGTTGTCAGCATCATGACGCAGAAGTTTTCCCGGTCCACGTTATCGAGGAACTTGTGAAAGACCGCCGCAACGTCAATCGCGAAGTGCACGGATTCGCGCTGGATGTCGCAAGCGCCTTCGCGGACAAGGGCAACTCTGTAGATGGGAATCCCGTATTCGCGCGACGCGCGTTGTATGGTGCGTTTCGCTCCGGGCAAGAGAGCGGTGTTGCCTACTGTGATTCTGTCCTTGCCAGTGGTCTTTGAATTCGGCTTGGTCTTGGGCGTGGGCGTGGACTTGGTTCGGGCGGTCGTGGGCTTCGGCCTGGGCGTGGCCTTGGGCAGTGCGGTCTTGGTGCGGGTTGTGCTCATTGGGCGTCCCTTTCGTGGGACGCATGGCGCAGGCTGGCGGGATGCGGTAGAATAGCCGCAGACCGTTTGCATGCTGATTCCATGCGTTCGGTTCAGCCCGTCGCGAGTGCTGATAACACTTGCGGCGGGCGCTTTCAATTGGGGCCGATAACTGGGGGTTATCGGCCACTTCGCCATTATCGTATCACACGCTTGCAATGGCGTCAATCCTGCCTGTATATTCAGTGGTGTAGGACGGAAAGTGTCCAGGGGGTAAGCGGAGCATCGGGGCGCGCTGCAGCTCCGTGCGGAGGGACTTGGCATGGCAACTTACGTTTGGGCGGCTATCTACTTCACCTGTACCGCGGCGGGAACACTTCATGGCACCGTGGAAGCGGTTCCCAAGAGCAATGTCCTGAAAATCACGTCCAATGGGGAGTCAGGATTATACGTCCTGTACGGGGTAAAGGCGGCACAGGGGCATTTAGGGGCGGAAGAACTTGCGATTGACTGCATCTCCAGCGAAGTGCTGGACGCCGATGTTGCATTCGACGTAGTGAGGGAAAACGGAAGGCTGCGGCACGTCCGCGTAACCACAGCGAGCGGCGAGGACCTTTCCACACTTCTAATCCAAAACGGGATCATGACCTTCGCAGGCTACGGTCTCGAGTGCGATGAGCAGTACCGGGAGTCTGAAGCGAAGGCGAAAGCGGCGCTGACGGGGATTTGGGCGCCGCCGCAGGCCCGTGAATGGTCCAGCCTTCAAATCAGCGAGGACGGGCGGACCGTGTCGTATGTTGAGAAAGACGGGTCTGTTGTCATCAAGAGCCAAGGGAACTTTGTTCCAAACGCAGAAGTGAGACAGCGTGCGGCTCAAGAGGCTGACATCAGAATGGAACAGCGGCGTGAGGCGATCGCACTTCGCAAGATGCTGGAAGCAGAAGCGGCGGAGCAACGGGCAGAGGAAGCGAAGGAAGCCTATCTCCGCAATCTGTTGATTTACACACAGTACCGGGCGCGTCCAGTCGAACCCAACTATCCACAGACTCTTGACATGTGGAGATTGCGGCATACAGACCCGGCAACCCTCGCCTTACAAAACATCGCGGAAGAACTCGGTGAAATGAATACGCCAGGCGCCTTGAAGTGAGTAGAGAGTGGCATAGGGTGAAGCAAGAAGCTACGGGAAACGCGGACGTAGAAGGGCGGACGGGGCAGGACTTGCTTGAAGTGGCGATGTCCGAGGCGTTCACAGAATGCGGTGTGTCACTGCCGGATGAGCAGTGGTGTGAGGTGTGCAAAAGGACCGGGGTGCATCTGCGCAGGCTGGGGCTGATTCCCGCGGGGAAGGGGGCGTGATGGGTGTGTCGGTGTGCACGGGAAGGGGGCACTATGCGATTGCTGACTGCGGAACAGGTCATACGAGTGGAGGCTTCCGCGTTGGAGGTTTTCAAACGGGAGCGGACGGTCACTCGGATAACCCTGAAGTAGTAGTAGGATGTTCTCGCGACCGGGGCTAGGCTGATCCCCGAAAGGCCGAACCGTACGGCCCCGCCCCGGTTCTCCTCTATACGGACACCTGACGGAGGTGTTGATGGACGGGAAGAAAAAGCCGGCGAAGAAACGGGCAAACGGAAAGGCAAGGAAGCCTGTCCGTGTCCGCAATGTGAACTTTGTAGACCCCGTGACGCGGAAGAGTACGCCCACCAGCATGATTGATTTGCGAGGACAGGGGGAGGTCCGCGAGTTATCCGTCAGCGAGGTCATGGACTTGTTTGTAGAGGGGGCCAGGGCCATGCTCGCCCGCGGGCCGAAGGACAAGTCCCAAGAATCGTATTTGCAGTGTGCCAAGCGCTACGCCGAGCGCGTCATTGTCCGGAGGGACGAGGCGGAGGCGTTTCTCAAGTCTGAGGAGACGCGGCAGGCGCTCGAGGTCGGCATCTGCCTGGCCATAGCGTACTCCAGCATGGGCGGGTTCATGATGCAGGAACAGGTAGACAAGTTGCGGGAGAGATTGGTCGCGTCTAAGAGGGGAGGGCACCAAAGACGCGCCAAGAGCATGGCTGAGCACGAAGAGTTGGATAGGGTAATCCTCGATGTGTGGAACGGGGCAGAATGTCCGAAATCAATGAAGGTATTAATAAGCGAGGTCGCGAAATCTCTGCGTGACAAGTATGCGCGGTCAGGGAAGAAGCCCGGATGTGGAAAAACCCTCATCTATGAGCGAATTGCCGAACTCGAGAACCGCGGGGACTTCAGGCGGTAGTCTTCAGATCCCTCCTTTTTTGTCCGGATGCTGAGCATCGGGACTACACCAGTCCGAATGCCAGGCATCCGGACACATTTATCGTTTCCAATAGCGCCAATGTGTTGTCAAATGTAGTGCAACGCAACTACGGAGGACACCACGTGCTAAACGCGGACTTGACGCTGAGTGAGGCGGCAAACTTGCTCGGTAGACATGTCGAGACGTTACGCCGCGCGGCGCGCGCGGGCCGTCTTTCTGGGGCTTATCGCGTGGGTCGCGGTTGGGCCGTGCGATTCGAGTCGGTGATGGAGCAACGCATTGGCGGCCTGCGTAAGGGCGCGCATCACACCGTGGACGTGGCGCCAGCGATTGAAGGGCTACTCGACTCTATCCGGGATGTCATCCTCCAGAGACTTAGTGGAACAACCGCACAACTCTCACCAGAGGACCTGAACCGGGTCGAGGCGGAAATTCTTCGTGCAGCGATTGATGTCGTCAAAATCCGTACAGCCGCTTGGGAGGGTTGCCCCATTATGGATTCCGGCACCCGCGACGCCGTTGTGAACGTGCTGAGAACGTTAGCGGTTTTTCAAGCAGGCGCGGCCGTGCAGGTGAATGCGCCGGTGGAGGGACGTGGCGATGGCTTCCCGAAATAGTGGCTCGACGGTCATCCGGAGGCGGGCGGTGTACACGAACCCGAACACGCCGGCGCAGCGGGCGATTGCGCCTCGGCTAATGTCGCCGTATTGGGGGGATCCGAATGACCCGTATGCGGGGGACCGGGACCCGACGTTCAGCCGGAGGCTGGCGGGGGCGCGGGATCGGGAGCAGTTCGCGGATGTCCGGCGGGAACCCCGCGCAAATCTCGGACAAGGTCGAGCGGCAGTACAGCGAATACCTCATTCGCGCAGACTACGCGGTCATGCGGGACGCGGTTTACCACAAGTACCGTCGCTGGCTCCTCACGGGTGACGGCGACCCGGACGGTCTTCTGGACGTCATGGAGGAAGTGAAAGGGTACAA
>JADLGB010000114.1 GCA_020849535.1 Candidatus Hydrogenedentota bacterium
CGTGCAGCGCCACGCCATGGGACCGCCCCTACCGCCGCATCCTCGGGGCGGCGGTCTATGAGGGCGCGGTGGAGGAGGCCGTCAAACTGCTCAAGTTCCACGACAAACCCCGCTTGGCGGGGCCGCTCGGGGAGTTGATGGGGGATATCGCCCGGGAGGAACTGGATTGCGCCGCGTACGACCTGCTCGTGCCGGTGCCGCTCCACCGCGTGCGGCGGAGGACACGCGGGTTCAACCAGTCACAACTGCTCGCCAAGGAGCTGCTACCAGTATTCCCGTGTGCACGTTTGGACGAATCTTTGGAGCGTATTCGGCCCACGCGCGTTCAAAGCAAGCTCGGAAACGAGGCCGAACGCCGCGCGAACGTGCAGGGCGCGTTCGCGGTACGCCCAGACGGGGACGTCCAAGGAAAGACGGTGCTCCTCGTGGACGATGTGATCACAACGGGCGGCACCGTCGCTGAATGTGCCTCGGCTCTGCGCGTGGCCGGAGCCCACGCGGTGGATGTGCTCGCGGCGGCGCTTGCCATGCCCCATACCGCCCGTGCACAATCGGGGTAGAGGATACCGCATTCCAATGCGGGAGACTCGGCCCGCTTTGCCGGTCATGGAAAGGAGTTCACGATGGCGCAACCGCCGATGAAAGAGTGCTTTGGACAATTGGCGAACATGTCGATTCGCATCCGCGATCATTCAAAGCAGCACTACCTCAGAATCGATGAAGAGAAAATGAAGGAATGCGACACCTGCCACCTCTTCACAAAGTGCATGTTTTTGAAACACAATGACTTAATGAGAGAGTTGCTGAAAATGATCGACGCGAACCGCTCTCCGGAATCGATGACCCGGATCAGCTAGTCCGGATTTCGCGACCCCCCCTGACGGGACAGAGAATGACGTCAGGAACAAAAGGATAGACGCGCCCGCCTGGAATCGCGGGCGAGGAAGGTGGCGCGGCCGAACTATCGCCCGGCCGCGCCGTTCAACTACTTCACGTTCGCCGTGAAACCCATGAAAAAGCCGGACGGACCGACCACTTTCTTCAGTTTGACCTCTTCAACCCGGTACTTACGGAGCTTTTCCAGTGCTGCCTCTTCCGAGTCGGCTACAACCGCTCCAGACTCAATTCGGTCGTGATCGGTAGCCAGCACTCCGGTGTAATGATAGACGGCCACTTTTGGCTCTCCTGGTAGGTTGGGACCGCTACGAGGTTCTCTCCTCACCCAAGCCCGGCCTCTGCCGGGCTCTGTGCACCGCTTAGAGAAAACTGTCAAAAACCGACTTACCTCGTACCTGTCATTTCATACTAGCATGAGGATGAAAATCCGTCAATAGGCCGTTTGGTTCCCTGAACCTTCCTCATGGGTCCAGAAACGCCCAAAATCGCGGGTTTCCGCCCTCCGGCCCGCTACACCGGACCCGGGCATGAATACCCGGAATTTCCCTTTTGCGGGCCGAATCTCGAAAATCTCGCCTGAGAATCCCAGCCAATTCTAGACGATTTCTGCCTCCACTCTATTCATATGAGAGTTTGCGACCGCAGGGTCGCTTGAGCGGCATGGAAAACGCCCCGCCCATCAACCACAAGCCATTGTGAAACCTGTATTTGACACGCCGTTGCTCCTGCTCAAAGTACGCTCCGAGCGTAGGGCAGGATTTGTTCCCGCCCATCTTGGCAAGGGAGCGCCTGTTCACAACCTGCGGGAAGAAGGCGGGAGTCAATCCCGCCCTACGGAAGCCCGCCTGCCAGGAGTGGCTTTCCCACGTTGATATTCAGGCCCTTTGACCTGTAGCGTGGACCGGGTATGGGCCTTGGTGGCACGTGGAGTCAATTTGTGAACAACGATGGTCTGGGAGAAGCCTTGGCGGGATTCGAGGCGGCGCTGCGCCGCTTTCGTTCCGCGCTGGACGCCGATACGCTCCTGGGCGAAACGGTGTTCGCCGGGGCGGAGGACTGGGCCAACCTGCTCGCGTACAAGCTCGTGCCGCATCTCGCGGGGGAGGGCTGCCTCATCGCGGCGGTCACGGGCGGCACGAACACAGGCAAATCGACGGTCTTCAATCTCCTGGCGGGCCGCGCCATCAGCCCGATGACGGCCACGGCGGCGGCCACGCGGCGTCCCGTGCTGGCCGCCAGTGCGGCGCGGGTGGAGGAATGTCTCGCGGGCAAGTTGGTGCCGGAGTTTGAACCCAACCTCCTGACCGACGCCGAGGACGCCATCAAGCGCGACACCCCGCCGGATGCGCTCTACGTGACCGCGGTCGAGTCCTTGCCCAGCCGTCTCGTGCTGCTCGACACACCGGACGTGGATTCGATCGAGCGCGAGCACTGGGAAGTCGCGGACAACATCCGCGCGGCGGGCGACGTGCTCGTCGCGGTGCTGACCGCGGAGAAGTACAAGGACGACCGCGTGGTGGGATTCTTCCGCCACGCCGTGGACTCCGGGCGCGTGGTGGTGCCGGTGATGAACAAGGCCAATCCCGAGAACGACTACGCGGTGGCATGCCGCCAGCTCGAGGAGTTCTGCCTGGACACGGGCTGCGAAGGTCCCGTATTTGTGGTACCCCACGACTTTGGGCTTTCCTCGAAGCTGGATCAGCCTATCGCCTCGCTGGATGGCACGACGCACCTGCTCGAGTTCTTGGAGCAACTCGATGTGCCCGCGATCAAGCAGCGCGTGTACCACTCGACCGTTCGCCATTTCGCGATGCGCGCGGGGGAGTTTCTCGAGCACGCGGAAGCCGTCGGCGCGGTGTTGCGCTCGGTTGCCACCGATTTGCAGGCGCGCGCCGCGGGCCAGGCCCAACACTACGATCCCGCGCCCGGCGCGGAGGTCGGCGGCCTGTTCCACGAATACGTGCAGACCAAGCGTGGTCCCGTGTTCCGCTGGATTGGACAGGGTAGTAAGACTCTTGTTAAGGGCGTGTCGGCGATGGGCCGCAGCATCGCGGGGGCGTTCAGACGCCGCGCGGTACTCGAGGCGCCGCCGTCACGCGAGACCGACGCGGATATCCGCGAGGCGCATGCGCGTGCGATCGAGCGCATCGCGCGCGATCTCGCGGCGGGCTATATCGAGACGGCGCGCAACCTGCGCGAGCCCGCAGCTCATTTGCTCGACGCACCGCTGCAAAACCTTGATGTCGAGCCGGCAGTCCAAGCGGTCGTGCGCCAGACGCTACGCACGGAGAGTGTATCCGAAGAATTCCGGCGGCACGCGTACGGCGTGCTCGATACTTGGTGGCACGATCATAAGGGCCGCCGACGCGTGCTCGAAGCGCTCGACGGCATCCTCGCGATCACGCCCGCGGCGATCGCGGTGCCCATTTCGTTGCACACGGGCGGACTCGGTGTCGCGGAGACCGTCGTCGTGGCGGGGCCTATCGTGGAGCAGTTTGTAGCGCGGGTCATCGAGTACCAGTTCGGCGACGCGCTGTTCGACTTCCTGTCGCCGTGGCGTGCGGATCAGCAGCGCGCGCTCGAGACCGCGTTGCTCGAACACATCACCACGCCCGCGCTCGAACGGTTGCATCAGGCCTTGGAACCATTCGAAGGCGAGACTATGGCCGAACTGAGGAGGTGGCTGGAACCGTGTCAAGCAACCTGAGTTCCATACTCGCGCGGCTCGACGAGCTGGCCGCTTACGATGGCCCGTGGCGTCCCCTGCGCGACGAGATACCGCTGTTGCGCACGCGCCTGCACGAGCTGCGCGAACGCGAGATGCGCCTCGACGATCTGCTCGTGGTGGCGCTGGTCGGCGGGTCGGGCGTGGGCAAATCCACATTCCTGAACGCGCTCGCGGGAGACCAGTTGGCCGCGACCTCCGAGTACCGGCCCTGCACTTCGGTGCCCTGCGTGTACCAGCCGCCCGGCGCGGCCTTCGGGCCCGCGGAATGGAACCGCGTCTATGGGTCCGCGCTCGAGAATCTCGTCATCATCGACACGCCCGACTCCGACACGATCGCGCGCCATCATCGCGATATGGTCGTGGCCGCGTTGACGCAATGCGACTTGATCATGATTTGCGGGAGCCCCGAAAAATACCTCGACGAGGCGACATGGTCGCTGCTGCGCCCGCTGCGCGAGGAGCGCACGCTGGTGTGCGTGGAGACCAAGGCCGATACCGAGGCGGAGAGCATTCGCGAGCATTGGCTCGCGCGCCTGCACGAGCAGGGTTTCGCGCCGCGCGAGTATTTCCGCGTCACCGCGCGCAGGACGCTGGACCGGAAACTGACCGGTCGCCTGGCGGGGCATGACGAGTTCGATTTTCCGCGGCTTGAGGCCTATCTCCGGCACGAGCTGTCGACGGAACAGGTGCGGCGGATCAAGCGATCGAACGCATTCGGATTACTCGCGAAGACATTGGCGACGCTGCACGAACGCGTCGGCGCGCGCGCCGAGAACCTTGAAGCACTTGGAATCCACCTGAGCGAATGCGACAAAAAGGCCACGAAGGAAACCTGCGCGCGGATCGGCAGCCGCCTGTTCGCGGAACCGCATCTCTGGAATTTCGCGTTGGGCCGTGAAGTGAGCCTGCGCGCGAAGGGAGTCGTGTGGACCGCCTACCGCGTGCTCGAAGCGTTGCGCACGTTGCCCGCGCGCATGGCGGGTATGCTCCGCTGGATCCCGCGCGAATCCGCCGGACGCCAAGCCGTGGCCTTGCTCTCGGAGCAGAGTTTGCTGACGGATGATGTCGATATCGTGACGCCGGACGTGCGCGACTGCTACGGGCAATACCACAGCGAACTCGCCGTGCACCTCGCGCGGGCGGGCTTTGCGCACGTAAACCCGGATGCGGGGTTTAACGCCTTTGCCGAGAACGTGCGGCACCGGCTCGCCGTGCTGCTGCGGGGCCCCGCGCGCGACCGCATCGTCGCGCGGGCGCGCCTGCTCACCAGTTGGCCCGCGACGTTGCTGGTGGATGCCTTGCCCGTTGCCTTCGTGGCGTACGCCGGGTACCGCATCGTGAACTTCTACTTCGCGGGCATCACGCTGACCGGCGACTACTTCCTGCACGCAGGCACGGTGCTGGCGATTCTGCTGGGGGTAGAACTGCTGGTGCTGTCGACGCTGTCGCGTTTCTTCGCGTGGTCGGCCCGCGCTCGTGCCACGCGCGACTTGCGGACCTCGCTGCTCGCCGGGGGAATCGCCTTCGCCCCGGAGCGCAAGGCCCTGCAAGACGCCCTCGCCGCCGCACAGGCGATCGAATCGCTCCGCGGCGAGTTGGCCGCGGGAAAGACGGAAGCACCAGAGGCGAGGGCCGCGGCTGTGGACCAGCCAGCGACGCGCGTGTAGGTTGTCTAACGGGCGAGGGACAGACACCGTGTTTCGCTCCGCAGAGCCTACGCGAAAGACGGTGTCAGTCCCATTCAACTACCGGATTTAGCTTGAAATGTGCACCGGAAAGCCGGTATTCTCCCGTATCCTGTGAAGGTGGCTGGTGGCCGCCCCGCATATCCCCAACGACCGCAACACCGCTGTCCCGTGTTGCCAGTGACGCCGGGGCCAATCCATGAGAGGGTAGCACATGAAGATTCACGAGTATCAGGCGAAGGGCCTGTTCCGCGAATACGGAATCCCCACGCCCGACGGCCAGGCTGTGCGCACGGCGGACGAGGCCGTGGCGGCCGCGGAGGCCATGGGTCTTCCGGTGGTGTTGAAGGCGCAGGTTCATGTCGGCGGCCGCGGCAAGGCAGGCGGTGTCAAGGTCGTGACCAAGCAGGAAGACGTCGGACCCACCGCGGAGAAGATTCTCGGCCTCACCATCAAGGACTTGCCGGTCCGGCAGTTGCTCGTGACGCCCGCGGCGGACATCGCCAAGGAGGTCTACCTCAGCATTCTCATCGATCGTGGTGCCCGTAAGGCCGTGTTCATCGGCTGCGCGGACGGCGGCGTCGAGATCGAAGTCACCGCGAAAGAAGCGCCGGAGAAGATCCTGCGGCTCGAAGTGCCCGCGGCACATCTGGCGACTGCGAAAGGACTCGAGTTCCACAATTTCACCGCGAAACTATTCTCCCACGCGGATCAGGCCGCGCAGGCCGCGGACATCATGGCGAAGATGGCCCGCCTCTTCGTCGAGAAGGACTGCTCGCTGGTTGAGATCAATCCGCTCATCGTGGACGGCAAAGGGAAGGTGGTTGCCCTCGACGCGAAGGTGTTGTTGGATGATAACGCCCTGTTCCGCCACCCGGAACTGGTGGCCCTGCGCGACATGGACTCCGAGGACGCCGACGAGTTGAACGCCAAGGAAGAGGGCCTGAGCTTCATCCGGCTCGACGGCTCGATCGGTTGCATGGTGAACGGCGCCGGCCTCGCCATGGCGACGATGGATACGATCAAGCATTTCGGCGGCGACCCCGCGAACTTCCTCGACGTGGGCGGCAGCTCGAATCCGAAGAAGGTCGTCACCGCGTTCAAGATGATCCTCAAGGATCCGAACGTGAAGGTAATCCTCATCAACATTTTCGGGGGCATCACGCGCTGCGACGATATCGCGCGCGGGATTCTCGCGTCTCTGGAGGAGTTCGAAGTGCCGGTCCCAATCATTGTGCGGCTCATCGGCACAAACGAGGCGGAAGGCCGCGCACTGCTCGAAGGGACGGAACTGATTTCCGCGGCCACCTTGGAACAAGGCGCTACCAAGGCCGCCCGGATTGGAGGTACGGCGTGAGCATCCTGATCGACGCGAATACCAAGGTCATCGTCCAGGGCATCACCGGGCGCGATGGCTCGTTCCATACGGAGCAGATGATCCAGTACGGCACCAAGATCGTGGGCGGGGTGACGCCGGGCAAGGGCGGCCAGACCATTTTCGATGTACCGGTCTTTGATTCCGTCAAGGACGCCGTCGCCGCGACCGGCGCGGATGTGTCGGTGATGTACGTGCCCGCGAAATTCGCCAAGGCCGCCATGCTATCCGCCGCGGAAGCGCCACTCAAGATGCTCGTGGTCATCACCGAGGGCATCCCGACGCTGGACGTGCTCGAAGCGTACGAAGCGCTCACGGCAAAGGGCATTCGGATGATCGGGCCCAACTGCCCCGGTCTCATTACGCCGGGCCAGTGCAAGGTCGGGATCATGCCGGGTCCGATTCACAA